>PLUT01000110.1 GCA_003162875.1 Granulicella sp.
TGCAGGCGAGCCAGGCCGCCGCGGGCAGCTACGCTTCCGGATCGCAGAACGCGACCTTCACGGTGGCGAGCGAATCTCAGACCATCACGTTCGCCGCGCCCGCATCGCCCGTCAACTACGGTGCTGCTCCGATCGCCCTCTCGGCCAGCAGCACCTCGGGACTTACGGTGGTGTTCAGTGTGCTCTCAGGACCGGCATCGATTAGCGGCAGCACCCTTACCATCAGCGGCGCAGGAACGGTGGTGGTCGCGGCCGATCAATCCGGCAACACGAATTATGCCGTCGCCACTGAGGTGACACACTCCATCACGGTGAACAAGGGTGCACCCGCGGCTGGGTTGACCGCGTCGCCAAACCCGGTTCTGGTGCAGAATTCTGTAACTCTTACAGCGACAATTGGCTCTTCGGCCGGCACGCCGACAGGTTCTGTGGCTTTCTCCGACGGCGGCACGACGATTGGAACTGCACCTCTGAACGCCGGCATCGCTACTCTGAGCCTCGCAACACTAGCGGTTGGATCTCACTCGATCACTGCCGTGTATGGCGGCGACGCCAACTTCAACGCTGCGTCCAGCGCTGCGGTTAGCGAGGCAGTCGAGGACTTCACCCTGACGATTGGCGGAAGCGGTTCCTCGCAGACGGTCCAGCCAGGCGGCACCGCCACCTACACGCTACCCATGAGCCCATCCGGAGGAACCACCTTCCCTGCGGCGGTAACCTTTGCGGCCACCGGCTTGCCCACGGGATTCACGGCAACATTTAGTCCAGCCTCGCTTGCCGCCGGCAGCTCTGCCACGAATGTCACCCTGACGATCCAGGTGCCGCTGACGGCCGAGCTGGAACAGCGCGGAGAACCTGGCCGCGGCGTGCCGCTGATCGCGCTCGGACTGCTGGTCCTGCCCTTCCTGGGCGGGATAGGGCGTTCCCGGAAGTGGCTGCGCCGGCTTGCGCTGCTCACAATAGTGTTCGCAGGCATGGGTGGAATGAGCATGCTGACCGGCTGCGGTGGAGGCGGTGGAGGCGGCGGTAGCCAGCCCCAAACCTACACCATCACCGTGACCGCAACTTCTGGCGCCCTGTCCCATTCCACCACCGTCACTCTAATCGTGCAGTAGAACAATGGTGCAACCTACATATATACTCACTGGGTCGAAGAGCCGAAGCTCCCGAAATACTGGGATTTGAGCAAGTTTGAATCTCCCGCGCACACCTTCGGCCTGGAGGAGTGCACACGCACCCGGCAACCAATCGAGTGGCGGCCACCGCCGCCGATCGCGTATAAAACTAACTCGCGGTCTGAACTCGCGAGGGCCGGGATTTGCCGGACGCGCCGTCTGATTTTGTATCATTCGAGAGCACAAGAAGTGCCAGGGCCCTGCGACTTACGCAATCCTACTTCCATCGAAAACGAGGAAATCCATGGCCGCCAAAAAGAAACCCGGCAGCAAACCATCGAGCTTTTCCACCGAACCGCGACAGTTGCTCGCAGGCAGCGAGAAGGCGCCCTTCCACATCCCAGCCGAGAAGCCCGCAACCGGCAAGCTCACCGTGTCCGTCATCGTAAGGCGCAAGAATCCCCTCGACCCCAGGCGTCTGGGCAAAGATCGCGTCACCCGCGCCGAGTACACCCGAAAATACGCCGCCGATAGCGCCGACCTCAAACAAATCCACGCCTTCGCCAAAGAGTTCGGTCTCACCGTCGAGAAGGACACACCCAAGCCGGAGCGCCGTACCGTCCTCCTGACCGGCTCCGTCGCCGCCATGCAGAAGGCCTTCGGCGTCGAGCTCAAACACACCACCGTGGACGGCGCGACCTACCGTGTCCGCCAGGGTGGCATCCATCTTCCCGCCAGCCTGTCGAAGATCGTCGTCGCCGTCCTCGGCCTCGATAACCGCCCGCAGGCGAAACCCCACTTTCGCGTCGCCAAAGCCTCCCCGCGCGAGCCCGGCAAGGAGCCTGAAGCCGCTGCGTCCGCCAACACCTCCTACACGCCGGTCCAGGTCGGCCGGCTCTACCAGTTCCCTGCCACCGCCACCGCCGCAGGCCAAACCATTGGCATCATCGAGCTTGGTGGAGGCTTCCGCGCCGCCGACATCACCGCCTATTTCAAGACGCTCGGCCAGACCGCGCCAACCGTCTCCGCCGTCTCTGTCGACAAGGGCAAGAACGCGCCTTCGAACGCCAATAGCGCCGACGGCGAGGTCATGCTCGACATCGAGGTCGCCGCCGCCGTTGCTCCCGGCGCAAAGATCGTCGTCTACTTCACGCCCAATACCGATCGGGGATTCACCGACGCCATCTCAACCGCCGTCCACGACACTACCAACAAGCCCAGCGTCATCTCCATCAGCTGGGGTGGCGCGGAGTCCACCTGGACACAGCAATCCATGACCGCGCTCGACGCCGCCTGCCAGTCCGCCGCCGCACTCGGCATCACCATCACCGTCGCCGCCGGAGACGACGGCTCAAGCGATGGCGTCACCGATGGAAAGAACCACGTCGACTTCCCTGCCTCCAGTCCCCACGTGCTCGCCTGCGGTGGAACCAAGCTGATCGGCTCCGGCTCCACCATCGCCTCTGAGGTCGTCTGGAACGAGACCGCCGCGAACGAAGGCGCAACCGGCGGCGGAGTCAGCACCGTCTTCCCGTTACCCACCTGGCAGGCCAACTCCAGCGTTCCTCTTGCGGGCACCTTCGCCGGACGTGGCGTGCCCGACGTCGCTGGCGACGCCGACCCTTCGACCGGCTACACCGTACGCGTCGATGGCCAGACAACGGTCATCGGAGGCACCAGCGCCGTAGCGCCGCTCTGGGCCGGACTAATCGCCCTCAACAATGCGCAGAACAAGACAACCGCCGGATTCCTCCAACCCAGCATCTACACCGTCAAAGCCAAGTCTGCGTTCCATGACATCACCTCCGGCAACAACGGCGCCTTCACCGCAGGCCCCGGCTGGGACGCCTGCACCGGCCTCGG
>PLUT01000178.1:0-24505 GCA_003162875.1 Granulicella sp.
CTAGGCCTTCTCTGACCTGACTCGTCACGCGGTGCACAGCGTCAGTCCAAGAACGCCCTAACTTTGCGCTCCAGTTTTGCGGGGCCATCAAGCTGACATTCCCAGAGAACCAACACCCTCCAGCCGAGACACTTCAACGAGCGAAGGTGTTCCCTGTCTCTCTCAATGTTCCGCGCGAGCTTCGGCGCCCAATAGGATTCCCTGCCGCCCGGCACCCTGCCCTCGCGACACCCCTTATGTTGGTGCCAAAAGCAGCCATGCACAAAGATGACTTTCTTCCGGCTGCGAAACACAAGATCAGGTTTCCCCGGTAGATCTTTCACGTGCAATCGATACCGGCATCCCAACGCATGCACCAACCGTCGGACCAGCATCTCTGGCCTCGTGTCCTTGCTGCCAATGCGACCCATATTGCGGGAACGGCGCTCTGGAGTCAGCTTGTCCATGGATCAACGCCGATCATATGGAATCGTCTTTCTCGTTTTGGAACCTTTATCGATATAGCACGGCTCGATTATCGCGGTTCTGCGATGGCATAGGACAATGCTGTCATTCTGAGCGGAGCGAAGAATCCCCGCATTTGGCCTTCGGATTAGCAGCGGCCTTCCGGATTAGCAGCGGCCTTTAGGATTAGCAGCGGCCTTTAGGCCGCGGTAAAGGGTCAACAAAAGCAAAGGGCTTTAGCCCCGGGCCTTCTTCAACTCGCCTTCAAAAAACTCGGCGACGCCCTCTACATCTCCGTCGACCAGCTAGTAATAGAAGAAGGCGTCACCGCCTTCTAACCCGAAAGTATATGGGTCATTCCGGTAGGTTCTTGGACACGAACTCCACAACCCGCTTCCAGTTGATCGCGCCTAGCGCGTCGCAATATAGGTTCGTGAACTCTCGGGTCATCTTGTTGTACATATTGATTTTCTTCTGCTCAAACTCATCGTTAAACCGCTTCGCCTGGCAGCCAAGCGGCTCGATCAAGTCGGTATACAAGTCCTGATCTCCCGATAACAACTGCCAGAAACTTTGGCCACCTATATGTAGGAACGTTCCGTTATTCGAAGTCTTGAAATTCCCGTAGCAAATACCGAGCGTCGGCTGTATGGCACCCGCCTGCTTGGATTGGTGCAATCGCTTGACAGCATCGGCGAAATATCTGCGCAACTGAGCGTGTTGCGTTGAATTGCCCCAGTTCTTCCCCGACTTGACGGCAATCAAGTAGCGAACCCCGTCACGCTTTAATTCAATGTCGAGCCCCTCAGCGGTGGATTTTTTCCCGTCGCCCGTCTCAGAAGCAACGAAGATGGCAAGTTCCTCCATGAAACCACCGAAAGAGCCCTCCTCGGATGAGGACAAGCGGGCGTCAAGCAGCCCTCGCACAAGGTCGGCAGCAGATTCCAGATTCTTCGCCTTGAATAAGTAGGGGTTTTTTGCCTTTAGCACTGTTCCGAGTTCCAAGCGCCCCAAGTTCGCAGCACGGTTCTCATGGAAGGCTACGATATTCTCTTCCACAAACTGCTCGACTTGTCTCCTGAAGGAGGGCTTCATTAACTTGCAACCTCGAACCGCTGAGGGGTTTCAACATAGTCGATTAGGAGCTGTCGGTCCTGCTCAGAGATAGCCTTCTGCCACGAGGCATGGTCAGTACCGGAATAACGACTCAGCCTCCCGACCCCCTCATTGAACACCAATCGGCCCTCATCGAAAGCACGCAGATGCCCCCCGATGGCCTCACCAAATCTGCACGGTACCGCATTCCCTATCTGTCGGTACTGATCGTCTAGACTGCCCGCAAATTTCGAGCCCGATGGGAAGGTTTGTATCGCTGCGTACTCTTCGACGGATAGTGGCCGAAGCTCGGAGGGGTGGCAAAGGTCCGTCGCTTTCATATTTGGACGGGTTACAAGGGTCGGCGATGGCTTGTCCCAGGCGAGTCTCCGGTAGAAGCCAGTCTTCCCGCCACCAGAGAGCCAACTGCCTGCCATTGCTTCGCGCTGAAGTTCTTGCGGCAAGTCCCGCCAGTTTTGCCCTTCTCGCAGGAGCCGGTAATAACGGAGTCTGTTCTCCGGAAAACTGGCTGAGTGCTGCTTTCCCGATTCCATGTCTCCTATGGCATGGCGAACCGTCAGCCAGCGAGGCAGTCCGTTCCTTCCTTCGGCATCGTGCGTCGGCACCATCAACGGTATTTCCATACCATCGCGGGACGCGAAGAATATGATCCGCTCTCGGGCCTGGGGTACACCGAAGTTAGCGGTGTTGTAAAGCGTGAACGTTGTGTTGTATCCGAAGCCTCTCAACTTCCCTAGGATGAAGCTCAAAGCGCCACCGGGGGCCTCGGATGGCCTTAACTTTGGGAAGCCGGGGCCTCTTTGATCATGGGGCCTATGCTCCAAAGGCGCCGAAAGAAGTCCCCTCACATTCTCAAACACCGCGTATTTTGGCTTCAGAGAGCCGATTAGATCGAGAAAGTGCAGGAAAACATTTCCTCGGGCGTCATTTAGTCCGAGCCGTCGCCCCGCAGTAGAAAACGCCTGGCAAGGAGGGCCGCCGACGATAGCGAACAGTTCCATGCGACCGAGCCCCAAGTCTGCCGTCAGGCGCTCCGCAGTCAATTCGCGAATGTCGGTGTCGTAAAGGGGAAGTTCCGGCGCGTTTAAGCGAATGGTCTCACACGCGACTCGGTTGAACTCGTTAGCAGCGAGGCACTCCCACCCCGCCTGTTCCAAGCCAAGGTCGAGCCCTCGTGCACCCGCAAAGAACGAAACGAACTTTGGTCGAGAACCCATCTCCGACAGAGTATCCTTTATTGACCGGTGGAAAGACGGCTTAAATTAGCGCTCCCTGATGGGAAGTTTACCGTTTCGGCACAGCGCTCTCGCGCCATGGGGGCTGTACGAGGAAAGGGAAACCGTACAACGGAACTGCGGCTAAGGATGGCACTCGTGAGGGCGGGGGTCTCAGGCTGGATTGGCCACCCGAAAGACATTCCCGGTAAGCCCGACTTCTATTTCGAGTCCGCTAGACTGGCGGTTTTCGTGGACGGATGTTTCTGGCACGGTTGCGCCAGGTGCGGGCACATTCCAAAGACAAATCAAGCCTTCTGGGCTGCGAAGATCAACGGCAATCGAAAACGACACCGCAAGGTGAAGAGGCAACTCGCCGCCCGGGGCATTGACTGCCTTCGGTTCTGGGAACACCAACTCCAGGAGGACGTTCATCGTTGCGTCCTTATGATCTTTAATCGGCTGCCCAACAACCTTGCCTGAATTAACGCCCCCGAATCGTTGTCAACCCCCTCCACTCTGCAAAACCCGCCCAATTCACAAACCAAACCCCGAACCAAAACCCCAAAACGGATGGCAGATGAGTTATGCCCCGGCGCGTATCCGGTGCACGATTTCGGGCTGGTTTTGCACATGCGCCTATTGACGCCGCCCGTATAATTAAGCAGTGGAGTAGATTGAGGTCGAACCGCGCCCAGGGCGCAGATTTCCCTGAATCCACCTCCTCTAAGTCCAATGGATAGACGACTTTAGCGTAAGCCGTTTGCCATGACGACTTTAGCGATTTCGCTTTGTTTTGACGAATTTAGGAGGAGAAATTTTAAAAAATCTGCGGTGGCAAGGACGGCAAGTTCGACGCACTGGTGGCTCGCTCGTTTTTGGACGGCTCTCTCGGCTACGCTTCAAAGATTTATTTCAGAGACACCGCACCGGCAAGCGCTGCGCCCCGCCCGTCGCACAAAAAATGTACGAAGTCCAAGGCTAACCACTTTAGAAACATCACATGGGGGGTATATACCCCCCGGGGGGGTACTCCGCGGCCACTGGCAACTGACAACTAGCAACTGTCCTTATAAACTAGAACTATGCTTTCGGGTTGGTACGGACGGTGGATGACGCGGTGGGAAACCGACCTGACAACCCGCGACACCAACCGCATCGTTCGCCCGCTGGAGTGGGGCTTCGACTGGCTTGCGGATTTCAGCGACGCAGGGCGCGTCCCGGGGGTTATCCCCCAATCCGACCCTCCGGCCGTGATGCCGGGGAGACCCGAGGCTGAAGCCTTGGGCTACCAGTCCCGGCCTGTCTCAGGGCCAAGATCTGGGGCCGGGTTGGCGGGCGTGGCGTTGGCGGACGAAGGCGAGGACAGCGCGGGCTCCACGGATCGGGAGCGGATGATTGCGCTGAATGAGGAGATTGTGCGGCGGTCGGAGCAGTTCTACGGCTACGCCGTGCCCCAGGACTTCCGCATCGAGCGCCGCCATCCGCAGCTCTTCCCCACCAACGTCCGGCCGGAGACGCTGGCGCAGGAGCAGGAGATGCTCCGCCAGGCCGCCTCCGGCGAACTCGAGGAGGCTGACTTCCTGCGCTTCACCTCGCCGGTCCGCACCCGCTACCCGGAGAACGACCAGGTGAACGCGCGCTGGTATCCGGCGCCCGAATCCCGACAGCGCGCGGGCCGGCCGCGCCAGGCCATCATCGTCATGCCGCAGTGGAACTCCGACGCCATCAGCCACAACCTGTTGTGCTCGCTCTTCAACCGCTTCGGCATCTCCGCGCTGCGGCTCTCCATGCCCTACCACGACATTCGCCGCCCGGCGGAGCTGGAGCGCTCCGACTACGCCACCAGCGCCAACATTGGCCGCACCATCTCCGCCTGCCGCCAGGCCGTTGTCGACATCCGCAGTTGCATCGACTGGCTGGAGACGCAGGGGTACACACAGTTCGGCGTGCTGGGCACCAGCCTGGGCTCCTGCTACGCCTTCATCGCCGCCGCGCACGACCCGCGCCTGCGCATCTGCGCCTTCAACCACGCGTCCACCTGGTTTGGCGATGTGGTGTGGACCGGGCAAAGCACCCGCCACGTTCGCGCCGCATTTGAAGAAGCGGGCCTCACCCAGGACCAGGTGCGCCAGGCGTTCCTGGGCGTCAGCCCCATGTCCTACATGGAGCGGTTCGCGGCGAACCGGCGGCGGGTACTCGTCGTCCACGCCACCTACGACCTCACGTTCCCGCTCCAGTATTCGCTCGACGTGCTCGCGAACTTCAACCGCTGCGGCGTCGACTATGTCTCCAAGGTGCTGCCCTGCGGCCACTACACCACCGGCGAGTGGCCGTACAAGTACCTTGACGGCTGGTACCTGGGCTCGTTCGTCTACCAGGCGTTCAAGCGGCTCGCGGAGAGCGGCTAGTCGTGGGCCTTCGCGAACATCGCAAACACGCAGGGAGCGAGCACCATCGCCGTAAACACCGCGCCAACCAGGATGCTGTGCAGCATGGCCTTCTCCGACGCGCCAGAGGCTTGGGCCCGCTCCGGACCCATCAAGATTCCGCCTTGCGGCAGCCTCTCGTGTATCCCACTTTGCGCCGGTTTGCTCCCACTTCGGTATCAATTTCGCATGAATCCGCAGCCGCGGACCTGCGCAGTACACCGCTCGCTTCCGGACGTCGCAGCGCAGCCGCGTCCAGGGCTCTGGCGAGTATAGGATGGTTCGCAGTCACTGATTCGAGTATGACGGTGCGACGGCGGGTGCGCTGTCGGTGCCGCCGGGAGTGTCCGGATGATGGGCTGGGTTGGGTTGGATGTTGGGCAGCTGGTTCGCGACAACCGGGAACTCGTCGCTCGCATGCTGCGATGGTCTTGGCTTCCCGTGGCGTTTGTGGTCTGGCTGTGGAGGGTGCGGCACCCCGCCGGCGACCTCGGATTGCGGATGAAGGGGCTTGAACTGCTGATTTCCGGGCGACCCGAAGAGGCAGAGGGGTATTTCCGGAAGGCGCTTGCTCAGTCCACCTCTGGCGAGCGCGTGCGTGCGCTGGTCTGTCTGGGCGATGCGCTGGCGGACCAGGGGCGGTACGCAGAGTCCAAGACATGCCTGGAGGAGGCGCTTAAGCTGGGCGATCCGACGGGAAGCGGCCAGGACAGCATGGCCGACCTACTGCTGTCGATGCGTTCGGATCCGGAGCGGGCTATGGCAATGGCCGAAGAGGCGATGCGGCTGTCGACGCAGAAAGCCGGGCCGGACAGGTACTTTGGCGGGGACGTGAGCAACGATCTGAAGCGCGCGAGATACTGGGCGCGCTCGGCAGGTGCGCTGATGCTAATGCATCGGAAGTCCGAGGCGCAGCAGGCGGTGGATCGCGCGGTGAACCTGGCTGCGGCAGCGCGGGCCGCTGCCTCGCAGACAAGGCCGGCGACGCCGGTGCTGAGGCGGTTGGTACTGGGCAAGCGCATTGCCCGCGGACGGGTGTTACAGATGTCTGTGACGCATTTTCAGGTGGGACGGGCGCTGCTTGCCGCAGGAGACAACGCCAGGGCGGCAGAATACTTTCGTATAACGCAAGCCACCGACACGAGGGGCAAGTACAGGAAGCTGGCGGAGCGTGAGCTGGACGCGATGGAAAAGGGATTGCCAGCCCGGCAGTGGGCTGGGGTTGAAGCCGGGCGCGAGCTGCCGTGGGTTAACATATAGATATGCCAATTGATTTGAGTGCAAGCCTTGCTTCGTCCGACCCGGAAATTGCCAGCCAGATCCAGCATGAGGTCATGCGCCAGCACGAGGGGCTGGAGATGATCGCCTCCGAGAACTTTGTCAGCCGCGCGGTGCTGGAGGCGGCCAGCGCCGTCTTCACCAACAAGTACGCCGAGGGCTATCCCGGCAAGCGCTACTACGGCGGATGCGAGTTCGCCGACGTGGTGGAGAACCTGGCGCGCGACCGCGCCAAGCAGATCTTTGGGGCCGAACACGCCAACGTGCAGCCGCACTCCGGCTCGCAGGCCAACGCCGCGGCGTATATGACGCTGATGAATCCCGGCGACACCCTCCTGGGCCTGGACCTGGCGCACGGCGGCCACCTGACTCACGGCCACAAGCTCAACTTCTCCGGCAAGCTCTACCGCGTGGTCGGCTACCAGGTGCGCCGCGACACTGAGACCGTGGATTACGACGAGTTGGAAGCGACCGCCCTGCGCGAGAAGCCGAAGGTGATCGTGGGCGGCGGCAGCGCCTACCCGCGCCAGTTCGACTTCCCGCGCATGCGCGCCATCGCGGACAAGGTGGGCGCGTACCTGGTTGTCGACATGGCCCACTTCGCCGGGCTGGTGGCGGGCAAGGTGCATCCTTCGCCGGTGCCGCACGCGCATGTGGTCACGACCACCACGCACAAGACCCTGCGCGGCCCGCGCGCCGGCATGATCCTGTGCCGGCAGGAGCTGGCGGCAGGCATCGACCGCAGCGTCTTTCCCGGCCAGCAGGGCGGCCCGCTGGTGCATATCGTTGCCGCCAAGGCGGTGGCTTTCAAGGAAGCGCTGGAGCCGGAGTTCGCCCTCTACGCGCAGCAGATTGTGGCCAATGCCAAGGTGCTGGCCGACGAGCTGGCCGGCGCCGGCTACCGCATCATCTCCGGCGGCACCGATACCCACCTGATCCTGATGGACGTCTTCCAGAAGGGCATCCTGGGCAGCGAAGCCGAGCATGCGCTGGGCCTCGCCGGCATCACCGTCAACAAGAACGCAATCCCCTACGACACCAACCCTCCGATGAAGCCGAGCGGCGTCCGCATCGGCACCCCCGCCCTGACCACGCGCGGCATGAAGGAGCCGGAGATGCGGACCATCGCCAAATGGATCGTGGCCGCGCTCGCGCAGCGTTCCGACGCCGCCCAGCTGGCCCGCATACGCGGCGAAGTCCTGGAGATGACCGAGCGCTTCCCGTTGTATGGCTGGCTGCGCTCCTGACCGAATCCCACAGTATTGCGTAGTATTGGACGCGATGTTGTGAGACACTCTCCTGCGCCGGGAGCTTGCGTTCCCGGACGCTGCTTTGTGTGCTCAAGCGCAGGCGAAGGGTCGACGAGATGGTAATCGCAATGATGTCGTGGCTGCTGGCGATCCCGCTGCTGGGGGCTGCGACCGGACTGCGATCGCTGACCCCGATGGCCGTGTTGTGCTGGTTCGCCTACCTCGGGTACCTGCCCGTGGGCGGGACCTGGGCGGGCTGGACGACCCGCCTGTGGGTGGCGCTCGTCTTCACCCTGCTGGCCGCCGGTGAGCTAGCCGCCGACAAAACTGATTGGATACCCGACCGCATTGCGCCGGGTCCGCTGCTGGTGCGGCTTGTGCTCGGCGGCGTGGCCGGCTCCATCTGCGCCATGACGCTGAACGGGTCGGGCATCGAGGGCGTGGTGCTGGGCGTGGTCGGCGCCGCGCTGGGGGCCTTCTGCGGGTTCATGATCCGGCGCGACCTGGCCCAGAAGTTCGAATGCGGCGACTGGCCGGTCGCCTTTGCCGAGGACCTGTTCGCAATAATCCTGGCCGCCTTTTCGCTGCACGTGATAACCAGCTAGAAGCGCTAGAACCGGCGCGACGCACGAGCTGGGCGACAACCTGGACATCCCCGAGGAGAGCCTGATCGGCCTGCTGACGCGGACGGAGTAAGCGGGGAATTGATTCATTTGGGCAGCAGGGCGAGCACGCCTTTGCTGGGGCTGGGGATGACGTGCGCAGCGATGAGTTTGCCCAGGCCTTCCACGCGCGCCTTGCCGGCGTCGATGGCTGCGCGCACCGCGGCGACATCGCCTTTGATGACGATGGTGATGTAACCGCCGCCGAGCTTCTCGCGCGCCAGCACCTCGACGTTGGCGGTCTTCAGCGCGGTGTCGATGGCCTCGAAGGCGGCGGTAAAGCCCTGGGTTTCGATAAGGCCGACGGCAAAGCTGGCTTGTTCGCTCATTGGATTCTCCGGGTACTGCACTGAGGGCTGTTCGATAAGAGGGTTGAAGTCGGGCGCGGCCAGATACGCGGCGCGGGAGCCTTCCGACGGCTGCGAGATGACGTGGACCAGCGCCCGGGTCTGCATGGCGTCGGCGGTTTGCTGCGCGGCGCGCGCGGCGGACTGGACATCGGAAATGCGCCCGGACAGCTTGATGCAGACTCCGGGCGCGTCGTTCAGTTCGGTCTGCAGCAACTGCACGGAGGCGTTCTTCTCCATGGCGTCCAGGACGACCATGGCCGGCGACCAGCCGCCGATCTCGACGAAGGCAAGAGCGTCAATGGTCATAGGAAACGCAGGTCCTTCGACTTCGCTGCTCGCAGAAGCGAGCAGCTCCGCTCAGGATGACAAATCGTAAATCTCACACCAGGCCTCGAGTGTTCAGCTCGGCGACGACTTTGGTGATGATCTGCTGCAACTGGTCGGTGCCCAGTGCGCTGATCTCCTCTACGCGCGAAGGGATGGGGCGCGAAGGGATGGGGCAGCCGGCGTCCGGGCGTTGCACCAGTTCGAAGTCGGCCAGGATGCACTGCAGGATGTTGGTCAGGTTCTTGTGCTCGGCGCGCTGGGTATCAGTCTGGGGCAGGCGGCCGACGCCGAAGTGGAAGCCGCGCAGCTCGGCAGCCGCCTTGAACCCATAGGGAAACTCGAAGGGGTAGAGCATCGCGTCGAACAGCTCCAGCAGGCGGTACTGCCAGCTCATGGCCCCGGCGACATCGCCTGCGCGATAGAGGTCGTACATGCGGCGCGTCACCTCCGGCACCACATTGCCGGAGCAGTGCGTGCCGCCGTCGCAGCCAACCATCAGCATGGGAATCAGCACCGCCTCCCAGCCGGTGAGGAAGGTGAAGTCCGGCCGCTGCGGGCGGATGGCGGCGATCATGCGCATCATCTGGGCGACGTCGCCGGTGGAATCCTTGATGCCGATGACGCGGGGAAACTCGTCCGCCAGCCGGCGGATGGTGGGCACGTCGATGGGGCTGGCGAACATGGGGATGTTGTAGAGGGTGAGGTCGATGGGCGAGTTGCGGGCGATCTCGGCGAAGTAGGCGTAGACGGACTCGGGCGTCAGCTTGTAGTAAAACGGCGCGACGATGGCGACCGCGCGGGCGCCCATCTCGGCATAGGCCTGGCAAGCGGCGAGCGTCTCGTGGACGTTGGCTTCGGCGGCGCCGGCGATGATGGGCACGCGGCCGGCGGTCTCGTCGACCACCATCTGGGTGATGCGGCGGCGCTCGGCCGGGGTGAAGCGGGTGAACTCGCCGGAGGAGCCGTTGGGGTACAGGCCGTGCACGCCGCCCTTGATGAGCCAGTTAATGTGGCGGCGCATTTCGGCTTCGTCGATCTGGCCGTGCTCGTCCATGGGGACCAGCAGCGGGGTGTAAATGCCTTCAATCTTTTTCTTTTCCGGTTCGCTCACGACTGATTTCCTAACTCCAGAGAATAGTACGTCAAGGCTCCAACATGGGTGCGGGATGGGTCTTCCAGGTACCCCCCTCCCCCCTATCAAAATCCCTATGATCTTCCAAACACAGCAGTTAACTTTTTGCTCGCTGCGCAACTCGCTGATTCCAGATTACTTAAAATGGAAGTATGCCTGGAATCAATGAGTTACCGGAATATTCCCCCTGTAAAAGAATGGGAAGACTAGGGCCAGGCACGAGGCCGCGCTCCTGTGGTTCCTTGTTTAATTATACGGGGCGTGTCAAGGGACTCCCGTATTCCGGTATGTCTCAGTTTGAACGACTTGGTGGCGGCACGATCTCGCCCTAGCGAAGCTAGGACGGAGCACCCGCGGTTCAGGGAGTGGGTGCCCGCGGAAAGACAACTACAGAGATTCTGCACTTCGTGCAGAATGACGGCCTTGGGGGGATGCACGTCGTGCAGAATGACGGCATGGAGGTGCGGGTTACGAGGAAATCGCGGGATTGGTGAGCCAGCCTTGACTGATTCGGTAAACCCGCACTGGATCGCAGAGATGGCGAAGCTCAAAACCGGCAAGGTCTGCTTCTCTGAAGGAGGTGGCGACCGTGGCCAAGCACATCCGGCAGATTGAGTCGTGGGTGCCGTTCGAGTTATGTCTGTGGGGGAAATTCTCCTGAGAACTCATCGCGCGCCTCTTCCGGCTTGCTAGATTTGGCTAGTAGCAGAACAGTAGCGGTGCAACCCTGGGCGGGTCTGTTCACTTTTGCTCATCCCTCCAGATTTTTCAAACTGGGACACTACCGGCGGTTTTCCGGCAGAGGGTGCTTCTGCCTTCGGCCATCATGTCGAGGATCGAAAGCGCGACATTTCAGGCACTCCGAGCTATCGGCATGGGCGCGCCCTGCAGACTGACGAACCGCTGAGGCTCGCAACACGCTCTCCCCAGCCGCGCAAGATCAGTCTGCATGTTCCCGTCTGTCGCAAATGACTTGAGGGTCGCGTCAAGAATCGAAGCCGCTCTCGGATCGGCCGGCGGCTCGATACGATAGTGCATCCACTTGCCCTCGCGCCGGGCCTGTACGATCCCGGCGCGGCGAAGGTAGGCGAGATGCCGGGAGATCTTCGGCTGCCCCTGCTTCAGAATCTCCACGAAGTAACAGACGCAGACCTCACGCCCGTTCATGAGATTCAGCAGTCGCAGGCGCGTGGGGTCGGCAAGCGCGGCGAACAGTTGCACCATATCGAACGGCCTGGCGGTTCGGCTCATGAGACTAATATACGCCTTGACAGATATGTATGGAAGTAATACATTCGTGTTGGCGCATGTGAGGACGCCGACCAATGGACAGTCAGACCGCCGTTCGTGAGAAGTACGGCTCTATCGCACGCAGCGTTACCCAGTCTCAAGCTACCGCCTGTTGCGATCCTGCGATGCGTTGCTGCGATCCAATCACCAAGAATTTGTACAACGCCGCCGAGAAGGGCGTACTCCCCGAGAATGCCGTCCTGGCTTCTCTGGGATGCGGCAATCCGACCGCGTTGATCGAACTCAGGCCAGGCGAAACCGTGCTCGACTTGGGTTCTGGCGGAGGAATCGACGTATTGCTCTCTGCCAGGCGAGTCGGGCTGACCGGCAAAGCCTACGGCCTGGACATGACCGATGACATGCTTGCTCTCGCGCGCGAGAACCAGCGGCAGGCGGGCGCGAGCAATGTCGAGTTTCTGAAGGGTGAGATGGAGAACATCCCACTGCCGGACAACTCCGTCGATGTGGTCATATCCAATTGCGTCATCAACCTTTCCGCCGACAAGGACCGCGTCCTCCGCGAGGCCTTCCGCGTTCTCCGGCCCGGCGGCCGCTTCGCCGTCTCGGACGTTGTCACCAACGGCCCCGTCCCCGACGCCGTCCGCCAAAGCATGCTCCTCTGGGTCGGCTGCATTGCCGGCGCCCTCGATCAGGACGACTACCGCGCCAAGGTCGCCGCCGCCGGCTTCAACGAAGTCTCCTTCGAGACCACCCGCACCTACGACATCGAGGACGCTCGCAACTTCCTCACCGAAGCCGGTATCGACGTCGACGCCATCGCCCCCCAGGTCGAAGGCAAGTTCCTAAGCGCATTCATCCGCGCCACGAAGCCCAGCGCCCCATGCTGTGCGCCGGGATGCTGTGGCGCAGAGAAAACGGGGGCGCGATGACGAACCCCACCGCCCACTACAACGTCCTTTTTCTGTGCACCGGCAACTCAGCCCGCTCCATCATGGCTGAAGCGATCCTGAACCACAAAGGCCGCGGCATCTTCACCGCCTACAGCGCGGGCAGCCACCCCTCGGGGGCACCCCGTCCCGAAGCGCTCGATCAAATCGCCTCCGCCGGAATCTCCACCGAAGGCCTGCGCAGCAAGTCCTGGGACGAGTTCGCCGCTCCCAGTGCCCCGGTGATGAACTTTGTCTTCACCGTGTGCGATAACGCCGCCAACGAGGTTTGCCCCTACTGGCCCGGTCAACCAATGACGGCCCACTGGGGCATCCCCGACCCCGCCGCCGTCAAAGGCACGCCCGAAGAAATCGCCCGCGCCTTCCGCGATGCGTTCACCATCCTCGACCGCCGCATCAGCCTCTTCCTCGCCCTGCCGCTCGCCACGCTCGGACAGTTGGCCCTCCAGCGCGAACTCAAGCAGATCGGCCGATCCTAATCATGGCAACTACGCCCCACACCCAAGGCCAGGTCAGTGCTCCCCATCAGCGCAAGCATCTCTCCTTCCTCGACCGCTTCCTGACGCTGTGGATCTTCCTCGCCATGGCCATCGGAGTCGCGATCGGCCACTTCGTCCCCGGCTCCACCGCCTTCGTAAACCGCTTCCAAAGCGGCACCACCAACATCCCCATCGCCATCGGCCTCATCATCATGATGTTTCCTCCGCTGGCGAAGGTCCGTTATGAAAAGCTCGGCGAAGTCTTCCGTAACAAGCGCGTCCTGGGCCTCTCGCTTGTCCAGAACTGGGTCATCGGCCCCGTGCTGATGTTCCTCCTCGCCATCGTCTTCCTGCGCGGAGAGCCAGCCTACATGCGCGGCCTCATCCTGATCGGCATCGCCCGCTGCATCGCCATGGTCCTGGTCTGGAACGAACTCGCCGAGGGCGACACCGACTACGTCGCCGGCCTCGTCGCCCTCAACAGCATCTTCCAGGTCCTCTTCTACAGCGTCTACGCCTGGGCCTTCCTCACCGTCCTGCCACGCTGGTTCGGCCTGCAGGGCTCGGTTGTCGACGTCGGCATTGCGCAGATCGCCAAGAGCGTCGGCATCTATCTAGGCGTTCCGTTTGCCGCCGGCTTCCTCACCCGTTTCGCCCTGATCCGCCTGCGCGGCGAGGAGTGGTACCGCACACGCTTCATTCCGCGCATCAGTCCGCTCACGCTCGCGGCGCTGCTGTTCACAATTCTGGTCATGTTCTCGCTCAAGGGCGACCTCATCGTGCGCCTGCCGTTCGACGTCGTGCGCATTGCCATCCCGCTGGTCGTCTACTTCCTCATCATGTTTCTAGTCAGCTTCTGGATGGGCAAGCGCCTGGGCGCGAACTACGCGCAATCCGCCACACTCTCCTTCACCGCCGCCGGTAACAACTTCGAACTCGCCATCGCAGTTTCGGTCGCAGTCTTCGGCATCAACTCCGGCGAAGCCTTCGTCGGAGTCGTCGGCCCGCTCATCGAAGTCCCCGCCCTGATCGCCCTGGTCAACGTCGCCTTCTGGCTCCGCCGCCGCTACTTCGCACCCGGCGCCGACGATTTCCAGGTGCATCCGGCCGAAGATGCGCCGTAACCGTCACTGGCCTTTCGGCTCCCAGTGCCGTGCGAATGTACATCGCCGCTGCCTATTGGCGGTCAGTCGCCGCAGAGGTCGGCGGCGAAGAGATCGCGGTGGGTGAGGATGAGCCGGTCGGCGTTGGCGAGCATCAGGGCGTAGACGGCGACGGCGGCAGCGGCGAGCGGCGCGAAGATCCAGACGGCCAGCCAGGGATTGTGGAAGTAGCCGCTGAGCAGCGCGACCGGGACCTGAAGCAGGATGCAGCCGAAGAGGGTCGCGAGCACGATCAGGGCGCTGGTCCGGCTGGTAGAGGTGCTGCGCAACTGGCGCGCCTGGCCGGGGAGGATCTTGCGCGGCGCCTGGATGGAGCGCATGGTGCCGAGGGTGAGGTTGGCGAAGACGACGAAGACGATCCAGAACGCGGCGGAGAACTGCGACGAGAGCGTAATGGGCGCGGTGGCGAGCAGCATGACGATGGTCCACGCGAGCGCGGTTTCGACCAGCAGCAGCGCCAGGCTGGCGATGTTCTTGGCGACGATGACGTCGCGCAGGCGGACCGGCGCGAGCAGATAGAGTTGCACGCCCGCGGCGTCCGCGCCGAAGACGTTGTAGAGCGTGCCGAGCAGGCCGAGCAGCGCGTAGCCGACCGCTCCGGAGAGCAGGTAGGCGGGATGGCGCGCGAGGATTCCCCGGGCGAAGATGAAGACGAAGACCAGCGGGGTGAACATCTGGATGAGCTGGTTGGTGTTGCCGCGGAGATAGACCCACTCCTTGCGCAGGCAGGCGGCGATGGTGGGGGAAAGCAGTTGTTGGTTGCTAGTTGTCAGTTGTTGGTTGAAGACGGCGGCTGGGGCCGGTGTGGACGCGGGCGGGTGACTGCGCGGCGCTTTAGGTGCGCTTCGGGGCGCACCTTCGCTGAGGTACTCGCCGAGGAATTGTTTGTGCAGGCGGAAGGCGAAGGCGGCCAGGAAGAGTCCAGTCCACGCGAGCAGCGCGGCGAACTGCGCGAGCCGGGCGAGTGGATGCTCCAGGGGGAAGATGGAGTTGGTGGCGAAGCCGGGCGGCAGCCAGTTGAGGAAGGGGTGCGTTCCGCTAAGGAAATTCAGCCAACTGTTGGCCCTGGCGCTGGGATGTCCGGTGGGATGGCGGAATTTGAGGGGGCGGTGGAAGTTGAGGAGCTGGAAGCTGACGAAGACGAGCGCCATCAGCGCGGTGAAGATTTCGCGGGCGCGGCGGGTGGAGAGCCAGCGCTCCATCCAGACGGCGATCATGCGCGAGAGGAAGATGTTCATCGCGGCGAAGATGGCGAGGACGACGAATGCGGCGGCGGCCAGCGACGGTTGCGCGACGGTGATGCCGATGGCCGCGGCAAACAGCGCGAGGCAGCCGACGATGGTGCTGGCGGTCATCAGACCAAGCAGCAGGCGCAGGACGAGATAGCGGCCGAAGCGCAGCGGAAAACGCAGCAGCGTCGACGGATCGAAGCTGGAGACGGTGGCGGCGATGCCGGTTCCATTGATGGCGATGAGCTGCCAGATGAGGGCGATGCCCCCGAACAATACGCTGAGCCGCTGCGGATGATGACCGTCGACCGCCATCCATGCGAGGAAACCCGAGCCGACAGCGGGGCCGACGACCCAGAGCGCGACGATGGGCCAGAGCATGACGCGCAGGACGATGGAGACGACCAGCCCGGCGACTTTGCCCGAGCCGGCCTGGCGGCGGAATCCGTTGACGAAGATGCGCCAGCGCAGCCAGGCGATAGCGAGAAGTTGGGTGCTGGCTGGGATGGCGTAGGCGGAAGACGCTAAGTCGGGACGCGTGAAATCGGGCCGCGCGGGACCTGGTCGGGCGGGGCGCGAAAGATCTGGACGATCGTCTAGCTGAGCCACGAAAGCTCCTGCTCGGGCGGCGTGGCGGCGAGGCTGCCGTCGCGATCCGCGCCGACGATTTCGAGGAAGATCTGCTCGAGGGTCAGGGGCGCGGCGCCTGAGCTGGCGACGCCCGCGCGGAGTTGCTCAATCGAGCCCTGGGCGACCAGCCGGCCGCGGTGAATGATGCCGATGTGGGTGCACAGGCGCTCGACGATCTCCAGCACATGCGAGGTAAGGAAGATGGTCGCGCCGCGCGCGATCATGCGCTGCAGCATCTGCTTCAGCGTGCCGGCGGCGATGGCGTCGACGCCTTCAAAGGGCTCGTCGAGGAAGAGGACCTTGGGGCCGTGGATGACGGCGGCGGCCAGCGCGAGCTTCTTCTGCATGCCGTGGGAGAAGTCGGTGACCAGCTTCTTGTCTTCGCCGGCGAGGTTCATGAATTCGAGCAATTCTTCGGTACGCTGCTCGGTGGTGGCCTGGTCGAGGCCGTACATGCGGCCCACGAAGCGGAGATACTCGCTGGCAGTGAGGCGGCCGAAGAGCGCCATGCCTTCAGGCACGACGCCGATCTGGCGCTTCAGGTCGGCGGAGTTTTCGGTCAGGTCCGTGCCCAGTATGCGGATGGTTCCGGAGGTGGGTGCAAGCAGGCCGGTGAGCATCTTGATGGTGGTGGACTTGCCTGCGCCATTGGGTCCGAGAAAGCCGAAGAACTGCCCGGCTTCCACGGTGAGATTGACATTTTCAACTGCGGTGAAGTCGCCAAAGCGGCGAGTCAGCGAGGTGGTCTCGATTGCGGGCGTCATGTACGGATCATTCTAGCGGCAGGAGAACGAAGGCCCTTGAGTTTCTTTGTTACGGGCGCCAACGAAGCGGGGAGGTGCTGAGTTGTATGCGGGTCACACTAAAGTAACTATTGCGGTACGGGGAGGGTTGCCTGCACAATGTTCATACTTTATTCAAAATCGGGGTTCGCATCATTGTGAGTTAGGAGGGCACCAGATATGCCGTCTGCTCAGGATTTTGATTTTGAGAATTTGTATGGAGTCACGGAAGAACGGGCGCTGAATTTTTGGGCAGCGCATCTGCAGGATGAGATGGGAAGCGCGCGGTGGGCGCGGATTCGCGACTCGACGGGTGTTTATCTGGCCAGCGTGCTGGGGCATTTCAGTTTGCAGTCGGTGGACCGGCTGGCGGTGCTGCGAGAGGATTACAACCCCGGCGAAGGAGACTTCCGGCAGTTTGCGGACCTGACCCAGATTGCGGAGATGATGCTGCGGCAACTGACCAGCGCACAGAATCCGCTGTGGATGGAGTCGGCCGGCGCGCACATTCTGCTGTATGCGGGCTTCTTCCAGAGCCAGAACCGGCATCGGCACAACATCGAGTTCTACGCCACCATGGGCCGCGACTGCTATCGCATGGCGGCGGTGGGCAAGCGGGCGAAGATGATGAAGCTGGTGGCGGCGGAGTTCGGCCAGTACCTGTTTCACCTGGCGAATGTGCACCGGAATCTGCGGGAGAGCCGGTATTTGATTCGGGCGGAAGAGCAGCCGTAGTAAGGATCGACCGCGCTCCTCCCACTCATCCCACCCCAGCCAGCAAGCTGGCCGGGGACCCCGTTCGCGTACGGCTGCGATGAATGGGGCACCCGGCTGGCGGTGATCATGGGTACCCGGATTGTTGAGCACCCATGTGCTATGACGCCGAGGACGTGTCGTCGTCGCTGGGCACGGAATCGTCGACTGCGGGAGCGGAGTCGTCGACCGCGGCGGAGGTGTCGTCGGGTACGGCGGTGTCGTCGGGCACCGGATCGGCACCGGCGGTGTCGTATGTGCCTTCGGCTCCGAGGTCGCCGGCGGTTTGCGCTTCGCCTGCGGCGTCGTCGCCGTACATCTGGGCGTCGGCCGCGTCGGCCGGGGTCGCGTCGGGCGAGTCGGCCGCTGCGGCGTAACTTTCGGCGGTTGTGGCATCCTGGTCGGCGGTTTCCTGGTCCCAGTTGGCCCAGCTCTCGTCCAGTTGCTCGGTATCGGCCGAGCCGTCGTTGGTGAGTCCTCCGCCGCTTGCGTCCGCGCCCGCGGCGGCAGCGGAGGCGGCGGAGGCGTCGTCGGTCGCGGCTGCGTAATCTCCTGAGGCGGCATCGGTGGCCTCCTGCGCCTGGTCGGTCGCGGCGGTCTGCTGGTCGGTGGCCGCGGTTTCGAGGTCGCCGGAGTCGGGGCCGGTGAGGTCGCCGGTGTCGCCGGCCGCTGCTGCCGCGGTCTCCGCCTGGCCTTGATAATCCGCGGCGGTCGCGTAGTCGCCGTCGGCTACGGCCTGCTGGGCCTGATCCTGCAGGTCGGTGACGTTGGCGTCGGCGTCGGTGGCGGGGTCCAGGGTGGCATCGAAAACGTCGGCGGGATCGGCGGCGTCCGCAGTGGGGTCGACTATGAACTGATCGCTGCTATCGTTCGGCATGGCGTTGCCTTTCTTCCGGAGTCACGCTATTTCTGCGGACCGGCTGGTGCCGGGGAGGGGGTGGTTGGATTTGACCGCAACGTCATTATGTTTTGACATTGCGGACAGCGGACGTTGAGTGACGTCTTGCCGCGCAGAGCGGCAAACGGAATTCGCATGGCATTCTGGCACTTGTTGCAGACGACGCGAATGGAATCTTTGGGAGCCGGCGGCGGAGCGGAGCGGGGAGTGGACGAGGCCGGTGCCGGCTTAGGCGCCGGCATGAGTGCGGCGGACAATTGCTTGCGGGCAGGCTGGATCTTTTCACTCCATTGCATCAGGCCGGGTTCGCGTGCCGCCAGACCGAGGAAGCGCAGGCGCCGCGCAGTGTACATGTTGGACGAGGTGGTCATTTCGGAGATGTGCGTCAGGTTATCGGCGCTGGCATCTTCCTGCTTTATCCACTCCTCGATGTTGACCTGCTTGAGCAGCGTGGCCGAGCGGATGGACCAGGTGAGCAGCACGCGGCGCGCGAGGGTTACGTCGCCGATGGCGAGCAAGCCGGCGCGGTCGGCGGTGACATCGGATTGGCGCGACCATGCCATCAGCGGCATTTCCAGGGCGCCCCCGATCAGCTTGGTGGGACTGATGGCGCTGAGCATTCCTCCCGACAGCAAGCCGGTGTGCCCGCTGATATCGCCGGCGACGAAACGAATCACCGTCTTCCAGAGGGCATGGCCGGCGCGGCAGTGTCCCATCTCGCGGGCCAGCACGAAGAGCAGATCGTCGTCGTGGAAGTTGGTGAGGATGGCCGTGCCGAGCACGATGAAGGAACTGTTGTCCGAGCCAAAGGTGTAGGTGTTCCACATGCTGTCGCCGGAGACGTAAACGTCGGGCATGTACTGCACGCCCAGAAGCCGCGCGGCGAGGACCGCGAGCTTCCACACGTGGGGCAACTGATTTGGGCCGATGCGAATGCCGTTGTAGGTCGCTTCAATCCACGGACGGCCCACCTTGTCGGAGACGGTGCGCGCAACAGCGTTGAGCACGGACATGTTGTGCAAGGTGTTCATCGCCTGCCCGTCCTGCGCCCACAGGAAGACAGTGCGATCGAGCTCGTAGCCCGGGAACAGGGGACGCAGCCATCCGCATTCCGTGCAGATATCGTCTGCGGGAGCCAGGCGGAGCCCGCCTCCGCCGCAGACTTTGCAGACGGGCGGTGGCGCGGTGTGGCCAAAAGGCGACAGTGCGGATAGGGAATGAGCGGATGGGGAGGTCGCGCCTGCGGGAACAGGCGGCGGCGGCGATGCCGCGGGCTGAAATCCGGCCGCGGGCGCCGGCTGGGGTGCGGGTGCGGGCACAAGCCGCGTCCCGCACAAGGTACAGAACAGCGAACCGGCTGCACCGGGCCCGTGTCCGTGCGGGCAGATAAGCGGAAGAGCGATGGCGCTCACGGGGGTTCCCATTCCGGTGACACTCCAGAACTGCAGCGGTTTTCCAGCTCAATTAGCGCGAGCTTGAATAGTACAGCCAGCAAGGCTGTTCCGTGCGGGGGATTTGCATGAAAAGTTGGTGGCCATGACCCTTGAAAGTCCGATTCTCGCCAAAGTGTCGTCAATTTTGTGGGTGTCATGAGGAAAAAGCTCTGAAAAAGTTCTATTGTCCGGTAGAATTGACCGTGCAGGCACCGAATGGCGCGGCAGGAGAGTAATTAAAATGGCATCAGGCACAGTGAAATGGTTCAACGACGCAAAAGGTTTTGGCTTTATCACCCCGGACGACGGTAGCGCAGACCTTTTTGCCCACTACTCGGCAATCGCATCCAGCGGCTTCAAGTCGCTTCAGGAAGGCCAGAAAGTGACCTACGAAGCGGTCAAGGGACCCAAGGGCATGCAGGCTTCGAACATCCAACCCGCTTAGTCCGCAGCTCCGAAAAGTAGCTCTCACCGAGAGGTGAAGAGACTCAGCAGAAGATACATTTCTCAACCGGAAACGGTGGTGGCCCCGAGTGTCCTTGCGGACATCCGGGGTCACTGCGTTTGCAGGCGGTCCGTAAGCCGGATTCTGTTTTAGACGATCCTTGCTTTCGCTGGTACTCTGGGCTGAACCCGGCCCCCCAAAGAAACCATGCCAGACGAACAGCCCATTCCGGCGGAGCCGACCCTTGCGATGCCAGAACCGGCGCAAGCGCAGGCCTCCCCAGAAGCCTCCGATCAGCTTTCTGAGATTTTGCCGCACGAGGAACCCCCAGCCATGCTCGATATTCACCCTGGCCAACATCGGCAGCGCCGGCAACATCCGCCACGCCGACCAAATCTTCTAGGGTGGCCCCCCTCCCCCCCGGTTTTGATTCTAAGATATTCCATTCACGTGGCTTAGATTCGAACCTCGATACGCAATCGATTCGGTTCGATATATCCGTGTGCCGGGCAAGCCCAGAGGAGTGCGCGCACGTTGAGCCGCTGACTGGCACCATCCCCCGGCCCCCCACCCCCCACCTATGATCTTGCAGGGAGATTGTGTGATTTCTGTTGTTTAGCGGCCAGCGGATGCGCCAGCTATAAGAAACCACATGGCTTACGCCTAAGATCGTCCATACAAAGGGGTTAGCGCCCATCCCATCTTTCGATTCAAAACAGGAGCGCACCCCGAGGCACAGCTTTCCCAACGCAAATTCACACGATTTCCCCACACTTTGAGTATACGCTGCGGAGCGCATTTGGCTGCACGGACAAGCCGTTGCATTTGTTGGGGTTACAAATATTTTGCTTGACAACCTGCTAAAGCTCCCCACGCCCGGACGTGGGGAGCGCGGCTCGAAGTTACCGGAAATGCGACAACGGGCAGTACACAGAGATCACTTCCGGCTTGCCGACATTCGAGGACCTATAATGCCACCGCTTGGGCAGTGGAACGATGACGCGTGCGGGCTACGCTGGGCCGTGCCGTTCTCTGTGTTCCTGCTCCTCCTGAACCGGGGTGACATGTCGAGCGATCTTGATCAACTGCGACGCGGCGAATTCGGCAGACTCTTCGTCCGTGACGGGATCAGGTAGGTTCGTCAGAAGACAGTGGCCCGGGTCGATGACGGCTCCGCCCCCATCCCGGCCCGGGTCCGCAGACACATCAAGTCCAAACGGAAGGTCCCTCACTGTCCCAACATGAAGAGATGCGGTGCCACGCATCCGGTTGAGTTTCGAGCGACACTCTCTGGCGGTGACATACTTTCGACGCGAAAGAGAGACCGCTTTCTCGGTTTCGAGTTCGCGAACTTTCCGCATAAACGCCTCAGAAGGGATGGGTTCACCCTGCTCCCAGCCCTTCTTCAAGGCACGATAGACCACTTCCGTGCATTCGACAGGTTCCGTGCCGACGATTTGATCGATCATTTTTTCGAAAGGAGCCACTCAAACTGGTTGCAGAGCGTCGCCGCGGTAAAGTTTTTGATCATCGAGTGCTTTTTCCCGTGCTCCACATACAGGTACTGCATCCGTCGCACATCCGCGGGGAACACAGCTCGCAATTCCTTCTCTCCCGATCTCCACGTCAGACGGACCCCACCCCCGCCATCGGTGGCAACCCTTGGCGAGCTCCATTTATTCGGGACGCGCGCATATGCACCTTGTGCGATGGCAAGTGCGGCGTCTCGCGCATTTTTTGCGATTTGGTCATCCTCGTCTTCGTCGTTGTATTGCAGTACCGATGTGCAGAAAGCGAGGAAAGATTCTTTGGGTGTGGGTGGCCCCTCCCACGCGAGCCAGGGTCGGCCCTCCTCGGTGACTTTATCACTGTCAAGGCTGGACGTTCTCCTTTGTAGGTCCACAGGGAGGCTCCCGTGTTCCATCGTGGAGGAGAACAAACTCGGCTGATACGTGCCTGTCGAGGAAACTTCCATCCACATAGTGCTCATCTGAAATCCTCCCTTACTTTATCGGAGATGCAGGACTCGAAAACGAGATTCTTTAGTTCGCGCAATCGGTCAAATGTCGCCCAGACTTCATCCTCTGTGACGTCGGCACTTGCCCTGTTCACGAACAACTTGAAGGCCTGCACATTAAGCGTTACCGGGATTCTCTCTTTTGCATCAATGGAACCAAAACTCACAACGATAGACATTCTCGCTTGTGACTCAGGATCAACCATCTGGACTTGGAAGTTATGGACCTCGAGAATTTGAGGAAGCTCTGGAGGAACCTGAATATAGGCCCTCAAGTAGTCGCTGATTTCTACTCCGCCGGGTAGCCCTATTCTATTGATATAGTTGAGGCCCAGCATCTCGATGAACTCGGGCTTCACAACCTCTCGATATAGATTCCACAGCCGACGGGCCTCGGAACTAAACGACACCCAATCCTGGTACGGTGCGAGGCGATTATGACTGAAGCCATCTGGGCGGGCTTGGAATAACTGTAGCCCGTCCTCACTGACCATGGCACCGCCGTAGGCGAGCGAAGAAACCTGAGATGTAGGCTCTAAGGCGGGGTCGGTTCTTTCCACCTTGAATTGAACTTGAAAGGGACGCCTAAATCCAGGATAAGTGCCCCGCTCCCGCGCTCTAAGCTCGCCCAGGGAATCTTCCGAGAGCGCGGACGATGATCGTACCCTGATGTCGAGTACCGCCTCTAAGATGGGTGCGCGTGGATACGTTTCTTGCTCAGGCAACAGTGTCCTCGATCTTCTGTTTTCGCTGCTCAGTCTTGCGCCGACCATTGGGTTCAGCGATTAGGTCGGCCCATTGCGCTGCCGTGAACGTGCATTGCTAATACTATACAAGCCGCAATTCCTCTGACCAATCGATCTAGGAAGCGGCGCTCAGAGGATCGGGAATGGGAAACGCGCTTATGTAGAACAACGCTGATCGCGAACCTCCCTGAAAAAGGGGTTTGCGGCAACTTCGTTCGACCGGGGCTGCAAACTTGGACGCTGCCTGAATCCGGGAAAACGGGCGCTTTGCGTGAGATAATCCATAGTGTGTTGAAGTGTGCGATGCCGTTGCGCTGTCTGCCCCTGGTGCTGTCCATGGCTGCGCTGGGTTGCCGGGCGCAGACCGCTCCCGGACTGCTTCCCCCGCCCGCGGGCCCCGCGGTGGTGCAGACCGGAGTGAAGCTTTCGCCGGAGATGGCGCGCCGGGTCGAGGTGATGATTCGCGCCCGGTCGGCGGTGACGCCGGATTATCTGATCTCCTTCAGCGAACCGGCCAAGAGCGAGTTTCCCGGCTACGACCAGATCATCGTCACCTTCACCGTCAGCGGCAACACCAGCCGGCCGCTGCCCTTCCTGCTGTCCGCCGACGGCAAGACGCTGGTGCAGTTCAGCAAATTCGACCTGAGCAAGGACCCGCGAGAGACCGTGTCCGGCGCCGGCCGCCCCGCGCGCGGCGGACCGGAGAACGCGCCGGTGCTGATTGTCGGCTTCGACGACCTGGAGTGCCCGTTCTGCGCGGAGATGAACGCGACGCTGTTTCCGGCGGTGCTGAACCGCTACAAGGACCAGGTGCGCGTGGTGTACCGCGACTTTCCCCTGGACCAGCATCCCTGGGCGATGCATGCGGCGGTGGACGCCAACTGCGTGGCCGCGGCCTCCGCGCCGGGCTACTGGAACTATGTCGACTACGTCCACGCGCACGCCGCGGAGATGACCGGCGACCCCAAGGCCCCGGTCAAACCGGAAGCGCTGCTGGACAAACTGGCCCTGGACGAGGGCGCGCGCCAGCATGTGAGTCTGCAGGACCTCTCGGCCTGCATCCAGAAGCAGGATGACAGCAAGGTGAAGGCATCGGTGCAGGAGGCCCTGTCGGCCCCGTTGAATGTCGGTTCGGCTCCGGTGCTGTATGTCAACGGCGAAAAGATCGAAGGCGTGGTGTCGGTTGAGACCCTCGACCGCATCATTGACCAGGCGTTGATTGCGGTCGGCCAGACGCCTCCGCCGCCGTCTGCGCCTGCGCCTGCGGCAACGCCCGCGCCGGCCGCGGCCAAGCCGGGGAATTAGTATTTCTGAGGGGGTCAATTGATCGCGCACGATGCAGACTGCACGCGAAACTCGGGATGGACAACATGGGTAGCATAGTGAAGATGACGGTCGCCTCCGTTGGGGGTGCGGGGCGCATTGGGGATGCGTGCCGCACCGGCGCAAAGACGATGGTCGGCCTGCCGCTGCTGGCCATCCTGCTGGTTGCGGGTTGCAGCCGCCCGCATGGCGCCGACGTGGTGGCCA
>PLUT01000178.1:24546-25694 GCA_003162875.1 Granulicella sp.
ACCCCGGAGGATGTCGACGCCAAGCTGGCGGAGATGAAGGCCCCCTACACCGAGGAACAGTTCTCCGCGCAGTTGAAGGCGTCCAACCAGACCCTGGACGATTTGAGGCGCGACCTGCGCCGCAACCTGACCATTGAAAAGCTCATCAACAAAGAGATTGTCTCCAAGGTCACCGTGACCGACGCCGATGTGGCCGCCTTCTACAACCAGCACAAGGCCGATTTCGACCTGATCGAGCCGCAGTATCACATCGCCGAGATCCGCGTCACCGGCGTGCCCTCGCCGGAGCCCGGCAACCTGCAAGGCAGCAAGGCCACCACCGACGCCGAAGCGAAAAAGAAGATCCAGGCGCTGAAGACCCGGCTGGATGCCGGGGAAGATTTCAGCCAGCTGGCGGCGAATTTCTCTGAGAACCCCGCGACCGCCTCCAGCGGCGGCGACATGGGCTTCGTGGCGGAATCGCAGTTACGCAGCGACCCCACCGTGTACGCCGCCGTCGTCAAGCTGAAGCCGGGACAGATCACCGACGTGCTGCCGCTGGTGGACCCAGCTACCCGGAAAACGGTTGCCTACGCCATCTTCAAGCTGCTGTCGCGCGAGCCGGCCGGCCAGCGCGATCTGAGCGACCCGCAGGTGCAGCAAAACATCCGCCAGCAACTGCGCGACGGCCGCTCGCAACTGCTGAAGGCTGCTTACTACGAGATGCTGCGCGACCAGGCCAAGGTGGAAAACTTCTTCGCCGAAGAGATTTTCAAGAACGACGCCAAGTAGCGCCGCCGAAGCCCGGTCGAGTCACTCATCCCGCGCACCTAGCTTCCACAACACCTGCCGCAGAATGCCCTGCCAGACGACCGCGTCCTCGGCATCCACGCCCATCCGCAGCAGCAGCCGGCGCATCGTTGCCGGGTCGCTTTGGCCCGGGTGACGCCGCGGATACCCGGTCTTCTCCAGCACCTCGGTCAGCAGCGCGGTCAGGCGCTCCAGGGTGGCCGCGTCCGCCGGCGCGGGCGANNGGGCTTCCGCGCCAGCTCGTACAGGCACACCGCAACCGCCTGGCCCAGGTTCATGGAGGCGTGGCGCACGTCCGCATGCTGCTGCATGGGAATGGTCAGCAGCCAGTTGCAGTGGCTCAACTCCTCATTGCTCAG
>PLUT01000178.1:25710-34755 GCA_003162875.1 Granulicella sp.
ACGCTGGCGCAGCGGACCGCGCGGGCCAGCACCTCCGACGCGTCGACGGCCGACCGCGCACCCTCAAACGGCGCCGCAAATTCGTTGACCACGCGCAGCCGGCTGAAGCCGAAGTCGTGCATCGCGCGCGCCGCCGCGCCAATGTTGCTGGGGTTGCGCGCCCGCACCAGCACCACGCACACCCGGTCCCGCTCCTGTTCGGTCAACATCGTTCCTATTGTAGGGAACAGGCTGCTTTCGCCGGTGTGTAATTCTCGCCCGCAGGGACCGCCTACTTGCCGTGACTCAGCGAAAGAATCCGCGCGTCGAGCTTCGAGAATCGAGATATGTACTCCACCTCGCTCGTACGATGCGCCAGACCGGATTCAGGCGAGCATCTTCAATCCATGTTTCTGCACGATGGTAAGAAGCTTGAGCGCCATGCCGCTGGGCTTTTTCGCGCCGGTCTCCCACTTCTCCACCGTGGACTCACTGGTGTTCAGGTAGCGGGCAAAGACCGGCTGACTGACGCGGTGGCGCTCGCGAAGCTGCTTGATCTGGCGAGGCTTGATGGCCGCGGGAACCAGGCAGGAAGCGTCGAAGTCACGCATGGTGGCTTTGTCGATCGCGCCGATCCTGTACAAGGCGGACGCCGAAGTATGAATGGCCTCAAAGGCATCGTCCTTGAACTTACGCTTCGTCGCCATGGTTGATCTCCTCTTCTTCGTCAATTGCATATCTCAAACCAATCCTGTTCCTGAATCAGCCGATCGACATCCTGGGCTGTCAGCGTTGCATAGGAATTGGCAAGTTTCCGAAAGCCAACCAGTCGTGCTTCCCCAATATTCGCCATATCCTGCTTGGCAAACAGGTATTCATAGACCCAAAACTGTCGCCCCTTGGCAAGCAATATCGAGCGGTACAGGTTCTTGCCTAGCCGCTTCTTGAAGACCCCGCCGCCCAGATCGTCGCACTGGCCCAGCATCACTTGCCGAATGGCCGCACAAAGCTCGCTGTCCGGGATGTGAGCCTTCCTCGCTGCCTTGGAAAACCACGCTGTCTTGAAGACCCGCTCTGCTTTCTCAGCAAGGTTTGCCATAGGCAAAGTGTAGCACCTGGTGCAACCCCTAGTCTATGCTCGCAACCCACGGCAAAAGAAATGCGGCCGGCGAAATCTCCGCCGGCCGCCTCGCAATCACTGACAACTAGCAACTAGCAGCTAGCAGCGTCATTTTGACAACGGCGGCGATCCGCAATACGGTTGAACCCGTGATGCGATGGTTCCGCAACTCCGGGCTGAAAGTGTTCCTGAAAGCCTGCCTGCTTCCTGCGCTTGCCGGCCTCGCAGTCCCTGCCCGCATTGCCGTTGCGCAGGCGCCCGTCCCCGCCGTCGCCGTCGCCGACGACCACGCGGCCCTGATCGCGCGCATGCGCCAGGCCGCGCACGTCTACACCCAGGGGTTGGAGGATTTTCTCTGCACCAAGATCACCACCCGCAGCGGCGATCGCTCCGGTGCCGGCTCGCGCTGGAAGCCGCTCGATGCGCAGGAGGCGGAGGTCAGCTACGTCAACCACAAGGAAGCGGAGACGCTGCTGAAGGTCAACGGTCAGTCCGCAAACCTCAACATCAAGCAGGGATACTTTGTCCCCGGCGGCGAGTTCGGCGCATCGCTGCTGCAGGTCTTCTCCTCCAGCGTCCATGCGCAGTTCACCTTCGACCACCAGGAGTCCGCCGGAGCGCAGCAACTCTGCGTCTTCCGCTACCGGGTCCCGCTGGAAACCTCTCGCTGGGGCATGTCCGACGGCACCCAGAACGTCGGTTTCGCGCACCACGGCATGGTCTACGCCGATTGCGACAGCGGCGCCGTCCTGCGCCTCCACATGGAGTCCGAGCCGGCCCAGATGCATCGCCTCATGTTCCATTTTCCCGTCGGCGAGCGGCTCGACGTCAGCTACCGCCCCACCCTGATCGCAGGCAAGGAGTTTCTGCTGCCCTACTCCGCTGAAGCCATCGCCTGGTACGACGCCGACTGGACCCGTGCCGAGATGCAGTTCCAGAACTACCGCAAGTTCCAAAGCGACTCGCGTATCATCATTCCCGACCACCAGGAAATCGTCCCCGACCCTCCATCCCCGCAGCCGCAACCGTAAACCAGCAGGCCCATGGTCATCGTCATCACCGCAACCCGTGGCTCCAGGGCAGAGTTTCTGGAGCGTCCGCTGGGCCGCTCGCTCGCGCGGATGAGCTTCGACCCCACCCTGCAGTACGCCGTCATTGAGAACAACCAGGCAGGATTGCCCGCGGCGTTCAATCGCTTCATCGTGGAAGAAATGCGCGAGCACGCCCTGGTCTTCCTGCACGACGACGTGTGGATCGACGATCTCTTCTTCTCCGACCGCATTCGCGCGGCGCTGGACACCTTCGATGTCGCGGGCGTGGCCGGCAACCGGCGCCTGCTGCCCGGCGCTCCCGCCTGGCTTTTCAAGAACGATGCGATGGAGTGGGACAGCGAGTTTCTCTCCGGCGTCGTCTGCCACGGCGCGCAACCCTTTGGCGCGGCCTCAGTCTACGGACCCACGCCCGCCCCGGTGCAGTTGCTGGATGGCGTGCTGCTGGCCGCGCGCGCCTCCGCGCTGCTGGATGCGGGGCTGCGCTTCGACCAGCGCTTCGACTTTCACCACTACGATCTGGACTTCTCGCGCCAGGCCAACGCCGCCGGCCTGATGGTGGGAACCTGGCCCATCGCAGTCACTCACACCAGCGGCGGCGCATTCGGCACGCCGGCCTGGAACCGCTCGCTCGCCCTCTACCGCGAGAAATGGGCCGCCGCCGCCCCGGAAACCGCCTGAATCTCCGCTTCGCACGGCCCGCGGCCTTTCGCGCTTGTCATTCGTGGAGTTGCGGGTGACCCCAACCCTGGCTTCCACTACACTCGTACCTTGCATAGAGTAGCCAGTACCTTGAACCTCGAACCTGGCGCCTCGAACCCAAGCAAATGGCAGACGACTTCGCCCAAACCGTCAAGCAGCAGGTGGACATCGTCCGCATCGTGGGCGAGTACCTGAAGCTGCGCAAGACCGGCGCGCAGAACTACACCGGCCTGTGCCCGTTCCACAAGGAGAAGACCGGCAGCTTCTCCGTCAACGCCACCCACGGCTACTATTACTGCTTCGGCTGCCACGAGAAGGGCGACGTCTTCACCTTCGTCATGAAGATGGACTCGCTCAGCTTTCCGGAGGCGGTGCGCGCGGTGGCGACCAAGGCTGGGATTGCGCTGCCCAAGCGCGAGTTCTCGTCGCCCGAAGAGGCGCGCATCTACGGAGAAGCGGCCGGCCTGCGGCGACAGCTCATCGACATCCACGAGGCGGCGACGCAGTACTTTCAGGCGCAGTTGAAGTCGGCGGAGGCGGCGCGGGCGCGCGAGTACCTCTCCGGGCGCGGCGTTTCGCCAGAGACCGTCAAGACCTTCCGCATCGGCTACGCGCCNNACCATGCGCGCCTCCGGCCTGTTCAGCGCGAAAGACCAGGCCGACGGATCTCCTGGGCAAATGTACGCGCGCTTCCGCAAGCGCATCACCTTCCCCATTGCCAACGAGGGCGGCAAGGTGATTGCCTTCACCGCCCGCGCGCTCGACACCACCGACGACAAGGGCCGCGAGGTCGCCAAGTACCTCAACTCGCCCGAGACTGCTCTCTACACCAAGGGGAACGTGCTCTTCAATCTCGACAAGGCCAAGTCCGCGATGCGCGCCAACGACTTCGCCCTGCTGGTCGAGGGCCAGATGGACTGCATCNNCTGCTCGGCCGCTTCACCCGCCGCGTCATCGTCAACTTCGACCCCGACACGGCCGGCGCAACTGCAACCGAAAAATCCATCGCTCTGCTCACCGAGGAAGACTTCGACATCAAGGTGGTGACGCTGGAGGGCGGGCTGGATCCCGACCGCTTCGTGCGCGAGCAAGGCATCGAGGCCTACGGAGCGGCCCTGCGCGGCGCGCGCCGTTACTCCGACTATCTGATCGAACGAGCGCGCCAGCTCTTTCCTGGCCGCACCGCCGACGCCAAGGTCAAGTCGCTCAACTTCCTGCTGCCGCACATTCGCCGCATGCCCAACCCCATCCAGCGCGACGAGTTCGCCGCCGATGCCGCGCAGAAGCTCGGCATCGATTCAGCCCTGCTGCGCCAGGAACTCAAGCAGGCCGCGGCGCAGCGCACCGCCAGCATTCCCGCGCAGCGCGCCGAACCGCTCACCGAGACGGAGCGCGTCCTGCTGCGCGCGCTGGTGCTGCCGGAGACCAACCCGGCGCGGGTCATCGCTTCTACCCGGCTGGCCGAGCATCCTGCGTGGACGGCCGACCTGGCCACCGCCGACCTGCTGGACGCGCTGGCCAACGCGCCCGCGCCCTCGAATCCGCTGGACGCGGCCTCCACCGACGAGCTGCGCGCGCACCTCGCCAACGCGCTCGACCACGCGCCCGCGCCCGGCGAAGCCTCGCTGGTCGACCAGGTGGAGGGCGCGCTGGACGCGCTGGAGGGCCGCCGCCTGAAACGCCGCCAGCGCGAACTCCGCAGCCAGATCGCCGAGGCCGACCGCCGCGGCGACCAGGAGATGCTGAAGCAGCTCATCGCGGAAAAGCTCGACATCGACCGCCGGCTGAGAGACGCTTAGGCATGGGCGCAACAGCACCGCGAACGTCGGGGTCCGTGCGTCTCGTAGCCTTTGCGGCGTTCGCGTTCTGCCTGCTGTTTGCCAGCTATCGATGGAATATTTTCGGCATCGAGCGGGCCACGGTGGCGAACAACATCGTCCTCGTCGATTGCTATGTCGTCCCATCCCTTGACCTCTACGCCGGCGACTCCAGCCTGCAAGGCCGCATTGGCGAGATGCAGTTATTGGACGGCCAGGGCCAGTACAGCCCCTACGTAATGTCAGTAGGCTTGCAGCGAATTGGCTACAGTTTATTGGCGCCCGGCACACGGGATGGGGTTGACCGGGCAATCCCGTATCTGCGTGGTTTGATTGAAGCGCTGCTGGCCCTCGCCCTGACGCTGTTCGTGATCGTGGTGAGGAGGGAGTTCGGCGCTCCGTGCGCCATCCTGACCACGGTGATGCTGGCGCTTTCCAACTGGCTGATCGTATTCGCACCCGATCTTTTCTGGATTCCCGCAACCTTCTTTATGCCCTTCGTCGTGGTGTGGCTGTGGGGCGATCCGGCCAGCCCGGTCAGACAGCAGCGGATGGTGGCGCTGCTCTTCACCGTGTGCTGCTTTGTGAAATGCCTGTGTGGCTACGACTACACCACCAACGTTCTTGGTGCGGCGGCGGTGCCGCTGCTGTATTACGGGCTTAGACGAGGCGTCCCCTGGCGTTACACCCTTGCTCGAATCGCCCGCTACGGCGCGCTGAGTTTCGCTGCGTTTTCTGCGGCAATCGTTCTCCAAATACTGCAGTTCAAGTTTGTCGGGAACAATACCAGGGGGAGCTTAGGTGCGTTCCTCAAGGAAGTGCACAGGCGCACGCTTTCAAACGGGGAAGGCCTAGGAACCGGCTACGACAATGCAGTGCTTTCACTCCTGCACCGGCTGCATGTGTCTCCGTTGCACGACCATGCCATAGAACCCTACCTGGTTCAGTTGCGACCGTTGCTCCGCTATTTCCGTTACCTTTCCATGGGAGCCTTGACGATACCGCTTGGAGGGCATGCGCTTCAGCTTCCCATTGGGCTTTTCGTTGTCGGCTTCGCGCTCATAGCGTGGCTCCAACGCAAGCGGCTGAAACGTGCCTTGTTCTCCGGTGCGAGCGATCGGCTTTCAGCGTGGACGGTTGCAACGCTGGCGGCGCTGCTGATCACACACCTCTGGGTTGTAGCCGCAAACGGCCACATGACTCACACATTCTTCAACGCCATCGTCTTTTACATCCCGTTCTTACCGATGGCTTACGTGCTGCTAGCCGTTGCGATCGCCCGCTGGCTCGAGCGTGGTGTGCGGGCTATTCGGATGAAAGCGCAGCCGATCCCGGAGAACCAGCCATGAGGTGTGCCTGGGCGCACGACGCCTTGCGCATTGTTACAATCCCTCCAGTGCCGCCAGCGCGGCCGGTTCCGTGTTGCTCGAATCAACCGACATGATGCCCGCTTGCGGACCCAGAACGTTGACCTCCCATGGATAGCCACGTCAGACGGCGGCTGGTCTGGAGTTTTCTCTCCAGTTGGATCTCGCGCATCTCGTCGACCGTCATCCAGCTGGTGCAGCTCCCGGTGTTCCTGCACTACTGGACCATGCCGCTCTACGGCGACTGGCTGATCGTCTCCGCCGTTCCCACCTATCTCAGCTTCTCCACCACCGGCTTCGGCACCGTCGCCGGCAACCAGATGACCATGATGGTTGCGCGCGACGACCGCGCCGGCGCGCTGCACGTGTTTCAGAGCTGCTGGTGGCTCATCGCCGGCCTCTGCTCGGCGCTGATCCTGCTGCTCTCGGGCGCGCTCTACTTCCTGCCCGCGGCCCGCCTGCTCGGCATCCACAACATCGCCGAAGGCGACACCAAGTGGATCGTCTTCTACCTTGGCGTCTCGGTCCTGCTCGGCCAGCTCGAACAGCTGTTGCAGTCCGCCTACCGTTCCGTCACGCGCTATGCCTACGGCACCTTGGTCAAGACCCTGATGTCGCTCACCGCCTTCGCCCTGACCCTGGTTGCGGTCGTGCTGCACCAGGGGCCGCGCGTCACCGCCCTGGTCTATGCCTGCGCCAACGTCGCCGGGACCATCTTGCTCGCCCTGCTGGTCAAGCGCGACATTCGCTGGATCGAGTTCGGCTGGAGCCACGCCGGCGCGGCCAAGATGCGCACCATGGTCCGTCCCGCGCTCGCCTTCATGTGCTTCCCCATCGGCAACTCGCTGAACCTGGCGGGAACGCAGATGGCCATCAACTACGCGATGGGTGCGACCAGCGTGGTCATCTTCTCCGCCGCGCGCACTGTCTCGCGGGCCGCGCTGCAGATGGTGCAAATGGTCAACAGCACCTTCGAGCCTGAGCTCACCATCGCCTTCGGCGCCGGCAAGACCGATCTCACCCGCACCCTCCATCGCCGCGCATGCCAACTGGCCCTTTTGGTGGCTCTGGTCATCGTCATCGGCCTCATTACCGTCGGACCGTGGTTTCTCACTCACTGGACCAGCGGCCACGTTCCGCCCAGTCGGGGTCTGCTCAGCATACTGCTGCTGGTGGTTGTCTTCTTCGCTCTCTGGTCGACCAGCGCCACCCTGATGACCGCCACCAACCAGCACCAGCGGATGGCCGTCATCTACGTCATCGCCACAACGCTTACCTGCGCGGTGTGCTACTTCTCCGCCACCTGGAAGGGTTTGTACGGCGCGGGGGCGGCGCTGCTGATCTCGGAACTTGCGATGAACCTCTACGTGCTGCCGAACTCCCTGCGCATCGCCCAGGATACCTTCCCCGACTTCATGGCCAGCCTGCTCGTGTACCCGGCGTCGCTCAAACCGGCGCCGCTGCTCGCCCGCCTGCGCCGCTCCAGGCCCTCGCTCGAGGCCGAGTGACTTTGCAGCTGCTTTGAAAGGGCGCGGCTGGTAGCCCAGGACTTTAGTCCTGGGTCTTCGCGCCGATAAGTGCCGTGAAATGATGGGGCTTTAGCCCCCGAGGTCACTTTTTGGCGCTGCGGCCACTTTTCAGCGCCCTGTTTAGCCCCCCTGAGAGCTCGAAAAAGGTCAAATTGACCCACTACTTGCGTCTTTTTCCGCTCTAAATCCATCTAACGAATGTGGTACTCTAGGTTCGGCTGGGGGCGTGCGCCTTTGAATGCCCTACCCTTCTTAAGGGTTATCGGGCTTGCCATCGCGGTAGACACCGCAACCTGCCCCGGCCGATCACGAAAAAACCCAGGGACAAGTCCGCCTGTTTCCCTCGGCGGGCCACATGGTTTCACGGACGAACGGAACGACAGGCGCGTGCGTGGGTTTTCCTCCGGAAATCCACCCACCCCGCGGTCTCGTACCGGGAAGAAGTACTGTGAAGCCGCCAAAACTTCTATGCAGGAGCGCGCATTACCGTGGCTGAAGAAACTGACAAATACGAAGAAGATTTAGAGAAGCTCATCGATACCGGAAAAGAGAAGGGCTACCTGACCTTTGGCGAGGTCAACGATCTGCTCCCCGGCGAGATCACGTCGCCCGACGAACTCGATGACCTGATGACCACCATCAATACCCAGGGCATCGATGTGCTCTCCGGCGAAGTGCACGAGCGCGACAAGTACGAGCCCGAGGCCGGCGAAGAATCCGAGGACGTCGAACTCGACCTCACGCCCGGGACGCTGGAGAAGACCAACGATCCGGTGCGCATGTACCTGCGCGAGATGGGCACCGTCCCGCTGCTGACGCGCGAAGGCGAAGTCGAGATTGCGAAGAGAATTGAACGCGGCCAGAACCGCGTCATGAAAGCCATCTCGCGCTCGCCCATCGTCATCCGCGAGATCGTCGGCCTGGGCGAAGACCTGCGCCGCGGCGTGCGCAACATCAAGGAAGTGGTCACCTTCGACGAAGAAGAGTTGACCGAAGAGATCCTGCAGGCGCGCGTGCGCGCCACCGTGGGCCGCATCGACGTCATCGTCAAGCACCAGAAGAAGCTGCAGGCGCTGGCCGAGAAGCATGCCGCGCCCGCCGGTCGCGACGCCCGCGCCAAGGCGCGCGATCTGCGCAAGACCCGCTGGCTCATCGGCCGCGAGCATGTCTACATCAACCGCATCGTCCGCGAGCTGAAGTACACCAACGCGGAGAAGAAGCGGCTGCTGGACAAGGTCAACAAGACCGTCGACGCCATGCGCACGCTGGAGCGGCAGATCAAGTCGCTGGAAACCAAGTTCGAGGCGTCCAAGTCCGAAGAGCTGCGCAAGGAGTATCGCCGCCAGCAGAAGAATTGCCGCATCGACCTCGAACGCATCGAGTCCGACGCCGGCACCTCCATCGTCGACCTGAAGCGCACCCAGCGCGAGATGATCCAGGGCGACATGGACGCGGAGCGCGCCAAGCGCGAGCTGATCGAGG
>PLUT01000068.1 GCA_003162875.1 Granulicella sp.
GATAATCATCTCTCCGTATTTTCTTGCTCGCTGGCTCCCGCCTGATACCCTAATGCCGGATGCGCACCCTCAAGCTCCTTGCCGCGCTGGCTGCTGCCCTCACCCTCACCGGCTGCCACTCCGCAGCCATCGCCGCCACCATTTCGAACCACACTTCGGCGCCGCTCTCGCTCATCGAGCTCGACTACCCCTCCGCCAGCTTCGGTACCCAGACGCTCGCTCCCGGCCAGGACTTCCACTATCGGTTCAAGATCATCGGCAGTGGCGCTACCACCATCCTCTGGACCGACGCAGCCCACCAAGACCACAAAAGCTCCGGCCCAACCCTCCGCGACGGCGACGACGGCAAGCTCACCATCACCTTCAACCCGGGCGCAAACCCCACGTGGAACCTCGAATTGCTCCATCATGCTCCCGGCAGCTAGTCCGTTTCGCAGTCGCCCGCACACCGCTGTTTCAAATCTCGTCGGGAACCCGATAAATGCTCTAAACTTGAACGCGATGCCGCGCGGTTACTTCATCACTTTCGAAGGTCTCGACGGCTCCGGCAAGACCACCCAACTGCAGCGCCTTGCCGACTGGCTCACCAGCTCCGGTCGCACCGTTGTCACCCTTCGCCAGCCCGGCTCGACCGCGCTCGGCGACCGTCTTCGCGCCGTTCTGCTCGACTCCCGCTCCGAGACCGCGCTCGGCCCGCTCAGCCCGCTCGCCGAAATGGCCCTCATGTTCGCGGACCGCGCGCAGGCCATCGCCGAGATCATCGCGCCCGCTCTCGCCGCGGGTTCCATCGTCCTCTGCGACCGCTTCACCGACTCCTCCGAGGCCTACCAGGGAGCCGGCCGCCGGCTGGGCAGCCAGCGCATCCTGGAAATGCACGCGGCCATCTGCGACAATCTCCAGCCCGACCTCACCCTGCTGCTGCTTCCGTCGCTCGAGGCTTCGCTGGCCCGCGCGCGTCGCCGCAACCATCGCAGCGCGCAAAGCGAGGGCACGGACGAAAACCGCTTCGAGCGCGAGCCCGACGACTTCTACGCGCGCGTCCACGACGCCTACCGGCAGATTGCCGCACGCGAACCCCACCGCGTCGTCAGCATCGGCAACGACGCCACCGGCGACAACTCCATCGACGCCATCGAGCTCCGTATCCGCGCCCTGGTCTCCGCCCGCATCCCGGCGCTCCGCACCCCTTAGGAAGCGTCATTCTGACTCGCAGACGAGGTCCCCGGCGAGCTTTGCTCGTTGGGGTGGGCAGAGTCAGAATCTCCGTAGTTGCCTTTTCCAACCGATATTCCCTGGCATCCACGCCCGCCCGCCCTACTTCGCGCTCACGGCCGCTTTCTGCGCCCCCGCCGGCTTCACGATCATCGTCTCCTGGACATCGATCATCCCCGAGCCGGCAAGCTCCGTCAGCCGGCCCATCAATTCATCGACTTTTTCGTGAGACTCGATGAATTCGATCTTGACCGGAAGATGATCAGACAGTTCCACAAACGAAGCCGAGTGCAGATGGTGATCGACGCCAAAGCCAGCCACTCCCTTGAACACCGATGCGCCCGACACCCCATGGCGCAGCAGAAAATCCAGGATGCTCGCTTCGCTCGCGGCTCCATGGTGCCGCGAGCCCTCGCTGAGATAGATACAAACCTTGAGTGCTTTGCCTGCCTGCTGCATCGCTAACCTCCGGCGCAAGCAACTGGCCCGCGCCAACACAACACCATACGCCAGCCGCTCGCGGTTAAGAAAGCACCCGCCCTAGCGCGGCCCCCAGGGCAACCGCTACCAGTCCGAACACAAGACTGGTCGCGACATACAGGAGCGCAACCCAGAACGCGCCGCTGTTCAGATTCGAGAAGAGCTCCCACTCAAACGTTGAGAACGTCGAGTAGGCGCCGATGAAGCCGATCGGAATCAGGTAGCGAAACGCTGGATTCACGTTGGTATGCCGATTGAGAATCTCCAGGGACAGCCCGATGATCATGCACGCCGACAGATTGATGATCAGCGTGGCGTAGGGAAACCGGATTCCCAGCCGATCGCTTATGCTGGTGCCCACCAGATACCGGGCCATCGACCCCAGCGCGCCGCCTAATGCGATGAAGAAGTACTTCTGCAAATCCTTATGCTCCTGGCTTTGCTTTGAAAGGGCGCGGCTGGTAGCCCAGGACTTTAGTCCTGGGTCTCCGCGCCGATAAGTGCGATGAATTCAAAGTGCTTCAGCCCCCGAGGAAAGGCTCGCTCTTAAAACACACCACTACCAGATATTCTCACAGCCGCTGATAGTAGCGGGATTCCGGAAATGCGCATGTCTGGCAAAGGGTCGTTCTCGTTCCGTCGGCATCCTCGCGCACCACCTCGCGGTCGTAGTTGATGCCTTCGCCGCACAGGTCGCAGGCGATGCGCGCGGACTTGTAGCCCGGCATCTCGCGCGCGTGCAGCGGGATCGACACCCACTCGGTCGAGAACAGCTCCTCGTCCGGCAGTTCCCGGTACGCGGCCATCTGTTGCGCGTTCTTCCCTTCAATCTGCGGGTAGAGCTCGCGAGCGCGCTGCTTCGACGACTCCAGCGCGGCGATCCGCACCGCGCGGCCTCCGGCGATCGCATCCAGCCCCAGCGCCGGGTCCGCCGCACGCCCCAGGTCCAGGAAGCTCGCTGCCATCTTGCCCCAGTCGCGAAACTTCAGCGCGCGCTTTCCCAGGCGGCAGCCCGTCACCACCGCAATCGCATCCGTTGCGCAGCGGTCGATTTCCACAAAGGTGACCAGGCGCTTGCGGTCCGCGCGACTGGTCAGGCCACGCGGGTCATCGATGCCGAGCATCCTGCATCCCAGCATCGCCATGCGCACGCCCAGCACCTGGCCCGCGCACAGATGGCCGTGCGCCACTTCAGCTTCGCGCAGCAGGCTGTCCAGCGACTCCATGGTGTGATCATAGCGCCGCCCCATCGCGGATTCAGGAAATCCGTTTGACTCAAGGGCTTCGCGAAGGTAATAATTCGAGGCTCCGAGGGTACACCATGAGCGAACTCACAACTACCATAGGCGCAGTCCTCAGGCAGAAAGCCGCCGGAGCAGTGCTATCCATCGCACCCGACGCTTCCGTCTACCAGGCCATTGAGGTGATGGCCGAGAAAAGCGTAGGGGCCCTGCTGGTGATGGACGGCGGGCAGTTGCTCGGGATCGTCTCCGAGCGCGACTACGCTCGCAAGGTGGTGCTGCAAGGGCACTCGTCCAAGGACACGCCCGTCTCAACCATCATGAGCACCCCGGTCCTGACCGTAACCCGGGAGCATACCGTAGGCGAGTGCCTGCGCATTATCACCGACAAGCACTTCCGGCATCTTGCCGTCATGGAACAGGGCGCCGTGGTTGGCGTGGTCTCCATCGGCGACCTGGTGAACTGCGTCATTTCAGAGCAGGAACAGACCATCAAACATCTGCACGCCTACATCTCCGGCGCCGCCAGCTAAGTTCTCAAAGCCCTGTAAGCTTTCACTGTCGTCATCCTGAGCGGAACCCGCGGCGGGCGCCTCTGGGCGTGTTTGCCTTGCCGGATTAGCAGCGGGCTGGTAGCCCGAGGCTTTAGCCTCGGGTCTCAAGCGGTAACCCGCCGCCTAAACCAGCGGGCTTCAGCCCCGGGCCTTCTTTGTGATGACGCACTGCCCTGCCTATGGTCCGTCCGCGGAGTCCGCGGAATCGCCCTCTTCGATCAGCGATGCCGCGCCCACCACGTCAAACGTCAACGCTTCGCCGCCGGTTGCCTGCAGGGTTACGCGCATTGGCTCACGCTGCCATTGCGCCGGCTTGCACACCGGTTCGGCCGGCGCGGCCTGCGGCCATTTGCCAATCTGCTGCTGCACCACGGCGCGGCGCGCGCCCAGCTGGGCGACCACCGCGAACAGTCCTCCCTTGGCCGTCGTTCCCGTCCCGCAGTAGGCCGCGTAGTCGCGGAACCAGACCGCCTCCGACACCATGTCGTCGAAGTCGGGCAGATGCAGCGCGGTAATGTGGCCGGTACTGCGGTCCACCAGCAGCCATGGGCCTGGCTGCCAACTCCAGCGCGCGGTCGCGTCGCCCGGCAGCGCGTCGTTCAGCCTCAAGGCGCGGCGGATGGTGAAGCTGCGATCGGTAACGTCGTGGGCTTCGCCGGTGGTCCATTCCTTCTGCCGTCCGTCCACCGCCAGCGGCCGGACCTTCATGGTGGGCGTCTCGACCGGCTTGCCCGTGGCGTCTGCCGCAGCAGGCGCGCTCCCCGGCGGCGTCCAGGGAACCTTTCGCCCCGCACCCAGGGCCACCACGTGGACCTTGGCCGGAGCCGCTGCAAAGATAAGAGGCTGAGAGAACCAGAAAACAGCGAGCATCGACAGCAGCAGGCGCACAGGAGCGGAACGAAGGATCTGCATCGCGGCCAGCTTAATGCCTCCGCACCCCGGAAGCAAGCCTTCTTTTCTGTCGGTTTAGATCGGTTTTGAAAGGTACGGGCTTTAGCCCGTACATCAACCACGCGAAATGATTGCGGGCTTTAGCCCCCGAGGGAAGATTTCTCAAAATAACCCACTACCCTTCTTCTCGCGCCTCCTCCGCAAAGCGCCGGCCGGCCGGGACCCCGGGAACCCGCCAGGTTTTCTCCAGCAGCGGCGGGTTTCCGTGAATCCGCGCGAAGTAGTATCGTGGTCACAGGGCACTCCCGGAAACGTCGGGGCAGTTTCAAAGTAGGCGCCTCCAAGAGATATTGCATGGCTTCCTTCCAAAGAGGACCACATTCGCTGATATTCTGCCGACCGCAGTAGTTGTGAAATGTTCCAGACTTTGCGGCAGACGCTCGCGGAGACGTAGGCTGCGTAGCCGAATCCAGGCAACCAACGAACTATTTCAGGCAACCAGGAAAGGAAACAATCGCAATCATGTGGAAACCGAACCAGACTGGACCGAACTCCCCCTCAACTCCTGAGCCCGCGCGTCCGGCTCCTCCGGCCTCAACACCAACCGCATTCGACCCGGGAGCCGCGCGATCGGCCGCCGGTGGCGCGCCTTCACCCGCAGTCGCGTCCGGCGAGCAGGCCACCATCGGCAAGTCCCTCGTCGTCAAGGGCGAGGTCTCTGGATCGGAATCGCTCTTCATCGACGGCAAGGTAGAAGGCGCGATCAACCTTCCGGGCAACCGTGTCACCGTCGGCCGCAATGGCGCGGTCGCAGCCAACATCATGGCCCGCGAGGTCGTGGTGCTGGGCAAGGTGCGCGGCAACATCAACGCCAGCGACCGCGTCGACATCCGCAGCGAAGGCTCTTTGACCGGAGATGTGGCAGCCGCAAGAATCTCCATCGAAGACGGCGCGTACTTCAAGGGCGGCATCGACATTCGCAAACCCGGCGACACCAGAAACGGAGCCGCACCTGCCGCCGCCGAACCCGCCATCGTTGAAGCCAAAAGCTAAAGCGCCTGTCCACGCAGATGGTCGCCTTGCGGAGTAGTAGCGGGCTTCAGATGCTGCTGAAAAACACTTGGTGCCGCCTTTTCGGAGTAACAGCGGCCTTAAGGCCGCGGTAAAAGGTCAACAGAATCAAGGGCTTTAGCCCCGGGCCCTCTCTTCGCAGAGCCGAATCAACCTCGTTCAAACGCATGCGGCCCTGGCAAATGCCAGGGCCGCTTTGCGTTCGCGATCTACTCGCCCGGCCTGCGCTGAATCTGCCCCGGATCGACCAGGTCCGGAGTAGACGGCGCATTGGGTTTAATCAGATTCGGATCGATGGTATTGCGCTCGGCAAGCCATTTCGTCATCTCGGCTTCGCTGAGCGCTGCTGCGGGCTGGAACTTGGCAGAGGCCATGTAGTCCAACACTGAGCGGCGCAGCGTCAACGCGCCGGGGCGCGTGCCGCTGGCACCGGCCCCAGAGAGATCGAGGCTGGAGACCATCAGCTTCCCGGAGCCAACCTTGCACTCGTAGAGCATGGCGAATTTCAGGTTGCGGTTCCAGTCGTCGATGGGCTCGACGATGGGCTGGAGGGTCTTCGGCAGGGTATCGATGTTGAGCGCATGGGCGCGTCCGATCAGGTCGGTCCACTGCCAGTCGCAGTTGGACTCAGTTGGGAACCCCGCAAGCGCGGGATGCTTCGTATCGTTCCACAGTCCCAGCATCCAGGTGCGGGAGGGGTTCATCAGGCGATTCCAGAAGATGGGAACGTTGGAGAGCGCGAACTCCCGGTTGTCGTTCGATGTGTCGGGGAGGAAGAGAACCTTGCCGCCGCCGGCCAGACTCGCCTGCGCCTCGGACCAGGCGCTGGTAACCAGGACGCCCGAAGGCACCGAAGCATCGACCTTGGCCGGGTAGAGCCAGAAGTCCCATGAGTTGTGGAAGGGCGTGCCCTGTAGCTCGATGATGAGCTTGTACTGCGCGGGCGCGTGGAATTTAGAGAGGTCGGCGCTGATCTTGCCGAGGGCAATATTCTTCCCGCGCGGAATCTCGCGCACCGGCAGCGAGCCGGAGGCCATGGGCTTGCCGGCGGTATCGACGATGCGCCATGTGGCCGTGGTGGAGGGCAAAGGCTTGGGGCCGAAGTGCGCGACCTCCACGTCGCTGGCAAAGGTCTGGTCGCTGGTGAACACGCGGTCCTTGAACCGCGTCAGCGGAACCGTAGTGTTGTTGTACTGGCGAAACTCTGCCGGGCCGACATAGCCCTTGGATTCCCAGAAGGCGTCGAGCACTCCGATCAGCGCGCCACCCTGGCCCAGGTAGTCGTGCAGGTCCAGCAACTCATAGCCGGAGAAGCTGGCGGTGCGCAGGCTGGCCTCGATCTCCTCCTTGTAGCAGGCAACCTGGAAGCGCCCCGACGCGTGCGCGATCTCCTTGTTGCGCCCCAGCAGGCCGTGCGACTCGGCCGAATCGCGCATGATGATGTAGTTGCCGGGATGCATGTACGGCATCTTCACCGTCACCGGCGCGTCGGCGAACGACAGCGTCTGCGGAACGAAGGTGGTTTTGCCGAACCTGCTGATGATGCTGAAGTCCGGGTACGCGCACCACTGGCCTACCTCATGGCCGAAGGCTGGGATGGGAAGGCGCTGCAGTAGCCCGTTCTCATAGTCGGCGCCGAACCAGCCGCTCGGGCCGCGGCCTCCGGTCACGTTGTAGCCGGCGGTATAGACAAAGGGCACGGCCGGCGGCGCGGGTGCGGCCGCTGCGACTCCTGCACCAGCGGCTCCTGCAGCGCCCGCGGCNNGCGGCGGCGCCGGCAGGGCGAACGAATGGCGGGCCGGCGGGGCGGCCTGTCCCGTCACCGTAGAGATGGCGCGGGTCGGCGTCGTGCCATTTCTTGTCCCAGCCGGCAAGCTGGGTCTGGTAGTTGCCCGCAGGCTCGTTCGTGGCGTTCAGGAAAGTCAGCGAGGGGTGGTTGCCGTAGGCCTTCAGCAGCCGCGCGGTCTCATCGTTCAGCACCGCCAGCATCTTGCCTTCGTTGTCGAAGGCGTTCCACATGCCGCACTCGGGCTGGAAGTAGAAGCCGAGTTCGTCGGCGGCGGTAAATGCGGCCTCCGGCGGGCACCAGGAGTGGAAGCGCATGCCGTTCAGACCCCAGGTCTTGCAGATGCCGATGATGTGCTTCCAGGTCGCGACATCCATGGCGGGATAGCCGGTCAGCGGAAATCCGCCGCCATCGTGCGTGGCGCGGAAGTTGAACAGCTCGCCGTTCAGCAGGATGTGCTTGCCCTCGGACTTGACCTCGCGCAGGCCAAACGCCAGGTCGCGGCGATCGTCCGCCGAAGGCCCACTCAGCTTCAGCGTCAGGTGTTGCAGCACGGGGGTGAACTCGCTCCACGGCACCGCGTTCGGCAGTTCCACGTCGATTGCCCCATCGCCGCCCGTCGTGTCCCACGTTGCCGTCGCGGTGGTCGTTCCTACTGCCAGCGTGCCCGCGCCGGCATTGCCCGTGGCGTTGCCGATGCGGACCTTGATGTGCGCCGATTTGCCCTCGACATTGGGGAAGACCTGCGCGTCGTCGATCCACACCGGGCTGGTCGCCGCCAGTTCGATCCGGCCGACGATGCCGTTCCATGTGCTGCCCTCGGCGTCCGAGACGCTGTGACCGTCGAAGCGGTAGGCCGGTTGCTGCATGCTGTTGTCGATGCGAATGGACAGCCGGTGCTTGCCCGGCGTGAGGATACCCAGGTCGCAATCGTGCGGCGCCACCAGCGAGCGGTTGGTACCCATCTCCTTGTCGTCGACGTAGACCGTCGTCACCCAGCGCGTGCGCTCCAGCGTCAGGCCCACCCGTTTGTCGCGCCATGCCGCGGGGATGTCGATGTCGCGCTGATACCACGCGACGCCGAGGTAATGCTTCACCGGCTGCGACAGGTAAGGCACTTCGACGGCACCCGGCTTGGTGTACGCGGCATACTGCGGCAGCTTGTACCACCCCATGTCGCGAGGCAGCGCCGCGATAAACTGCGTGTCGGCCACAATGTCGTCGCCATATCCCTGCGTCTGCAGGATTCCCGGCAGCGCTATCGTCGTGGTCGCGTGCAGGTCGCTGGCGAACCAGGCCTCTTTCACGCCGGCGTCATCGCGGTCGAGCGAGAAGCGCCACTGCCCGGCAAGCGATTGGACGCCCGCGCGCGGAGCCACCGGAGGTGTTGGCACGCCATAGAGCAGGCTGGATGAGGCTGCGGCCTGGGCGGCAGCAGCGCCGGTAAGAGCAATGAATTTGCGGCGGGAAAGGTGTGTAGAGATGGACATGATTCCTCGGTGATGCTGATTGGCAGGCGCTGCTTAGTAATGCGTGTGGTTGGCGATCAGTTTGCGGCACTCGGCGTCGCACGGTTTGGGATGCGGCACAACGTTGGCGTTGCCATAGACGCGCAGGATTTGTCCACCGCCGCCATTGCCGCCACCGCCGCCACCGCCTTCCAGCGTAATCACCTGGTCCGCGCCGGTGTGGTCGAAATCGAACATGTGATACGCCTCGCCCTTGAAGAACAGGGTCGCGTTGCCGTCGGGCTCCAGCTTGAAGCGGTACCAGAAGTAGGTGCGTTTGCCGGTGCCGTACCAGTCGCCGCGCACAAAATTGGGATTGCCGTTCAACGGCTGCGCAGGCCATTTTTCCAGCAGGTTGCCCTTGTTATCGAACCAGTAAAGCTGCGCAGCGAGCCCGCCGCCTACGGAGACTTGGTCCGGCGGACCCTGTTGCCGGCCGAATCCCCCGCCGCCGCCGCCGCTGCCCTGGGGAACTGCGCCCGCCCCGCCTGCTGCTGCCCCACCCGCTGCTGCCGCACCCAAAGGCTGCAAGCCGGGAGCAGGCACGCCGGCAGCGCGCGGAGTAGGCGAGCCGTAAGTGCGGCCATTCGCAACCGCCTGCGGCGTCTTCGAGTCCGCCAGGATGTATCCCGCCGTGATCTGCTGCGTGTGGTCGGAGATGTTCTGCCACAGGATGTCGCCGTTTTGCGCGTTGTACATCAGCGTGCCGGCGTCGCTCTGCCCCACCACCAGCTCCGGCATGCCGTCGCCGTTCATGTCGAAGAACTCCATCGCGTCCATGTGGTCGTGGTTGTCTTCNNACCACCTCGTCGATGCCGTCGCCGTTCACGTCCCACGGATAGATGTAGTGGCCGAAGTAGTCCTTCAGCCGATGTTCCATGTGCTCCCACAGCTTGTTCAGGTCCTTGTCGTACGCTGCCAGCGTGATGGTACCGCCGGTATCCGTGAACACCAGCAGTGTGTCCGGCCCGTCCGAATCCTTGTGGAACTTCGCCACTGCCATCCGGTAGTTGTTATCGACGTGGGGCAGATCGGGCGCGGGCCATGGAACCTTCTTGATGGTGTCGCCGGTGCGGCCATCCGCCAGCACCAGCCATTCCTTCCCATCGGGAGTCTCGCGCCAGTGCGCAAACTCGTCGCGCCCGGTGTGATGAAAGTCCCACAGGATGCCCGCGGCCTCATTGCCGCGCGGATCGCCCTGCGTGGTTGGCGGAGCGTCCCAGTGCCACAACTCATGGCCGTCATTTGCGTACACGATCACCGAATAATTGTTGGTGATATCGACGATCGCGTACTTGCCGCTGCCGTCCACGTCGCCGAACTTTACAATGTTCGATCCCGCGATCCTGTATTCGTGCAGCAGTTTCACCTCGGGCGGCAGCTCCAGCGCCTTCAGATCGTCTTCCTTGAAGTCGGCATTCTTGGTCAGCACCAGCACGTTCAGCGAGGGCCGCGGGGTTATCGCCGTCAGCCGCACCTCGATGGTGCCGCTCTTCAGCGTGTAGTCGCCGCCGCGCTGCCACTTCAGCGGGCCCTGCCCGTAAGTGCCCGCGTCTTCCTTGCCGTCGATCTTTACCCGGAACGAGCTGGTCGGCGTGCCGATGCTGCGCACAAACAGGTGGTACACCCCGGCTTCATGCACCGGGATCGCCGCCGTCACATCGGCTGCAGCGCCCAGGTTGATGGTGTTCTCGTTGAAGAACCATGTGCCCGCGGGGAACCGGCCGTCGTTGCTGTCACCCTCCGCCATATTCAGATAAAAGTCCGATGCGGGAACGATGATGGTGCCGGGAAGCTGGTGCGCCGCATCGTGGTGGTGCAGCACCAGCGGCTTCTGGGCGATCGCCGGCGCGCACGGCAGCGCCGCCAGCAGAAAGGCTACGCAGCAAAGCGCAGGTCGTCTCATGGCCGCGCCTCCGGGGACAGCTCGAACTTGGGCGTGATGTCGATCGGAATGTCGTTGGTCGTATCCAGCGCCTGGACCAGCGGCAGCGGCATCACATCGTATTTCGCGAACCAGGCCTCCGCGCCCGCGCGGTCGCCATTCGCCTCCAGCAGCAGCAGCTTCTCGTCCAGTCCTGCAATCGCGCCCGACATGGCCGCGTAGTCGATCGTGTACCGGCCATCCGCTCCCTGGGTCAGCGCCTTATGCTCCAGCAGGTAGTTGAACTCCATCATCTGCGCGCGGCCATGCGCTTCCGCGGTGCCGAATCGCAGGCTCCGGAACATCCCCCCGACGTACGACCCGTAGACGCTGTTCAGTTCGCTCGCCGGCAGCAGCTTCCGGTCCACCAGCCATTTCGCCAGAAAGATCCCCGTAACGTCGGCCTTGGCCTCCTCCAGCCCGCTGTAGACGGGACCGATGGCCTCATTGATATCTACCTGCTTACCGTCCACGTGCGCGAAGGCCGGCCCCAGGCCATGCGAGATCTCGTGCAGAATCACAGCCGTCGTATAGCCCTCGCCGCTCACGTCTTTGGTCTGCGCCAGCACCAGCAGTCGTTGCGCAAGCGGCAGAATCACGTAGTTCACGCGCGCATCCAGAAAGTTCTTGAAGAACATCTTCTTCGAACCCTTCTCCGCGTGGATGCGCGGGTCGTTGGGCAGATTGTCCGCCACCGCCTGGTAGCCGTAATGCAAATCTCCAGCCCGCAGCGGCGAGTCGACCACCTCCATCGGCGTCGCCTGGCCCGACTTGGAAGGCTTGTCTTCGTCCGGCACCGGCAGCGCCTGCTGCATCGCCGCCTCCTGCTGTTGATACAGCGCCAGCTTGCGGCTCTCCGCATCGTTGCGGATCAGGATCGCACCGCCATACGAGGTCTTCACCCCCAGCACGCCGTCCAGGTAAACCTCATACGGCGCAAAGATCAAATCGACCTTCGGATTCTTCAGGTCGAGCCACGCCACGTCGCTGGCGTAGTAGTCGTCGCTCAGCAGCGCGTCCGCGCGCAGGCTCAGGTAATGCGCAAACGCAGGATCGGGGCTCAGCTTCGCGGCGGCGCGCAGGTCCTCTGCCATCGGCCCCACCCACTCGGCATACGCTTCATGGTACGGAACGATGAACAGCCGGTCGGGTGTGCCGCTGATTACGGGTTGACTTAGGTTAGGCGAAAGACTCAGCGGCGCGGAACGGACGACAGTGTGCGGATCGTAGAGTGCGGCCTTCTGCTCGGGGTGGGCCGCCGCGTACTGCTCAATCTCCGCGCGCGTCAGCCCGAACGGATACAGCTCGCGGCCGGGTACCAGCGGCTCTTCGCCGACAAACGGCGAGTTGTCGTCCGCCAGGTCCCAGCGGCTGCCGTTGATCGCGTACAACTGCGTCAGCAGCGGACTCGCTGCCGTGTGGTACATCGCCCATCCGCCCAGGTCGCTCTGATGCCAGTAAACCGTGTCCATCAAGTGGCACGCATCCGCCAGCTTAGCGATCATCTGCTGCTCGCGCGCGGTCAGGCCGGCCTTCCCATACGGCATCGTTACCTGCTTCCACCGCGCGACGCGCAAGTCCTCCACGTGCATCGGCCGCCCCCCTGCATTCCGTCCCTGCGGGAGTCCTCCCGTCGGCCGGGCCGCTGGCGCAGGCCGGTTCGCTGACGCAGCGCGACCGGCTCGCTGGGCCGGAGTTGCAGGCGCGGTTGGCGCCCCGGCTGGCGTCTGCGATCCGCCGGGCAGCGCAAGCGCAAATAAAAGCAGCAGGCCGATTGAACTGGAGCGCATTGCACAGTACCTCGAAATAACGCACCCCACTATCTCATTTGAAATTGTTTCTGCACAAGAGGGGCCGCGGCCACGCTTGTTTTGCGCGACTCGCGGCCTTCGAAGGCCCGCAATATCCTAGCCTGGGGCAACGCCCCAGGTTAGTTGCCATCCGCAAACCGGCGGGCTGAAGGCCCGCGCTAAAATTGCCGTTGGACGATGTCTCACCCTCTTGCAGAATCACCGGGTTGACACGGATACGATGCTTACGTCGCCGATCAGGCCCGACTCAGGCAGCGGCTGCACTGGCCCACCAAAGCCTCCGCCGCCTCCACCGCCTCCACCTGCCCTTGCTGCAGCGCCCGCAGCACTGGGAGCGCCCGCAGCACCAGCGGTACCGGGAGCACCGGCAGCTCGACCTGCCCTGCCTCCAGCCGCGCCCCCTCCCCCGCCACCTCCGAACGCGGGAGCCGGCGTCGACAGAATGTGCTGATCCGCAGGCAGCAGCCGGTCGCCGGCTATGCGATTGGTCCACTCATTCGTCACTTCGATCTCCAGCTTGTTCGCGCCCGGCTTCAGCGCGGCCGTCACATCGACGCGGTACGGCGGCGCCCACACCAGCCCGGCCGACTTGCCGTTTACCTTCACCTCCGCAATGTCGCGGACCGTGCCCAGATCGATCCACACGTGCTGCCCCGGACGCAGCCAGCTCGCCGGCGCCTGCACCGTCTTGCTATAGGTTGCGGTGCCGGAGAAATACTTGATCCCGTCAACTGCGCTGTCCGTCCACGAGGTCAGCTTGGTCAGTTGCACGCTCGCCGGCGCGTCCCACTTCGGCGGAAACGTCAGTGTCCATGGGCCGGTCAGCTTGGTCAGCTTGGTCTCTACGGGGGCCGGCACAGTGCGCTGCGGCGCCGTTTGCGCGTTATGGAAGACCACAAACACGCTCTCCCGTTCCGCCAGGTTCAGCGGCACCTCGGTGAACTGGCCCTGTGGCGCCGTGTAAAGCGCAGGCCCGATCCCCGGCTGGTGATTCCCCGAGCGGTCCGGCATCTTCACGTCGTTCGTGTACGAGACGTCTTTCGCCTCCGCCCCATCCATCGGCCGCCACACCTGCACATCCTTTCCGCTCACGCGGAACCGTGCGTTCAGATGCACCGGTTCATCGGCCTGGTTCGCAACGAAGTAAATCTCCGCGTCCGGCGTGTGCCGATGCACCCACACCGGCGGATTGTCCAGCGATCCGCTCGCCTTGAAGTCCGGCGGCGTCTTCAGCCGCGTCAGCACTTCGTCCAGAGTGATGCCCCAGTACGTCATCCCCTTGCCGTACGCGTGCTGGTTCAGGGTGACGCCGTCCATATCGCCCCAAATGTCGGTGGCCAGGCTGTGCACCTGCGCATCCGCGTCGGCGCCGTGCAGCAGGCTGGGCGATGTCGTGGGACGCGGTCCCACAATCGTCGCGCCCGCCGCCACCAGTTCATGCAGCTTGCGCGCAACCTCGGGTGTCATTTCCGTTGTAGGCGGCAGCACCAGCACGCGATAGTTCATGCCGTCCGGCATCTCCGCGCTTCCCTCCACGTGGATGCGTCCGTCCGCCGCCACGCTGGTGTGGTTCAGCAGTATGTCTGTGTTCATCACATCGAAGTCGTATCCGGCCGGCGGAGCGGGTTGCAGCCCATCGCCCCAGAACGGCATTGTCGACGGCGCGCCTTCCTTCAGAAGATACGCAATATCTCCTGTCGGATCTCCCTGCTGCAGCATGTACTGCACCCGCGTCATGTACGTCATGAACGGCTTCGCCATCTCCGCCCAGGTAATGTTGCGATTGATGTGCGTGCCCACCATGGTGTTGCCGGGCTTGGTATCCAGCGGCTGTTCCGCCGAGGTGTGGAAGACGATCCGGTTCACGCCCTGCGTAAACCAGTAATCCGCGATCTTCTTCAGCGTGTAAGGCGCCTCGTATCCGCCTCCGGTATAGGTTTCGGTGGCCGTCAGCCGCTTGCCGTAGACGTGGGAGGTTGAGGATGCGCCGCGCACATCCACGTAGTACATCGAGTCCGGATGCAGCGCATGCACCCAGAACTCCGCCATCGGAATATCGATATGGCTCTTGTTCAACAGCGTGTCTTCAGGAATCTCCAGCGCGACGCCGGAAGCCTCGGAATAAGCCCCCATGCCCAGCTTGTGCAGTTCGCTGTCCATGGTGCCGTAAAACGCGCCCGCGTACAGGTCGGCGAGCGTGCGCCGGAAGTCCCATAGGAAGCGATCGCTGACGTCGGCGTTCTCCACCACGCGCCCGGCCAGCACCGGCAGATACGGCGTCGGATCATAGCCGCGCCGGTTCTTGAACTGGGTGATCATGTCGTCGGTCCAGTTCTGCATGCCGGCTTCCCAGCTATCCATCGTCATGTAGCGGACGGTGGTGCCCACCAGGTCGCCCAGATACTTCTGCATCGGGTCCATGTAGCCCTTGAAGTACTGCTGGACGTACTTTGAGTTCAGCTTGTCCACCTCGAGTCCGCTGCCCGCGGGCACCGACGGCCGATTTCTCGCGCCGGTCAGCGCATAGCCCATGCGCAGGATGGTCCAGTGGCCCTCGGGCACGTCCCAGTGCAGCGTGCCATCGGCATCCATCTTGCCCGTCAGGTCGACGACATTGCTCCGCGAGATCTCGGCCGCTACCGGCGATGCCGGAGTCGGAACCACGTCATAGACGTCCATCAGGCTGCCGAATGCGCCCTTGTCTTCCCACCGGTTCACGCGCGCATCGGAGTAGAAGATCGCTTCGGTGACCCCATAGCTCGGAGGCCCAGCCGTGAAGCCGCCACGTGGCGGCGCACTATCGTCCTCGCCGTGGATCACCTCCGCCGGCGCCAGGCCCCGGCGGTCGAACTCAATCCGGAAGTACTTGGCCGTTACCGCCGGGAATGCAAAGGTCCGAATCTGCGCGCCGTGATATCCCTGCGGCCCGGGCATGTCTGCGAGCGTCCGCCACGTCACGCCGTCATCGCTCGCCATAACCTTCCCGATCGGGATTACTCCGCGCGCTCCCAGGCTCAACGCACGCGCCGTAAACGGCTGTTCGAACTCGTACTGCAGCCACGCCGGTCCGCCGCCCGTGGGCGAGGCAATGCTCACCGCCGTGGCCAGGCTGTCGTCCATCAACGCGGCGCCGTCAATCGGCCCGCCGCTGGTCGTCACCTTCGGATGCAGCGAGACCATCGCCATCTCGTCAGCCGGCGTGCGGTACGCGATCACCGCGCTGTCGGCATAAAAGTGCGCCCCGCCTCCACCCGCGCCCGAATCGCGCACCGATCCTTCGTTCGAAGGCGGCTGCCCCAGCTTCACCGCGGACTGAGTCGGACCGGTCACATCCGTCTCGCTCCACACCAGCCGCTTCATGGCCATCTGCTGCGTCACCCACGGACCGCCGGCCTCGCTCCATCCCGCGCAACTGAAGATGGACATCTCCATGTTGAATTCCTTGGCCAGTTGCGCCGAGTGCAGCACCGCGTGATACCACTCCGGCGTGCCGAAGTTGATCTTCGGTTCCACCACCTGCCCGTTGCCCGAGGCCACGTCCACCAGTTGGAAGCCGCCTATGCCCACCCGGTTCATCCACTCGATGTCCTTGGTGATGCCGGTCTCCGTCACGTTGCCGTTGGTCCAGTGCCACCACGTGCGCGGCTTGGCCGAGTCCGGCGGCGTGACAAATCCCTGCGCCAGCGAGTCCGGCGCTGGCGCCGCAGGAGCGCTCTGGGCAAGCGCCACGCCCGCAACAGCAAGCACAGCAGTGGCAGCGAGGATCGACAGGGTAGCTTTGTTCGCGCGCGTCATTCGGTTCTCCAGCAAGTTCATTTCGTGAGGTTGTCAATCTGACGGAGGTCGAAGGTTGCCAAAGTTTGGCGGTTTCGCCTTCCGGAGTAGCAGCGGGCTCGTAGCCCAGGGCTTTAGCCCTGGGTCTCGAGCGGTAAACCGGCTATGGATAAACGGGGGCTTTAGCCCCGGGGCTGCTCATGGTGGCGACGAATCCTCTCTCAATACTCCCCCGCTCTACTGCTCCGGATGAAATTGTGCCTTCAGAAACTGAACGTAGATGTCATAATCCGTGGGCACCATGCCATGCGGCCCATCATGCATGTAATAGTTCAGGCCGTTCGAAAACAGCGGACCCTTCGCCGCCGGCCACACGTCCGTGCCCAGGTCCTGCTTGCCCAGTAGCTTATACACCGGCCCCACCGCAACCGCAGCCAGGAACTCACCCTTGGGATCGGACCAGTTGTCCGTCGAGCCCGTCTGCAGTAGCACCGGACACGGCGCAATCAGCGACTACGCAAGCGGACGATACATTCTTGAATGTCATGGGCTCCCCCGGAAGCATTTCTAGAATTTGTTCCAGTGGTGAAACACACCGCGACACGAAACCTTAGTTTTCGCCCGCAAGCGTTGTCAAGGCAAACCGCCCCGCCGCCTCACTTATACCTCGTAGCTGTAAAGCTGATCGCTCAGAGCTGATAGCTGATTCACAAAAACACGCTCCCAATAAAGGCACGCACCTCCCTGTGTCCTCTCTTCTGCTCCGTGTTCTCTGTGATTCGCTTTTCTAATCTTCCTGCCGCAGCATGTGCCCGCAGCGCAGATAGCGGCTATGCCAACTCAGGCTCTCGGTCAACAGGTGCGGCGTGTGCTTGCCGTAGGAGAGCCTCTCCGCGCGATTGAAGTAATCGCGCAGCGCCGGGCGGTAATCCGGGTGCGAGCAGTTCTCGATGATCAGCCTTGCCCGCTGCTTCGGCGAAAGCCCCCTCAGGTCAGCCAGCCCCTGCTCGGTCACCACCACGGACACATCGTGTTCCGTATGGTCCACATGCGAGGCCATCGGCACAATGGTCGAGATGGTGCCATGCTGCGCCGTCGACGGCGCCATGAAGATCGACATGAAGCCGTTGCGGGCAAAGTCGCCGGACCCGCCGATGCCGTTCATGATGCTCGATCCCATAATGTGGGTCGAGTTCACGTTGCCATAAATATCCGCTTCGATCATCCCGTTCATGGCGATCACACCCAGCCGGCGAATGATGCCGGGATTGTTCGACATCTCCTGCGAACGCAGCACAATCCGCTCGCGGTACTCGCCGATCTTGGGCATGATCGACTCCGCCCCCTCGGGGCTCAGCGAAAATGCAGTTGCCGATGCGCTCAGCATCTTGCCCGAGTTCAGCAGGCTGATCAGGCCGTCCTGAATCACCTCCGTGTACGCCGTCAGGCCCTCGAAAGGCCCTTCCTCCAGCCCGTAGAGCACCGCATTGGCAATGTTTCCCACACCCGATTGCAGCGGCAGCAGCGACTCCGGAAGCCGCCCCTTTTTCACCTCCCAACCCAGGAAGTCAAGAATGTTCGCCGCGATCTTGCGCGAGTTCTCATCCGGCGCTTTGAAAGCCGTGGCGCGGTCCGGAGCGTTGGTCCGGACCACCGCGATCACCTTTTCCGGGGGAATCTTCAAATAGGGAACGCCAATCCGCTGGTTCGGCGTAGTCAATGGAATTGGGTCGCGGTGCGGCGGCCGCCCCAGTCCGTAGTAAAGGTCGTGCATCCCCTCCAACTCCATTGGCTGTGAGGAGTTGACCTCCAGAATCACCTTCTCCGCGCACTCGATCCACGTCTGGTTGTTGCCGATCGACGTGCTCGGGATCACCCGGCCATCTTCCAGAATCGCCGCGACCTCGATCAACGCCAGGTCCATCGTGCCGAAGAAACCGTACTGCACATACTGCGCAACCTGGCTCAGATGGATGTCCAAATAGTCCATCTCTCCGGCATTGATGCGCTTGCGCGTGATCGGATCGGACTGATACGGCGTGCGGAACTGCATCGCTCCGACCATCGCCAGCGCGCCATCGAGCTCCGGGCCGGTCGAAGCGCCGGTAAAGATATTCACCTTGAAGTGCTGCCCGCGCAGGTTGGCATCGGTAATCCTCCGTGCCAGCGCCATGGGCACTTCTTTCGGGTATCCCGATCCTGTAAATCCGCTCATCCCTATCTGCGCTCCAGGTTGAATCAGGGCCGCAGCTTCTTCCCCGCCCATCACGCGTTGCGCCAAAACCGGATTCAATACTCTGTCGCCTGCCGAACTGGAAGCCATCGAGAACTTCTTTCCTTACCCGCAAAGGGCAAACCTGCACATAATCTCGTCACACTTGGGCCATGCGGAGATGCATCCGCATCGATCGCAACCCGCATTCGCTATGCTGTGATCATAGTTACCGCCCAGCTCCGCTCGCAGTGCGCTTCGTCACCAACTCTTCCACCGGGATCAAATATCATGTCGAAACGGCCTTTGGAATCTGCAGTTGAAAAACGCGTCGTCATAAAACGCGTCATCATAAGACGCGCCGCCATAAAAGGCGCCGTCATTCTGAGCGGCTTTTCGCTCAGAATCTCCGTATTTCGCTCTTGGCGACCAAGCGCATGACCTTCGATTGGACCCAGGGCGCGCTCGCCGAAGGCCTGCGCTGTTACGCTGCCGGCGAGTTCTTCGCCGCCCACGAAGCCTGGGAGAGCGTCTGGCTCGCGGCGCCCGAGCCGGAGAAGACCTTCCTGCAGGGCGTCATTCAGGTCGCCGCCGCGTTCGAACACCAGCGTCGCAACAATTCCCTCGGAATCGCGCGCCTGCTCAGCGCCGCGCTCCGCCGCCTCGACCCGCTGCCGCCAGCCTTTGGCGGACTGGACCTGGACCTGCTCCGCGACGACATCCGCGAGCGCCTGCAAGTCCTCGCCGCTGGTGGACCCATTCCACAGCTCGTCCCGCCCCGCATCCGGCCGTTGTAGCCGCGCACCCATGCATCGCGCAGTGGGATATGCACGGCCCACGCGTTTCCCCCCGACAAACCCATATAATCCCAGCCGTAAGCGGAGAACCGGAATGCCCTTTACCCTCGAAGGCCGCACCGCCCTGGTCACCGGCTCCGGCCGTGGAATCGGCCGCGCCATCGCCCAACGCCTGCTCGCGGCCGGCGCCAGCGTCATGCTCAACGACCTCGACGAAGCCGCCCTCGCCGCCACCGCATCCGAGTTTGAATCCCAGTTCGACTCGCCCACGCGCGTCCGCTCGATTGCCGGCGACCTCACCAATCCCGCCACGCCCGCCGCCGTCGTCGATGCGACGCTCAGCGCCTTCGGCTCGATCGACATCATCGTCAACAACGCAGGCTACACCTGGGATTCGGTCATCCAGAAGACCACCGACCAGCAGTTCCAGGCCATGCTGGACATCCACCTGGTCGCGCCCTTCCGCATCCTCCGCGCCGCCTCCGAATACATCCGTTCCGCCGCCAAATCCGAAGCCGCCGCCGGCCGCCGCGTCANNCGTCATGCGCAAGGTCGTCAACATCACCTCCATCGCCGGCACCGACGGCAATCCTGGCCAATCCGGCTACTCCACCGCCAAAGCCGGCATCATCGGCCTCACCCGCACCCTCGCCAAGGAGTGGGGTCGCTACAACGTCAACGTCAATGCCGTCGGCTTTGGTCTCATCGAGACTCGCCTCGTCCTTACGCCTGCCGAGTCCGCCAGCGCGGCCGATTCCACGTTCCACATGCACGGCCACGACATCCGCATCGGCGNNGCATCCCCCTCGGCCGCCTCGGAACTCCGGAAGACGCCGCCAACGCCGTCCTCTTCTTTTGCTCCCCGCTCTCCGACTACGTCACCGGCGAAATCCTAATCTGCTCCGGCGGCCTCCACTTCTGACAACACGCACTCAACGCTTGTCATTCTGAGCAAAGCGAAGAAACTCCGCATTGGCTTTTGCTCTTGCTCTTGCGGTTGTCTCGCCCTGAGCACTGCTACCCTCTGCTATACTTCTCCCAATGACTTCCACCCTCACCACCGCCGCCACCATGGCCATGCGCATGTGCATGTGTTGCCGGACCGTGCGTGCGTGGGAGGATGATCGAATGCGATAAGCGCAATCGAGAATCAGCTTCCAAACGGCTCACGGTCCCCCTCGGACAGTGGGCCGTTTTCCTTGGTCCCCCAAACTTCACTACACTCATACAGCAAAGGAAAATAGGAGCAGCACGATGCCAGAAGATTCAAAGACGCCGCAGCAACACCTCGCCACACTCGCCCTCCACGCCGGACAGGTCGTCGACCCCACCACCAACTCCCGCGCCGTCCCCATCTACCAGACCACCTCCT
>PLUT01000363.1 GCA_003162875.1 Granulicella sp.
TAACGCGAAAATGCTCTAGCTGGCAAGACCGATCGCTTTCTGCCGGATGGAGTCTTGGCGAAGCACAGGTGCCCTCTTCCAGCGCGCGGCAGGCTTCAGGATCTTCCTGCGAAATCCGGCTTCGGCGGCGAACACAGGGAATCGAACCAGCGGCTTATGTACGCCTGCGCGTGCGCTTCACCGCAGTAATGCCGTGCTCCGGCAGCATCCGCCGTCGCCGCGTCCCAGCGGAGAACGGTGAGCTCAGAGGCGCCGCACTGGATCACAAACCAATGACTCGGGTTGTTGGTTTTGGTGCCGCACACTTCGCATCGGTACTCGTGAGTCGCCGCCATAGATTGGTACAGCATACAACAGAACATAGTCCCGGGAGCCAACTGCGAGCGGGCTGAGCGCGCCCGACTTCCGTTGCTGAAAAAGCCCCTCTCGTTAAGGGCACGGATTTATCCGTGCCGTAAACGCCGAAGAATCAACTGGGCTTGAAGCCCCTTGATCTCTGGCGGCCCTCCGCCGCGGGAGACCCGAGGCTAAAGCCGGACTGCAACGTGCGGCGATTACGGCACAGCCCCTTTGTTTCGCTAACCAAGACAAGAAGAATCCCGGTCGGTGAGGGGCGCAAGGGATTGCGCTTGGCGGAAGCGGCTAATTCCAGATAAGATCGCGAAATCGGCCCCCGTAAAAACCTGACTTGGAGGATTCACGTGACACGTTCGCGATTCCTTGTCCTGCCTCTGTCTCTATTGGTGTCTGCCGGCGCAGTTGCCGCGCAGGTTCCGGCGAAGGTCGACTTCGCCACGGACGTGAAGCCGATCCTGCAGGAGAACTGCGTGGAGTGCCATGGCCCGGCGAAGCAACGGGCCGGCATGCGGCTGGACCGCAAGAGCTCGGTAATGAAGTTCGGTTCGCGGCGCGTTGTGCCGGGCAGCAGCGCCAACAGCATGGTCTATCACCGGCTCAGCGATAGCCTGTTTGGACAGCCGATGCCACCCGATGGCGCGCTGAAGCCGGACCAGGTTGCGATCGTCAAGGCGTGGATCGATCAGGGGGCGGAGTGGCCGGATGCGCTCTCCAACGAGGTTGACCTGCCTCCGCCGGACGCGAAGGCCGTGGCGATGGTGGCATCGCTGCGCGAGAACGACCTGGCGGGCTTTATGAAGGCTGCCGCGGCGGCGCTGTCGCTGCTGAATGCGCGCGGGCCGGAGGGTTCAACGCCTTTCATGTACGCGGTGGTGTACGCGGATGCGGCGACGCTGGAGAAGCTGCTGAAGATGGGCGCCGACCCAAATCGGAAGAACGATGCGAACGCGACCGCGCTGATGTGGGCGGCCGCGGACCTGGAAAAGACGCGGCTCCTGCTGAGCGCCGGCGCGGATGTGAATGCCAAGTCCGACGACCTGCGCACGCCGTTGATGATTGCCGCACGCAAGCCGGGCGGGGCCGCGACGGTGAAGCTGCTGCTGGAGCACGGGGCGAATCCGAATCCGAATGCCAAGCCGGAGACGGAGTCGTCGCCGCTGATTGAAGCGGTGACCGCAGGGGATTTCGCGAGCACCGAGCTGCTGATGGAGCATGGAGCGGATGCGAAGGCCGCCGGAGAGACGGGACTTTCGACGGCCATCAACCAGAACTGCCTGCAGTGCGCCGAACTGCTGGCGGCGAAGATCACGAACAAGGATGTGTTTACCGGCTCGCTGGAAGACGAGGCCATGCTGGGCGATATGCAGGCGGTGCGACTGCTACTGGACCATGACGCCGATGTGAAGGCCTACGACCCGCTGGGCCGGACCGCGCTGATGTATGCGGTTGTGTCGGACACGCTGCCGCTGGACGAGGTGAAGCTGCTGGTCGAGCGTGGGGCGGACGTGAACGCCAGAAGCAAGCATGCGAACGGCGGCGACGAGGGGCTGAGTGTGCTGGACATGGCGAAGCGGAATGGCGATACGCCGATCGTCCGTCTGCTGGTGCAGGCCGGCGCAAAGCCGGGAGGCGCGAAGCCGGTGGTGCTGACGCCGCGGCTGAAGAACGACATCCGCATGGCGATCCAGGACAGCCTTCCGCTGCTGCAAAAGGCGGACGTGAATTTTTCCGCCAACTCCGGCTGCATCTCCTGCCACGACAACAGCATGACGGAGATGACCATGGCGCTGGCGCGGAAGAAGGGCTTCCAGGTGGACGAGAAGGTGGACGCGGAGCAGGTGAAGATGAACGCGGAGGCGCTGGAGAAGCTGCGCGACCGCATGCACCAGGGAGAGTTTGTGCCGGTGGGCGACACCTTTGGCGACCAAGTGGTGGCCTACATGCTGGTGGGACTGGGCGCGGAGAACTACCAGGGCGACCTGAGCACCGACGCAGCCGCCCGCTTCGTCATGCAGCGGCAGTGGACGACCGGCGAATGGTACGCGCCGACCTCGGACACGCGGCCGCCGCTGTGCCTGAGCCATATCGGGCAGACCGCGCTGAACATGCGCGCGCTGCAACTGTACACGCCGAAGGCTGGCGCGGAGGCGTACGCCCAAGCGATTGCGCTGGCGGCGAGCTGGCTGGCGAGCGCGAAGGCCAACAGTAACGACGATCGAAGCTGGCGGGTGGCCGGGCTGGCCTGGACCGGCAACAAGGCGGCGACGCAGCAGGCCATGCATGAGCTGCTGGCAACGCAGAAGGCGGATGGAAGCTGGTCTGACCTGCCCTCCATGGAGAGTACCGCCTACGCCACCGGCAAGAGCCTGGTGGCGCTGCACCTGGGCGGACTGCCGACCACCGATCCGGCGTACAAGCGCGGCGTGAAGTGGCTGCTCGGCCACCAGCAGCAGGACGGCTCGTGGTATGTGCGGACGCGCGCGCTGGCGTTCCAGCCGTACTTCGATGCGGGCTTCCCGGGCGCGCACGATCAGTGGATCTCCGCGGCAGCCACCAACTGGGCGGCGCAGGCGCTGGCGCTGGCGCTGCCGGAGTCGAAGGACGTGGTGGCATCGCGAGTGCCGTAAGAAATCTCTGAACAAGTATTCGGCATTCCCTCAGGGGCTAAAGCTCCACTAGTTTTGTGGCGCTTACGGACGGGCTGAAGCCCGTCCCTTTCAATGCTCGAACTTGTTCAGAGCTTCCCTAGGCGCGCGACGCAGGCAAGCTACTTGTTTGCATGGCCGGCATGGCGTAGAAGTGGTCTTGGAAATGAAGCTGCGCCGGGCCGGGCGCGTGCAACCGCGGCCGGGGCGTGAGAGGATTTCTTCTATGAGCGATTTAATTCCGAAAGCAGGCGGAATCAGGATTGGCGGACTGGGCCGCAAGGCGCAGAAGCTGCAGGCGGCCCGCGAAAAGGCGGACCGGATCAAGAGCGGCGCGAAGCAGCTGACCGGAGCGTCGCTGGCGTCGTTCAAGGTGAAGGATTCGTTTGCCAACACCAAGAAGACGAGCTTCCAGCGGAAGGCTGTTTAGGGCGATCCCACAGTTCAGGCGGTGACGCGGGCGAAGGTGTAGGGGCCGTCGGGGATGAGGAGGATGCGCGCGGCGGCGGGCAGGCCATCCAGCAGGCGGGAGACAGCCGCGTCGAGGTCCAAAAAGTAGCGTCGGCCGAGCGCGCCCATATCGTCCGCGCGGACGCCCGGAGTGTAGAAGAACAGCTCGTTGACCAGGCCAACCAGCGCGAGTTTCTCCAACTGCCACTGGTCGACGACGACGTCGGCGCCGCCAATCTCGCGGAGGTAGGCCTCATTGCCGGGGAAGGCCCGCAGCTTGGCCGCATACTCGGGTGAGCCGATGCCTTCAGCACACGCGCCCAGCAGCAGGATTCTGCCGCCGGGCTTGACCACGTGCTGCGCGGCCGTGATGCCTTTGGCGGTCTGGTAGAAGGTGAGGTCGAGCGGGTGGCCGGCCGCGCTGGTGATGACCGCGTCGGCCAGGCCGGACAGCGGCGAAAGCGAGGTGGAGCGGAGGAAGTCGACGCCGGCGGCGTGAGCCTGGACCGGGTGGCCCGCGAAGACACCGGAGATCTGGCGCTGCTGGGTGAGGGTGACATCGAGGATGAAGTCGTGGCGCGCCATGCCGGCGATTTCGAGCAGTTCGGCGTGCAGCGGGTTCCGCTCCATCTCGCCCTCGGTGGCCATTGGCTCGCGCATGAAGCGCGGCGAATGGATGACCTTGATGGTCTCCTGCGCGGCCAGGCCGGGCGCGATGAGCTTACGGCCGCCGGAGAAGCCGAGCATGAGGTGCTGCTCGATGAAGCCGAGCGTGATATGCAGGTCGGCCTGGAGAAAGCGCTTATCGATGTAGACGGGCGTGCCGCGCCGGGTGTGTCCCAGCGGCTGATGCTGGGCGAACGCCCTGGCATCGTGGTTCACCACGCGGTAGCGCGCGGCGATCTCAGCGCCGACGATGCTGCGCATCTCCGCATCGGTGGCGCCGCGATGCAGCCCGGTGGCGATGAGGATGGTAACGCCCTCTACGGGAATACCCGCGGCATGCAGCCGCTCCAGCAGCGGCGGCAGCGTAACCGAGTTCGGCGCGGGCCGGGTGATGTCGCACACGGAGATGGCGGCGGTGCGCTTTCCAGCGGCGAGTGAGGCCAGGGGCGGCGAGCCGATCGGGCGATCCAGCGCGGCTGCGATGGCGGCGTCGGCGTCGGCGAGCGGACCGGCGGAACGGCTCTCGATCACGGTGTAGTCGCGCCCATCGGGCAGGGACACCGATAAACCTGTTTTGCCAAAGGCAAATTCTGCCTGCACCTGGGCGCCAGCTCCCGTGAGACGAGCCACAGTCTCGTGAATGATTCTAGAGGATTGTGCGACTTCGCCGTTAAGGAGCCAACCTGTTCACTCAAGGGTAACTCCCCATCGCTAACTCGCTTGTTTCACCTAATTCTGTTGACTCAGAAGAGACTCCATATTGCTAACTATGTTTGTTTGCAACAAAAGATCAGATCATCCCAGCAGGTTTTGTACCTTCAGGCTTATAGCTGACAACTATCCGGCTTACAGCTCTAGAATCCTTGAGCAGCCGAACCATTCGCCGTGGCTCCGGCGGCCTGCAAGACGCCCGTAACCCGCTGATTTTGGCTATTTTGTGGCCAATCGCAATGTTTTGAAGACTTTGCAGCAGCAGACGTTGCCTAAGCAACAGATTCCAAACAACTTCCCCACAAAATCAAGGGGGGAGGAGGAGGGGGTCAAGCGAGCGCCTCCCAGTCGACCGGCTCAACCCGGCGCACCAGCAGACCCCAGAGGAATGCTCCCACCAGCGCAACGCCGCCGGTGATGACAAACGCCAGGCGCGAGCTACCGTTGATCTGCACGATCAATCCGGCGATCCATGGCGCGACGATTCCCGAGAGGTTGGCGATGCCGTTCTGCAGGCTGGTCCAGCGTCCGGCCATCGCGGCGCCGGCCAGGGTCTGGCTGATGGCCCAGTGATTCGAGGCGAAGGCGCCGTATCCCACGCACGCCACGGCAATCACGGCGATCGATAGCGGCAGATTGTGATGAACGAAGGCGAGCGCGAGCAGGCTGGAGGCGACGCCAAGTCCGCCGACTACCGCTGCCCGGCGCACGCGGGTTGGCGACGCGCCCGCCGCAATCAGGCGGTCGGAGATCGCTCCGGCGATGAGCGTGCAGGTTGCGATCAGCAGGAATACGGCGGAGCTGAGCCTCGACATCGCTCCAATCGACATCTTCTCTTCGCCGACCAGGTAGGTGGGCAGCCAGGCCAGCATGAAGTAGAAGAAGTAGTTTCCGCAGAAGTGGCCGAGGAAGGTTCCCCACGCGCACGGCAGGCGCAACAGTTTCACCATCGACGAGAGTCCCGCTGCACTTTCGACTTCAACTCTGCGGCCGAAGCGCGGCATCGCCTTGATCCATGGCGGAAGCCAAAGCAGACCTCCTCCGCCGAGCAGGATGAAGAGCATCCTCCATCCGAAGTGGACCAGCAGCAGACCTCCGACGAACAGGCCAGTGGTCGGACCCAGTTTCGTGCCTGCGTCGATCAGTGCATTGGCTCGGCCACGATGTTCCTGGGGAAGCTCGGCGAAGATGCGCGAGTAGCAGGGGTAGGCGACCGACTCGCCCACGCCAAGCAGCAGCAGCGCAATGTAGATGGTGGTAGGGCGCGAGACCAGGCCGGTGATTACGGTGGCGCCCGACCACAGAACGTATCCGCCGACCATCACCCAGCCCACCGGAAAACGGTCCGAGAGCCAACCCGCGATGCCGGTGATCTGCATCAGCGCGTACGTCCAGAAAAAGGCGGAGAGCAGCGAACCGATCTGCAGCGGAGAGAGAGCGAATTGCTGCCGGATGAGCGGCGCGGCCAGCGAGAGATTGCTGCGATCGATGTAGTTGATGATCACTGAGATCATCAGCAGCAGCACGATCGTCCATTCCCGGCGCGACATCGGTTGGGGAGTCCGAGAAGCTTCCACGATCGACGCCTCTCCTTCCTGGCCGCGTGTTAACATTTGCGGGTTCAGCGGTAGGTCTTGTCGTCGATCTTGTCCAGGTTGGTGTCGTCCATCACGCCGATGGTGACGATGGCGAAGGTGAACACCTCGTTGCCCTGTTCGACGTGCCCGGCGATCACGCGGTCGGGCGTCGCAATCGTCATGTGCGCGTGGATGCGGCCGTTGATCACGTATCCGTTCATGCTGACCAGGTCGGCCGGCTGCGTCGGATTCTTCACGAAGGTGTCCTCGCTGGGCATATCGCGATTGGAGACGGTGTGGATCTCGTATCCGCGCAGCGACCCCACCGCTGACAGGATCACGCCGTTCTGGATGTGCTGCTGCTTAATCACCTGGTTCATGCCGTCCAGCAGATTTGCCTTGTACTTCAGGCGGATGACGACGATGCGGTCGAAGTGGCCGACCAGCGCATACGCATCGGGAACCGCGCTGCTGTTCGGTTTGGCATCGTCCGCGGGATTGGGAGATGGGTTCTTGATGGTGCGCCGCGTCTCCTGCGCGCACAACATGCCCGCGGTTGCCAGCACCGCGCCCAGCAGCCTGCTCATGTGCCTGCTCGTGTGCCTGCTCGTCATGGTCTCGATCCTTTCGTGTCGGTCCGGCACACGGGTCACGCGACCGGAGAAGTTGGGTTGGTTGTGCGGATCTCAGGCGACCGAGCACGAGGCCGCGGCTTAGCTGTCCTTGGCGACGACCTCGCAGCCGGCAAGTTTCTCCAGGACCCGTATGGATCCGCCGATGTCATCGTCGCCATATCCCTGGGCGATCGCCGCTCGAAACAACTGCCTGGAGAGCGCGGTCAGCGGAGCCGGAACGTTGTTCTCGGCAGCCGACTCCAACATCAGGGCCATGTCCTTCTCAAGCCACTTGACGGAGAAGACGGGGTCAAACTTGCGAGCGAAAATGAGCGGCGCCTTCAGCGCCACCAGGCCCGATTTCGCCGCGCTGTTATTGATGATATCCAGCATCAACTGCGGTGGAACTCCCGCCTTGGTGCTCAACACGAAACTCTCGTTGAACGCCTGCAGCAGGTTGCCGAGAATCATGTTCTGCGAGAGCTTTGCCTGCAATCCCATGCCCGCCGCGCCGCAGTAGTAGAACTGCTTGCCCATCGCCTCGAAGTACGGCCGCACGCGCTCAAAGACACGCTGGTCGCCGCCGACCATGAACGTCAGCGTAGCACTCTCGGCGCCGCCCTTCGACCCGGAGCACGGAGCATCCAGGAACTCGATCCCCTGTTTCGCCAACTGCGAGGAGACCTTGCGGCTTTCCGCAGGCGACACGGTGCTGCAATCCACGATGGTAAGCGCGCCGGATTTTCCGGCGGCAAGCCCATCTTTGCCGAGAATGACTTCCTTCGACATCTCGGTGTTGCCCACGCAGAGGAAGACGCACTCGCTGCGTTTCGCAACCTCCGCAGGCGTCGCGCACGCCGTGGCTCCCTCTTTGGCAAGCTGCTCCGCCTTGCCCTTGGAGTGCGACCACACGGCGACCTCGTGCCCGGCGCGCATCAGGCTCCGCGCCATCGGCGCACCCATAATTCCCAGTCCCAGAAAACCCAGCTTTGCCATTGATCTTGTATCCTCCGTCATCTCTTCGCTACGTACTTCACAACCATTCAATGTCGTCATCGGAAACCGAGTCAAATGCGCCCGGATGTGCCGCGGAGCGCTACTTCGGCTCGACGGCGATAACCCACAGATCGGTTGTTCCCAGGTTGTGTCCGACGTGGGTCGCGCCCAGGCGCCAGACGATCTCCCCGGTCTCGAGCGTGGACGGCTGGTGAGTTCCGTCCGGCAGGATGTGCTCCAGCTCCGCGCCGGAGAGACACACAACGACGCGGTCGTGGTGGGTGTGCTGCGGCTCAAACGTATGCGGAAGGATCCTGATGTCGTACGCACGCGCGTATTGGTTCTCCGCCAGCATCAGGTAGGCTGGGGGCAGGCCCGCTTTCCCCCACGTCTCCGGGCTTCCGTCTGTAAGGAAATCGATGCGCACGAAGTGCAGCGGCATGGGGCCGGCATTGTGGACAGGTTGCTCTCCGGCGTCAAAGAAGGCAACTTCTCCCTCGTCCACCGGGCGCGGTATCCTCTCGTTGCGCACCGTCCCATGGAGGACCGTTCCAGCGGTTATGTAGACGAGCATGCTGGGATGCACGGCCGGTGCGGCTTCACTCTCGCCGGGCGCGAGCGTCACTTCCGTGACCAGCACCTTCTCGTTGCGAATCTTCTCCACGCTGCTTGCGGCGATAGCGGCAGGCAAGCCGAGCAGAAGAAGTGTGACCGCGGCCAGCGAATTGCGGTAGCGCATGGCAACTCCTCAAAAAAAACGCACGCGACAATGTTATCCGAGGAGAGCAAGAAACTGCTTCAGCCATGCCACGTGCGCGGTCCACGCCGGGCCGGTGACGTAGTTGCGGTCGGTTAGGGCATCTTCGAACGGCAGGCTGACGAAGGTGCCGCCGGCGAGTGTCACCTCCGGAGCGCACGCCGGGTATGCATTGATCTTGCGGCCCTTGAGCACGCCGGCAGCAGCGAGAATCTGCGCGGCGTGGCAGATTGCGGCGATGGGCTTGCCCGCCGCGTCGAAGTGCCGGACGATGGCCAGGACCTCGTCGTTCAGTCGCAGGTACTCCGGCGCGCGCCCGCCGGGAAGCACCAGCGCGTCGTAATCTGCGGGCTTGACGTCCGCGAAGGTTGCGTTGAGGGTGAAGTTGTGGCCGCGCTTTTCCGTGTACGTCTGGTCGCCCTCGAAGTCGTGGATCGCGGTGCGGACCTGTTCGCCGGCCTTCTTGCCCGGACAGACGGCATCCACGCGGTGTCCGGCGATTTGCAGCGCCTGGAAGGGAACCATGGTCTCGTAGTCTTCCGCGAAATCACCGACCAGCATCAGAATCTTCTTTGCCATCGCATGTTCTCCAAGCTGATGTTCCCGCGAACTCGCGGCGGAGTCAAATCTGCAATTGCGATCGAGGTGAGTTTGATTGAAAGGCCCGCGGCTGAAGCCACACTTGGATGCACCTGATTCTAGCGGCCTGCCCGGACGGCGCCGGCGAGCGAATGCAGCAGGTCTACCGTTTCCGGCCAGCCCAGGCAGCCGTCGGTAAGGCTCTGGCCGTAAACCAGCGACTTGCCCGGAGCAAACTTCTGCGCACCTGCGACCAGGTTGCTCTCAATCATGACGCCGATAATGCGGCGGTCGCCCGCGGCGATCTGAGCGGCAACGTCGCCCCCGACCGCGGTTTGGCGGGTGTAGTCCTTGCCGCTGTTGGCGTGCGAGCAGTCGATCATGATGCGCGCAGGCAGCCCGGCCTTCTCCAACTGCCGCGCAGCAGCGTCCACGGAGGCGGCATCGTAGTTGACCAGTTTGCGGCCGCCGCGCAGGATGACGTGGCAGTCGGGATTGCCGGTGGTGGCAAAGATGGCGGTCTGCCCATGCTTGGTGCCGCCGAGGAACGTATGTTCGTGGCTGGCGGAGAGAATCGCGTCAATCGCGATCTGCACGTCGCCGGAGGTCCCGTTCTTGAAGCCGACCGGGCAGGAGAGGCCGCTGACCAACTGGCGATGGACCTGGCTCTCGGTGGTGCGCGCGCCGATCGCTCCCCAGGTGACCAGGTCGACGAAATACTGCGGCGAGATGATGTCGAGGAACTCCGTGCCCGCGGGAACACCCATCTCGGCGAGATCCAGCAGCAGATGGCGCGCCAGGCGCAGACCATCGTTGATCTTGTAGGTCTGGTTCAGGTGCGGGTCGTTGATCAGGCCCTTCCAGCCGATGGTGGTGCGCGGTTTCTCGAAGTACACGCGCATCACGATGCAGAGGCTCTGGGAGAGTTCCTCCATGATCGGCTTCAGCAGCCGGGCATACTCCCGCGCGGCCGTGGTGTCGTGGATGGAACAAGGGCCGACGACGACCAGCAGGCGGGGGTCGCGGCCGGCGAGAATGTCGCTCACCCGGCTGCGCGCCTGGAAGACGGTGGACGAGGCGGCATCGGAGATGGGAAGTTCCTCCTCGAGAAAGACCGGAGGAAGAACGACCTTGGTCCACTTGATTCGGAGATCATCTGTGCGGTGAAGGGAGTGCATTGGGTTGGGCAGGGGCTGCGCGATAAGGCGCCGCGGCGGATTCCTTCTGGGAGTGTATCAGGCAGACAGGACTGGGCGCATATTGTGGACTGAACGTCTAGTTTAGTAGAATGATTGAGAACTCGGGTTGCCCGCTCGCCCGATCGCGAACGCCCGCAAGTCCACGCAGGAGATGTGCCATCGCCACGCCACTTCGATCTGAAGCAGCCAATGAGCCAAAGGCTCGCGGACGGCGCCGCAGCCTGCAGGCGGAGGCGGCCATCCTGAAAGCGACGCTCTACCTGCTGGAGCGCCAGCCACTGCGCAAGGTGACCGCCGATGCGATTGCGCGCCGCGCCGGTGTGAGCAAGACGACCATTTACAAGTGGTGGCCCAACAAGAGTCTGGTCGCGCTGGATGCGTACCTGGCGGGCATGACCGAGCAAGTCGCAATGCCCGACACAGGCTCCGCGGAACTGGACTTTACCCAGCAATTGAAGTCGGTGATGGCGTTTTATACTTCCCCGCTGGGCCGCCTGTTTTGCCAGTTTCTGGCGGAGGGCCAGAGCGACCCGGGATTTCTCGCGCTGTTCCGCGAGCGCTTCTTGTATGCCCGCCGGGATACGGCCCGCGTGATGTGGCGGCGGGGCGTGGACCGGGGCGAGATTCGCGAAGAGGTCGACGGAGAGATTGTGCTCGACCTGATCTACGGGCCGATGATTTTTCGCCTGCTCGCCGGACACGGATCGCTGAGCGATCGGGAATCGGAGGCGGTGGTTGAAGCGGTATTTGGTGGTCTGAGACGATCGAAGAATGGCCGGCGCGGCAGGGCCAGGCCGGATGTTACAGTGTCAGGCGCGACCGTGCAGCCGGGGGTGAATCCTCAGGAAGCTGAGGTCGTCTAATTACTGAACGCGTCGTTTAGCAACCAGGTTGAAGTGTTGGTTTTCCTGCCCAGCCTGCTGCGGCAGTGGATGGAAGTCCGGTTCGGTCTAGCCCACTGGGTCCCCGGCCAAAGGAGTTTTGATGTGGATTGTTCGCCTTGCGCTCAGGAAGCCATACACCTTTGTGGTGATGTCGCTGCTGCTGCTGCTGCTGGGCCCGGTGGTGATTCTGCGAACGCCTGTCGATATATTCCCGAACATCAATATTCCGGTGGTGTCGGTAGTGTGGAACTATGCAGGCTTTTCGCCGGAGCAGTTGAGCGATCGGATTGTGGTGCAGTTCGAGCGCAGCCTGACCACGACCGTCAACGACATTGACCACACCGAGTCGCAAACCCTGAACGGCGTGTCGGTGGTAAAGGTTTTCTTCCGGCCCTCGGTGAACATCTCGCAGGCCGTGGCGCAGATTACGGCGATCGCGCAGACCGGGCTGCGGCAATATCCTGCGGGCACCACGCCTCCCCTGGTGATTCAGTACAGCGCCTCCAGCGTGCCCGTGCTGCAACTCGGGCTTTCCGGCAACGGATTGACGGAGCAGCAGCTCTTCGACTACGGATCGAACTTCATTCGCACCCAGCTAGCCACGGTGCAGGGGGCATCCATTCCGTTCCCCTATGGCGGCAAGCAGCGGCAGGTGCAGGTGGATATCGACACCCGCAAACTGCAGGCCGAAGGGCTATCCGCCACCGACGTGGTGAACGCCGTGGCCGCGCAGAATGTGATCCTGCCTGCCGGCGACGTGAAGATGGGACACGTCGATTACCAGGTCGAGTCGAACAGCGCGCCGGAGACCATTCCGGAGCTGAACGATCTGCCCATTAAGACGAGCAACGGCGTCACCATCTACCTGCACGACATTGGCAACGTGCGCGACGGGTTCCCTCCGCAGACCAACATTGTCCGCGTCGACGGACAGCGCGCCGCCCTGATGTCCATCCAGAAGACGGGCAATGCCTCCACGCTGGACATCATCTCCGGTGTCCTCCAGCGCCTGCCGCACGTCGAAGCCCAGCTGCCGCCGCAGTTGCGGATCAAGCCTACCTCCGACCAGTCGATATTTGTGCGTTCGGCGATCAGCGGAGTTGCGCACGAAGCCATCATCGCCGCGTGCCTGACCGCGACCATGATCCTGATCTTCCTGGGCAGTTGGCGTTCGACGATCATCATCGCGGTATCGATTCCGCTGTCGGTGATCAGCTCGCTGCTGATGCTGTCGGCGCTGGGCGAAACCATCAACATCATGACGCTGGGCGGTCTGGCGCTCGCGGTCGGCATCCTGGTCGACGATGCGACAGTTGCGATCGAGAACATCAACCGCAACCTGGAAGAAGGCAAGGAAGTCGAACGGGGAATTCTTGACGGGTCAGCGCAGATTGCCGTGCCGGCGTTCGTATCGACGATTGCGATCTGCATTGTGTTTGTGCCCATGTTTTTCCTTACCGGCGTGGCCAGGTACCTGTTCGTCCCGCTGGCGGAGGCGGTGGTCTTCGCGATGCTGGCCTCGTACTTCCTATCGCGAACGATTGTGCCCACGATGGCGAAGTATCTGCTGAAGGAATATGAGCAGGACCGGGTGGAACGTGCGCGCGCCAGCCGCAATCCTTTCCTTCGCTTTCAGATTGCCTTCGAACATTCTTTCGAAAGGTTGCGCGACTGGTACCACGGGGCGCTGCAGCTCTGCGTGCAGTTTCGCGGGCTCTTTCTGCTGGCGATGGTGGCGTTCTGGATTGGTTCGGTGGCGTTGCTGTACCCCTGGCTGGGACAGGACTTCTTTCCCTCGGTGGACAGCGGCCAGTTCAAGCTGCACGTGCGCGCGCGTACCGGAACGCGCATCGAGGACACGGCGCGCCTGTGCGATCAGGTGGAGAACGACATCCGCACGGTGATCCCCAAGTCCGAGCTGGGTACGATCATCGACAACATTGGGCTGCCCTACTCGGGCCTGAATCTTTCCTACTCGAATTCGGCTCCCGTAGGCACCGGCGACGCGGACATCCTGGTGTCGCTGGCAGCGAAGCACCGGCCGACCTCGGAGTACACACGCGCGCTGCGCGACCAGCTAAACCGGGATTTCGCCGGCACCGAGTTCTACTACCTGCCCACCGACATGGTGAGCCAGATTCTGAACTTCGGCCTGCCCGCGCAAATCGACCTGCAAGTGGCAGGCTTGGAGGTAGACCGGAACCGCACCCTGGCCGAGCAATTGATGCAGCAGATCGCCCAAATCCCCGGCGCCACCGACCTGCGCATCCAGCAGCCGTTCGATCAGCCGAAGTTCACCGTGAATATCGACCGTACGCGCGCGCAGGAGGTAGGGTACAGCCAGAGCGATGTGGCCCGGGACCTGCTGACCAGCCTGAGCGGAAGCTTCCAGACCAGCCCGACCTTTTATCTGAACCCGCAGAACCATGTCAGCTACAACATCGCAGTGCAGACGCCCCAGTACGATGTGAAGGACCTGCAGGAACTGGAAAACTTCCCCGTCTCCGCGAACGGCGCGCCGCCGCAGATCCTGGGCAACCTCGCGTCAGTGGTGCGAGGCGTGGAGCCCGCAACGCTGAGCCACTACGACGCGCAGCCGATCATCGACGTCTATGGCTCGGTGGATCGGACCGACCTGGCCAGCGTGGCCGACCGGATCGACAAGATTGTGAAGGACGCAGAGGACAGCAAAGGAATGGTCCCCCGGGGATCGCAGATCTTTCTGCGCGGCCAGATTGAGACCATGCACAGCTCGTTTCAAGGATTGCTGTATGGCCTGATGTTCTCCATCGTGCTGGTTTACGCGTTGATCGTGGTGAACTTCCAGAGCTGGCTCGATCCGTTCATCATCATTGCCGGACTGCCTGGCGCGCTGGCGGGGATTGTGTGGATGCTGTTCGTTACCGGCACTCACATCAGCGTTCCCGCACTGACCGGCTCCATCATGTGCATGGGGGTGGCGACGGCGAACTCAATTCTTGTGGTCAGCTTCGCCAAGGAGCAGATGGAGGCGGGCATGAGCGCGGCGGAGGCGGCATTGTCTGCGGGCTTCACCCGCTTTCGGCCGGTCATCATGACGGCGTTGGCCATGATCATCGGCATGGTTCCCATGGCGCTGGGCCTGGGCGATGGCGGAGAGCAGAATGCGCCGCTGGGCCGCGCCGTCATCGGAGGATTGCTGCTGGCGACCTTCGGCACGTTGACGTTCGTTCCCGTCTTCTTTGCCTTGATGCACCGTAACGATCCCGCCGTTGCCGGACCCCAGGCCGACGACCAGGATGAGGCCCACGCATGAAGAGCTGTAAGGGACCAACTGAACCAGCGCGGAGCTTGCGCACGGAGATGCAACCATGAATGCCGGAGAATCGAACTCGTCAGCAGCAGGCAGCGGTCCAATGCCGGAGAACGCCGGTGGGCACGGCGGCGCAGCGCCAAGCCGCGAGGCGCCACAGGTTTCTCGCGGCTCCCTGCTCACGGTGGTTGTGATCCTGGCGGTCGTTACCGTTGCCGCCGCGATCTTCGGTATTGTCGAACGCAAGCACGCCGGCGCGCAGCTAATGCATTACACCGACGCTACGGCCGCCCCGCCGGTATCGCTGGCGCAACCGGTGTTCGAGAAGAATGCGACGGAGATTGTGCTGCCCGGCAACATCCAGGCCTACACCCTGGCGCCGATCTACGCGCGCACCACCGGCTACGTCAAGGCGTGGTACCACGACATTGGCTCGCGCGTACGCAAAGGCGAATTGCTGGCCGTCATCGAGACTCCGGAACTGGACCAGCAGCTTGACCAGGCGAAGGCGGACCTGGCGACCGCGCAGAGCAACGCGGGGTTGGCCAAGGTGACCGCCGATCGCTACCAGGGACTGATCGGCCAGAATGCGGTCTCGCAGCAGGACACCGACAACGCCGTGCAGGCGCTGGAGGCGAGGAATACCGAGGTGACGTCGGCGCAGGCCAATATGCGCAGGCTGGAGCAGTTGCAGTCCTTCGAGCGCATCGAGGCGCCATTCGACGGCATCGTCACGGCGCGCAACCTCGATATCGGCCAGTTGGTCTCCGCGGCGGGAAGCACAAACACTCCGGGCGCGGGAACCGTTTCCGGCAGCAAGGAGGTCTTCGACATCTCTGCCATCCAGACCCTGCGCGTGTTCGTCAATGTTCCCCAGGTGTATGCGCCGGATGCGAAGGCGGGAGTGACGGCTACCCTGACGCTGCCCCAGTACCCCGGCCGGACCTTTCGCGGCAAGCTGGTGCGCACTTCGGATGCGGTGGACCCCGCAACGCGAACCCTGCTGGCGGAGGTGGATGTGGACAATCGGTCCGGCGAACTGCTGCCGGGCAGCTATACCGAGGTCCACCTGAAGGTGGCCAACCCCGCACCGGCGCTGATCGTCCCGGTCAGCGCTCTGATTCTGGAGCCGGACGGACTTCACGTCGGCATCGTCGATGCGACGCAACATGCTCGCATTGTCCGCGTGACCCCGGGACGCGACTCCGGCTCGACCATGGAAATACTCGGCGGCCTCGAGCCCGGGCAGCAAGTCATCGCCAATCCTCCCGACTCCCTGACCGACGGTGAGCAGGTGCGTGTGGTAACGCCGGACAACGGCAATCGGAACCAACCGGCGGAGTCCCGTCCATGAATCTCCATAGCCTTCGCGGTTGGATTGCGATGCCGGCCGCCCTGGCGCTGGCTGGTTGCATGGTGGGGCCGAACTATAAGGCGCCCGCCGTTCCCGCACCGCCGTCCTACTCCGACAATGGCCACTATGGCGATTGGGCCTCCGCCAGGCCCGCCGATGCAGCCGACCGCGGAGCATGGTGGACGATCTACCAGAACCCAGAGTTGAATGACCTGGAGCAGCGCTGCGCCACCGCGAACCAGGACATTGCAGCCGCGCTGCACGCGTACGAGCAGGCCCACGACCTGGTGCGCGAGAACCGCGCGTCGCTTTACCCGACCGTCGCGCTGGGCGGCTCGGCCACCCGCAACGATCTCTCCGCCAACCGGTCGAACGTCGTCCCGGGTACGATCAGGAACTACTGGGACTTCCTGATCCCGTTGAACATTTCGTGGGAACCCGATTTGTGGGGCGGAATTCGCCGCCAGATTGAGTCGAGCACGGCCAACGCGCAGGCATCCGCGGCACAGCTCGCCAACATCCGGCTGAGCCTGCAGGGAACATTGGCGGTTACATATTTCCAACTGCGCGGTCTCGATCTGCAGGCGCAGTTGCTGCGAGACACCATCGACGCATACACCCAAACGCTGCAACTCACCCAGACGTTGCTGAAGGGCGGACTGAGTACGCAAAGCGATGTAGCACAGGCGCGGGCGCAGCTTGAAGCAGCCAGGGCCCAGCTCATCGACCTCGGGGTGCAGCGCGCGCAATACGAGCATGCGATTGCCGTGCTGGTGGGCGAGCCCGCGACCGGCTTCCATATTTCCGAGCAGCCGCTCGCCGGCGACCCGCCCAATGCGCCCGCCGGCGTGCCCTCGGAGTTGCTTGAACGCAGGCCCGATATCGCCGCCGCGGAGCGGCAGGTTGCGGCTGCGAACGCGCTGATCGGCGTTGCCCAATCCGCGTACTACCCCAGCATCACGCTGGGCGCGACCGGCGGCGTGGAGAGCGACCTGATCGGCCGGCTCTTCAACTCCAGCAGCGCAATGTGGAATGCCGGTCCGTCGGCGAGCGAGATCCTGTTCGATGCGGGACGGCGCAAGGCGCAGGTAGAGTACGCGGTGGCACAGCGGGATCAGGCTACGGCGCTCTATCGCGAACAGGTGCTCTCCGCCTTTCGCGACGTCGAGGACCAGCTCGCCGCGCTGCGCGTGCTGGAACAGGAGGCCGTGGCGCAGCAGCGGGCGGTGGATGCGGCGAAGCAAAGCACCAGCCTCTCCCTGCTCCGCTACAAGCGCGGACTGGCCGCGTACCTGGAAGTTCTCATCAATCAGACCATCGAGCTGACCGACGAACGCGCCGCCGCGGCGCTGGTCGCGCGCCGCATTGTGGCCAGCGCACAACTACAGATGGCGCTGGGCGGCGGGTGGAGTGCCGCGCAGCTTCCCAGGAACTGATCAAGCAGCAGGAGAGATCACCGTTCCCCGCAACTCAGATTACTTTACGGCGTCGTTGGGAATACTGCGCAGCGTGGTGAGCCCGATGCCCCAGTTGGTGGGAACCACGCCAGGATCGCCGCGCGTCCCCGAGCTGGCCTGATTCAACAGCCTTTCCAATGGCGATTGGGCTCCGCGCGTTCCCTCCGTTGCCACCCCCTCGAAGTTCAGCGCATCGGGAAACGGCAGCGGCTCGGAGGTGCTCAGCAGGATCAGCGAGTCCACGCCGTAGGGAGGACCGATGCGCAGGTTGGCCACGCCGGGAAGATAGAACAGGTTGCCGCTGTCCGCGTCGTTAGGAAACCGGTTCTCGGTATACGTGCCCGGATAAAGCACGGTGCCTTTGCCGTTGCAATCGATGTCGAGAACGTAGACCCAGCGCTTGTCCGTAACCGGGACGCTGGACACCAAAGCCATCCGCAACACATCGCCCTGGTGCGCGGGCTCATTGCCGGAAAGCGGCGCTTGGCCCCCGTCCGGAACCAGCGCCAGGGAGTAGTAGTTGGTCTTGGTTGCGTCGACTGGATTGTCTGCCAGATCCAGCCAGCCATGCACCTTTGCCAGCAGTGCTGCGAATTTGTTGAGCGCCGCACTGCTCTTGTCGAGCTCACTTGCATTGTTCATCGCAACCCAATCGCTGCGCACCGGGTAGCGCGAGTTCGAAGAGCAGCCCGGACTATGGTCAAGACTGTGGCCAAGACTGTGGTCAAGACTGTGGCCGGCGGGGCCCGCGGCGGGCGGGCCGGCCCTGAGTTCGCCCGCGTGGAACCACGCATAGGCAGGGCCATGCGTGGTGAGTACGCCGGTCAACGCGTACTGTGCCTCGGCGAAATCGGCGGCAGGCTGCACCGCGCTGCTCGGGTCGCCCGGCACCAGCTTCGCAGCCAACTCCCGCGATGGCGGAAGGTTCGCCCAAAGCTTCGCGCCGGGGGGAAGATGCCGCCGCAAAACACCGGCATCAAGCGGCGCGCCCAGGCTGACAGGGGAGGCTGCACCGGCCTGTAGCAGCATCCAGTTGGCGCCGTCCCAACTTAGCATGTGGGTCCACGGTTCCTCGGCGGGATCCGCGACAGAGACAGCTCCAGAGCTCCTGATCTGCGCTGCCGCGGTCATTACCTGCTCGCCCGAAAGGTTGGCGGGCCATTGCCAGACGAGCAGTGGCGGCGACTCTGCCGGCTTCCATTTGGACAGCTCAAAGAACTCCCCCGAAGTAACCCCCGAATTAGCCTTGGCCCCGAGAGGGCTGACGACCACGGCCAGGGAGCGCGCAATGCCGTCCAGTCCGGTGATGCGGAGTTCGGTTCTCTGTCCCTTGCTGTCCGGGTCGGTCGCGGTGAATTCGCTGCCGATCCCGATACCGGACGCCCGGCCAATGTCCAGCAAAATGCTGCCGTCGTTGTTGCTCTTCAGGGCAGCGGTACGCAGTTTGCCGGAGTCTGCCGCCTTTCCGCCGAACAGAGTCTGCTGGCGCCGCGCCGCGCTTGCGTCCAGATCGGGCTCCTGGTCGGGAACATTCCCGCCCTCGAGCACACCTCGGACCCGTTGGTAGACCAGGTCGGCCGGCGTGTCTGCGGGCAACGCCTTCAAGGCGTCAAGCAGCGCGGCCGTAAAGGCCCCATGCGGCTCTACGCTCGGATCCGGCATCTCGTTCGCAGACTGGTCCTGCTGCGCGGCGGAGAAGATCAGCGCGGGATTGTCTTTCCGCTCCGTGGGGAAGGGCCGCGGCTGCCCACTCACCAGGTCTGGACCTTCGCCAATGTCGCGCGGGTCGAAGGCCAGGGCCCGCTGCCGGAACTTCGGGCCAAGCCCGCGGCTGATGGCGCCGCTGTGACAGCTGTCCAGGATCACCGTAAGGCGGACTCCCTTGTCCAGGGCGGCGTTGAAGATGCGCGTCATCTCGCGGTCGCGGACGTCGTAGCCTCCCTTGTACGCATCGGAAGGGACCAGCGTGCTGTCCGCGGGAACCAGCTGGCCGCCCACCGCGACGGTGAGCTTGGCGCCCTTGCTGTTGACCCGCAGCGAGCCATGACTGGCGTCGTAAAAAACCACCGTGTCGCCGCGCTGCGGCAGATCGACCAGGTACTTCTGCATGGCGGCGAGAATGCCGTCGCGCGTAGTTTGGTCGGCAGGCAGCAGCACCACTCCGGCAACTGGATCAGGCGGCGCGGGGTTGGTGAGCAGCACCACATTCTTCGCTGGGAAGCCGAACTTGGGGCTGATCAGCACGTCGGCCATGGACCGCGCATCGTTGACCGCGCCTTCCAGGTTCTCGAAGTATCCCAGCTCACAGCGGCCATACGTGCAGCCGGGCGGATGCTCGGCCTGGGTGCCCGCCGGCTGGTAGGTGTTGATGCCGATGAGCAGCGCACGCTGGGTCTGCGCTGGAGATCGTGTCCCCAAGAGGATGCACAGCACGGCGAGTAACGTGGAAAAACACGCCTTCATACGCGCTCCCAAAAGCAAACCGCCCAAAGTATAGCGCGAAAGCGTTCCCATGCCGCGACCGGCCGTAGCCGGGTAGAGGTGCAGTTTGCATTTGCTTTGAAAGGGCGCGGCTTCAGCCGCGCCGATACGTGCCGTTAATTGATAGGGCTTTAGCCCCCCAGGGAAGGCGCACTTGTCAAACTGCACCACTACCCGTAGCCGCGGCTTGAGCCCTGCCGCTGCGTCGCCCATCCGCTGGAGCGAACTCCAAATCGCAGATTGTCACTCAGCCCAGGTGGCTGATCTTGGTGCGGACGTTCTCGAAATCGGCCCGGCCCAGCCCGCGCTTCTCCGCCAGTTCCAGGTATGGCAGCGAGACGGCGTCGAGATTCCAGTAGGCCTTCGCGACATAGGCATCCACCGCCACCGGGTCAGTGCCCGCAACCAGCGTCTTGTGCAGCGCGACGTCCTCCAGGTTGCCGCCGGTTGGGCCGTTGCGCAGCAGCACGCGATAGCAGTCAAGCATGGTCAGCGTGGGCAGCATGAACGCGGCCAGATCGACCAGGCTCTGGTGAATCTGCTGATGCAGCCGGTTCCGCTGGCCGCCCAGAATTCCATACCAGTTCTTGAAGCCGAGCGTGGCGCCGGTCAGTTCATGGTGCTTGGCAATCGGCAGATTGACGATCTTGTCTGCCTCGAGAAAGGGCTCGAACACCTGCCAATTCTGCAATACCACGCCGCCCAGGTCCACTTCGCGAAAGCGTGAGGGATCAGGAAGCATCACCTCAGCGCCTTCGCTGCGCGCCGCAGCCTCAATGCCGGAGCGGCGGAAGCAACGCTCCGCCTCATTGCAACTGACGTCGGTGACGATGACGCGTTTGGCGCCCGCCTGCCAGCACTGCTTCACCACCTCGGCAACCAGGTACGGATTTGTGTTCGCTGCCTGTTCGGGAGTCCGGTCCCAGGCTATATTCGGCTTCACCACCACCACGTCGTCGCGCGCGATGAAGCGCCCAACTCCGCCCAGGTCTGCGAAGGCCTGGCGGACCAGGGCGCGCGGGGCGTCTTCACTCTCGTCCGCGCACTGCACCACAACCATCTCGGGCAGCTCGGCGGCAGGCTGCACGGTGTGATCCCGCTTGGCGTTGGCAGCCAGCTCTGGCACTGGCCGGGTGCTGTGTTCCGACAACCAGATCGCCGCAGCCGCCGTAGCGGTCCCGGCGCCCGCTACTCGCAGCAGCTGCAACATCGCCTCGCGGCGAGTCAACCTGCCTTCAGGTGTCGGGTTGCCGGAAGCCATTGGATGCCTCGTCACGCCATACTGTGTTCGATCAGGGTAAATTTGGCCGGATCGTTCGTTCCCAGGCGGTGTTGCGCATCCGCCGCGGTCGCGATGTAGTACGCCGGGGTGCCTGCCTTTTCCAGGGTATTCAAGCCCATCTCGGCCCGCTTGCGTTCGACAATCTGCCATGCGGTATGGTCGATGGCGACCCGGTCCTCGCCGATCATCAGGCCGTTCTCATTCCAGGTGTATTCCGGACGATAACTTGGGCCGCCCTCATACTGGGCGGTCAGCATGTCGCCAATCACAAAGCGCACCTTCTGCCGGATCTCGGGGATCATGTTCAGATCGGCGACGCTTGGATTGCACGCCGTGCCGTGCAATTGGCTGGGATTGTCGATCACGCCGTACATGTTCTTCATTGCCATGGTCACGCCGCATAGATTGTGGCTCTTCAGGATCGGCACATTGATAACCAGGTCGCTCTGAGTGACGATCTTCGCCAGGCGCGTGGTTACCACGCCATAGCTGACCGCCGCGGTTTCAAATCCGGTTGTGTCCGAACCGGTGAAGCGTACGCTTCCGGGGTCAGTGGAGAGTTTGAAACCCGCCGCTTGCAGGTCGCGGGAGTGGCTGTCCCATACCGTGATATCTCCGGCCTTGATGCCGGCCTGCTGCAATCGTTCGCAGATGGCCGCCACCAGGGCTACATTCGGCGACAACGCGCGACCGAGGCAGTTCAGTTTCAGGCTGACAACCTGGCCCGGGCGCACCAGTTGCTTCCACGGCTCAACCGGATTTTGCGCCTGAAAGTACGATTGCATCGCATGGTCCAACATGGCCGCAACCCGTTTCTCATCCGGTTTGGGTCCGGGCGTGCGCAACTTGGCATCGCGCACAATCACCACCTTCGCTTTGCCCGCCTCACGTGTCTGGCCAAATGCGAGTTGCGCACCGGTCCCCAGGACGGCGGCCCCGGCCACCATCTCCTTCAGAAACTCCCGTCGATTGCTCATCCTGCGCCTCTCCTGCCTTGTTTCCTGCGCTGCCCCGCGCCTGCTGTGTTCCTTCCTACAGTCTGCTGTCGACACCGTGCGCCAGGGCCATCAATGCGTCTGCCTGATTGGCCCCTTGCTCGAAGGCCGTAATCCGCACCAGGTTGCGTCCTTTGCGGAAGACCACGCTGCTTGCATACAGCCGCGCAGCATCGCCCAGTTCTACCGTCTTGCTGCCAATAGCCGGATCGCCGTCGAATATCTTCTTGGCGCCATCCGGAGTCTTCATGGAGTACACATCGACGACGGCTTCGATAGTTCCTTGATACTTGTAGTCCGAGGTGTAGGTTGTGCCGACGCCGGCGTCCACATACTGGTCCGCCCCTCCGTCGATGTATTGCGACAGAGTATCCGCGCTGAACGATCGCGTATCTCCGACCTTGTCCCAACCGGTAATGGTGCCCGAAGCCGGAAACGCGCTTGCCGCTCTCTTGCAGCCTGTGGCGAACAGCAATCCGGCCCCTAACAACAACGCAACAGCGACTCCTACGCGATTTCTCATCGTTTTCATGACTGCTCTCCTATTTCCGTCCCAGCAGAATCTGACTGCTGGGCGACCGGCTCTCGCCGATACTGGTTACGTACACCGCCGGATGCTCCTGCAGCGGGCAGGCGTACTCGCACGCTCCGCAACCCACGCATCGGCTGGGATCGACATGCGGCTGCTTCAGCGTCTTCTTGTTCCCGTTTGCATCCACAACCTCCGCTTCCTGCACATAGATCGCCTTGGGCGAAACCGGGCACCACTCCTCGCAGACGATGCAGTCGGTCGCCATGGCCCAGGGCAGGCAGCGGCCGCGATCGTAAAAGGCTGTTCCCAGGCGCACCGGCTGCTGTTTCCCCTCGCCCACGCCGACCACCCATCCCTTTTCGCGCGAGCTGATCTTCCAGATCGCGCCGGTTGGGCAGACCTCGGAGCAAAGCACGCAACTCGGCTCGCAATAGCCAATCCGGGGTGTCAGCGCCGGCGTCCAGATGCCCTCCAGTCCGGCTTCAGAGAGCGTGGGCTGCAGCGCATTGTTCGGACACACCTTCATGCACTCGCCGCAGCGAATGCAGCGCGCGAGGAAGTCCGTCTCTTCCAGCGCGCCCGGCGGCCGGATCAGGTGTTCATTGCGGCTCTTTCCTAGCGCCGTGGTGGCGCGCAGCAGCGGAACCGCGGCTACCCCGGCGGCCAGGCCGGTCAGCACGCGGCGGCGCGGCAGGTTCGGACCCGCGATCTCCGGCTCGTTGCGGAAGAACTGGAACTTGAGCGCGTGTTGCGGGCACGCATCCACGCAGTTCATGCACATGTGGCACTCCGCCTTGTGCCACGGCGCGCTGCCGATGGGATTGTCTCCGCCCTGGCAATGCATCAGACAGCGATTGCAGTTGTCGCAGCTTGCCGGGTCCTTGTGCAGGCCGAGAATCGATCCTCGCGATACGGCGCCCAGCAATGCGCCCAGCGGACACAGCGCGCGGCACCAGAAGCGTGTGACTCGCAAATTCGCCGCAAGCAGAGCGGCAAAGATCAGCCCCAGGTAGATGCCCTGGCGGAAGTGCGGCTGCTTGAAGTCCAGCAGCACCGCCGACAGCGCCGCATGAAACACCAGGCCAAGCGCATGCAGGCCGCCGTTGTTGCTGTGACTAAGGCCATTCAGGCCCGCGTTGCCCGCGTAATTGATTCCCGGCAGAATCGACAGGCCCAGCGACCGTAGCAGCAGGCTGAAAGGATCCAGCCACCCCACCAGGCCGCTGCCGCACAGCGCCGCCGCCAGCACCGCGGCCAGCAGGAAATACTTGGTTCTTTGCCACGGCTTGTAGCGATTCGAGTCGATCCACTGCTTGCCCCGCTTCTGCTCCGACTTCAGGCTCCCGAAGAAGTGGTGCAGCGTGCCCATGGGACAGATCCAGCCGCAGAAGAAGCGCCCGAAGAACAGCGCGGGAAGCAGAATCAGCAGCGACCACAACATGCCGCGGTACAGCGCATGAGTCGCCAGCGCGTTGGAGAGCGCCACCAGCGGATCGAGCAGGAAGAACAGGCGTACCGGCCACTGCATGTGGATGTCGGCCCCGGAGCCCACCGCCCCGCGAAACCCTGTATTGACAAGCAGAAAGGCAAACAGGACCAGGAAGAGTATCTGCGATGTCCGGCGCAACAGGGAGAGGCGGACGCCTGGCAACCGAAGTCTCTTGAGCATGGCCCGGAACAAAGGACTTGCCTCCCCGCCCGCTCACCGCAGAGTGCAAGGCGCCTTTGCCCTGGCACGGGCAGCAACGATGAACGCAACAGCACCCATGATTCGCCGCCCAACGCGCAGATTCAGTGATGCCCATCACCGTTAGGGCGCGCCAGTCGGCAATAGTGCAGTTTGCACTTGCTTTGAAAGGGCGCGGCTGATAGCCCAGGACTTTAGTCCTGGGTCTCCGCGCCGATAATTGCCGTGAATTGACAGGGCTTTAGAGGGTGCTGAGAAAGCGCTTTTTCGTTAAGGGCACGGATTCATCCGTGCCGTAAGAGCCGCAGAATGAACCGGGCTTTAGGACACCTATCCCTTTGCCCCATACGCCTAAAGAAAAAGCTAATCCTTCCGGTCGGGAGGGAACCGCTGGGCGTGTCCGTTTGGACATGTCAAAACTCCCTTACAAGCCAAAAACTCTTTTAGAGCGTCTTCGGTACTGGT
>PLUT01000355.1 GCA_003162875.1 Granulicella sp.
TGGTGCGCGTGCTGGAGTGGGTCTTCATCTTTATCCCGCTGGCCTTCCACGCTGGATACGGCGTCTGGATCGCCTTCCGCGGACGCGCAAATGTCGATATTTACCCCTGGGCCGGCAATTGGGGCTACCTCACCCAGCGCATCACCGGGATCATCGCGTTCGTGTACATCATCCAGCATGTTTGGAGGCAGCGGTTCTCCGGCGTCATGCTGCCGGAGCACCCCGGCGCCTCCTTCCACAAGGTCCAGATGGAGTTGTCAAACCACTGGATGCTGGCGTTCTACATCATCGCGATGATCGCGACCTGCTTCCACTTCGCCTACGGCATCTGGCTGTTCGCGGCCAAGTGGGGCATCACGCCGGGTGACAAGGCCCGCCGCCGCTTCGGCTGGGTCTGCGCCGTCTTCGGAATCGCAATCTGCGCCATGGGCCTGGCCAGCATCTACGCCTTCGTCGGCCCCATGTACCCGAACGCCCCGGCCGACGCCTTCGCCCCGCCCGCCATCACCCAACCCGCTCCACAGGGTGTGCCCGCAGGCTCAACGAGCCCGCAGCAACAGGGAGAGATTTGATGATGTCCCATGCCAGCGCCCACCCGTTTTATGGTGCCGCTGGAATGATAGTGCTTTTACTATGTGTCCTCGCTGCAGAGTGGCGGATAAACGTGTGGCGTAAGGCCAATGGGATCGCACCACCGCCTTCGACCAACCGGATTAAGAATCGCGAGTACATGAAGTGGCTTCGCAGAGAGCTTCCGCCAGATGTTAAGCAATAGATACGAATGTTAAAAATCACTGGTATTGCCGCAATGCTCATTGGCTTGTTTTTGGCCGGTTGAATTTGTAATCAGGATTGGGAAAACTTATATGCCCGCACCCCGCATCATCGTCGTTGGAGGAGGCCTCGCAGGGCTCTCCGCCGTCATCAAGATTGCCGAAGCCGGCGGCACCGTCGACCTCTTTTCCATCGTGCCGGTCAAGCGCTCGCACTCGGTCTGCGCCCAGGGCGGCATCAACGCCGCCAAGGACCTCAAGGGCGAGGGAGACACCGTCTACAAGCACTTCGACGACACCGTCTACGGCGGCGACTTCCTCGCCAACCAGACCCCGGTCCGCGACATGACCGCGCGCGCCCCAGCCATCATCGACCTGCTCGACCGCATGGGCGTCCCCTTCAACCGCACCCACGAGGGCCTGCTCGACTTCCGCCGCTTCGGGGGCACGCTCTACCAGCGCACGGCCTTCGCCGGGGCAACCACCGGCCAGCAACTGCTCTACGCGCTCGACGAGCAGGTCCGCCGCCACGAGTCCGACGGCAAGGTCAAAAAGTACGAGGGCTGGGAGTTCCTCTCCGCCGTGCTCGATTCCAACGGCGTCTGCCGCGGCATCTGCGCTCTGGACCTGCGCTCGATGGAGGTGCGCACCTTCCCCGCGGACGCGATCATCGTCTGCACCGGCGGCGTCGGGGCCATCTTCGGCAAGTCCACCAACTCGGTGGTCTGCACTGGCTCGGCGCAGTCGGCGCTCTACCAGCAGGGCGCGTACTACGCCAACGGCGAGTTCATCCAGGTCCATCCCACCTGCATTCCCGGCGACGATAAACTCCGCCTCATGTCCGAGTCCGCGCGCGGCGAAGGCGGCCGCGTCTGGGTGCCCCGCGACAAAAACGACAAGCGCGATCCGCGTTCCATCCCCGACGCCGAACGCTGGTACTTCCTCGAAGAGTGGTACCCGAAGTACGGCAACTTGGTCCCGCGCGACATCGCCACCCGCGCCATCTTCAAGGTCGTGTACGAACACCACATGGGCCTCGACGGACAGCCCATGGTCTATCTCGACCTCACCCACATCGATCGCGAGACCCTCAACCGCAAGCTCGAAGGCATCCTGGAAATCTACGAGAAGTTCGTCGGCGTCGATCCCCGCGTTCATCCCATGAAGATCTTCCCCGGCATGCACTACACCATGGGCGGCCTCTGGGTGGACTTCAACCAGCAGACCAACATCCCCGGCCTCTTCGCCGCGGGCGAGGCCGATTACTCCATCCACGGCGCAAACCGCCTCGGCGCGAATTCGCTGCTCTCCTGCATCAACGGAGGATTTGTGGCCGGGCCGAACGCGATTGCCTACGCCAAAGCCCTGCCCGCGCAGCCGGGCGATGGCGGTCACGCGACCGAACTCGCGCGCCAGCAGCAGAAGAACGCGGCGCTGCTATCCAATCCGGGAACGGAGAACCCCTTCAAAATATGGCGCGAGCTGGGCGAGACCATGACCAAGCACGCCACCATCCTCCGCTACAACCCGGGCCTCGATCAGGCGGACGCCAAAATCGTCGAGCTGCTCGGCCGCTTCGAGAACGTCAACCTGTCGGACAAGACCCAGTGGGCGAACACCAGCTTTGCCTTTACCCGCCAGCTCTACAACATGTTGCAGCTCGGGCGCGTCATTGTGCAGGGCGCGCGGCTGCGCGATGAGTCTCGCGGGGCGCACTATAAGCCGGACTTCCCCGAGCGCAACGACGAGAAGTTCCTGAAGACCACCAAGGCAAGTTTTGTAGGCGACGCGCCCAAATTCGAGTATGAAGAGGTCGACGTCAGCCTCATTCCACCGCGGCCGCGCCGCTACGACGCCACCGCATAGAGTTTGCATTTGCTTTGAAAGGGCACGGCTTCAGCCGTGCCGTAGTCGCACCATAGGAAACCGGGGCTTTAGCCCCTGAGGGCAATTTGAATGGCCACCGCAACGCTCGACGCACCAACCAACGCGACCACCACCCGGCAGTCCGGAAAGACCATCCAGGTCGAGATCAAGCGCCAGGCAACTCCGGACCAGCCGGCCCGCACCGAGAAGTTTGCCATCCCCTATCGCCCCAACATGAACATCACCTCCCTGCTCGGGGAGATCGCGCTCAATCCGGTCACCGCCGACGGTACGCCCACCACGCCGGTCACCTACGACTCCAACTGCCTGGAGGAGATCTGCGGCAGTTGCGCCATGCTGATCAACGGCAAAGCGCGCATGGCCTGCTCCGCGCTGGTGGACAAATTGCGGGAAGGAAATCCAGACCAGCCGATCCGCCTCGCCCCGCTCTCCAAGTTTCCCGTGGTCCGCGACCTCAGCGTCGACCGCAGCGTGCTGTTCGAGAACCTGAAGGCCGTCAGCGCCTGGGTGCCCATCGACGGCACGTATGATCTAGGGCCTGGCGGACGCCAGGCCCCACAAATTCAGGAACAGCGCTATCCGCTCTCCAACTGCATTAGCTGCTGCTGCTGCATGGAGGTCTGCCCGCAGTTCAACGACTCTACCAACTTCGTCGGTGCGGCCACCATCGCCCAGGTCAAGCTCTTCAACATGGACCCCGCGGGCTCGGTGCTCAAGGCTGAACGCCTGCGCGCGCTGGCCGGCGAGGGTGGAATCCAGGAGTGCGGCTTCGCCCAGAACTGCGTCGAGGCTTGCCCAAAGCAGTTGCCGCTCACTGAGGCAATCTCCGATGTCGGACGCGATGTGCTGGTCCAGCAGATCAAGGACTTCCTCACCCGATAACGGGCTTCGATGAATTGTAGCCGCGGGCCATGGTGGGTAACCTCACATGGCTGGAAGACTACGCTCATGGAGACAACAAGAATGTGACCGCCGTCAACTCTGTTGCGGGCCAGGGTGCCCCACCTCGCCCAACTGCCTTGCTCATAGCTCAATGGCTCATAGCTCATAGCTGCACAAGAAAACGCCCTTCGTCCGCTGACTTGCTGACTCGCTGGCCCTCTGTGTTCTCTCTTCCTCGATGCTCTCTGTGATTCGCTTTTTTCTCGATCCTCCGGAAAGTTGTCAACCCCCCAAATCTGTGCAAAACCCGCCACACCCCTCAAAACAATCACGATCTTTCTTTCCCCCGCATAGCAGATGAGTTTCACTCAATTCCGTATACTTAAGAAGTAAGTAAGAAATGGAAAAGACCCGGCCTCCGCGCCGGGTCTTCGCATTTAACCGGCGTCTCACCACCGAACCACATGGGGTTACCTGTGAAGAAGGATCGGGTGCCCCATGTCAGACGGTTCTTCGTCTGACGTGGGGGGCAGCCGTGAAGAATAGATCGTGCTGCGAACCGCGAGCACCCGTTAACTCAAAGGTGACTCCCC
>PLUT01000371.1 GCA_003162875.1 Granulicella sp.
ATCGCTGATAGCTGTTCATCAAACGCACTTCGCCCGTACCGGCACCCACCCACCTTGAACCTCGAACCTTGAACCTTGAAGAATGTTGTCAAGACCCTCCATCTGTGCAAAACGCGCCAACTCTCACCATACAAACCGGATCGCTTGTTCACCCCGATGGCAGATGAGTTATGGTGAAACGCGTACAATTAAGAAGTAAGGTTAAACAAGAGAAGGCCCGGCGCAACCCGCCGGGCCTTCCCATTTTGAGCCATTCGTTGAGCCATTCGGACCCCGATATACCCAGCGATCTTCGATCGCTGGGTATATCGAAGTCGTATCCTGGCCGTATCATGGTTCGAATCTAACCATCTTAGAAAGAATATCTTAGAATCAAAAGGCGGGGGGAGGGGGTGGGGCCCCGATCAAGCCCGGATAGGAGCAGGATCGCCACGCCTGCCATGGGCTTATTCTGGAGTCAGAGCCGGAACGAAGGTGCCGGGCAACGACCCCGCCTCGTCTTCGTCATGGGCTTATTCTGGAGTCAGAGCCGGAACGAAGGGAGACCCGTCGCCATGCCGAAGGTGAAGGAGTTTACGGTAACCATCGAAGACAAGCCCGGAGCGCTGGGGAGATGTTTCCTCGCGCTGGCCGAGCGCGGCATCAATGTCCTCGCGTTTCAGTCGTATGTCGAGGAGGGGGAGAGCCTGGCGCGCATCGTGGTCGACGATCCGCCGGCCGCCAAGCAGGTGCTGGGCAACCTGCGCATGATCTTCGAGGAGACCGAAGCTGCCCTGGTGCGGCTACAGCACCGTCCCGGCGAGTTGGGCCGCGCCGCCGCGCGCCTGGGCGAGCACAAGATCAACATCGACTACTCGTACTGCGGACTGGAACCGGGATCGGCGCATGCACTGGTCGTCTTCGGCGTGGACCACATCGCCAAAGCCGCAAAGGCCCTGGATGAACTGGCCGCAGAAGCTTCGTAGTTCTACCGGCTGCACCACTACGCGCAATTTGGGAAGATTGCCCGTAGCCGCTTAGAATCGAACGATGGGTTTTCTGCGTCGAATCCAAAAACCAGCAGCGGTGGACCATGTCTGAGCTGGTCTTCGACGAGCTGCACTGGAAGCCGCACCACAACCCGTGGGCCGTCGCCATCACGGTGACTCTGGCCACGTTCATGGAGGTGCTCGACACCTCCATCGCCAACGTGGCGCTGCCGCACATGGCCGGCTCCCTCGGCGCCAGCCAGGAGGAAGCCACCTGGGTGCTCACCAGCTACCTGGTGTCGAGTGCCATCGTGCTGCCCATCTCCGGCTGGCTCGCCAACCGCATCGGGCGCAAGCGCTTCTACATGACCTGCGTGGCGATGTTTACCGCCTGCTCGCTGCTCTGCGGCCTGGCGCAGACGCTGCCGCTGCTCATCTTTGCGCGCATACTGCAGGGCCTGGGCGGCGGCGGCCTGGCCACCAGCGAACAGGCCATTCTGGCGGACACGTTCCCCATTGAAAAACGCGGCCAGGCGTTCGCGCTCTACGGCATGGCGGTAGTGGTGGCGCCCGCCATCGGGCCAACCTTCGGCGGCTGGATCACCGACAACTTCAACTGGCACTGGATCTTCTTCATCAACATTCCGGTGGGCCTGCTGTCGCTCTACCTGTCCAACCGCATGGTGGAAGATCCGCCGTTCCTGAAGGCGCGCAAAGAGGCCGCCAAGCACCTGAAGGTCGACTTCATGGGACTCGGACTGGTCGCGCTCGGCGTTGGCCTGCTCGAGTTCACGCTGGACAAGGGCCAGGAGAAGGACTGGTTCGGCGATCCCATGATCCGCGTCACTTCGATCCTCGCCGTCTGCCTGCTCATCTTCTTCGCCTACTGGGAGTGGAACCACCCCGACCCCATCGTCGACCTGAAGCTGCTGAAGAACCGCAACTTCGGCACCGCCGTCTTCCTGCAGTTCTTCCTCGGCATGGTCCTCTTCGCCACTACCGTCATCATCCCGCAGTACGTGCAGGTGCTGCTCGGGTACACAGCGGAGCGCGCCGGCATGGTGATCTCCCCCGCCGCCTTTGTGATGATGTTCATGATGGCCATCGCCGGACGCACCGTCGGCAAGATGGACCCGCGTCTGATGGTGTGCATCGCCTACATCATCACCGCGCTGGGCGTCTTCAACCTGTCGCAGCTCGACCTCACCAGCAGCTTTGGCCACATCATTGAGCTGCGCATGCTGCAGGTCATCGCGCTGCCGTTCGTCTTTATCCCCATCAGCACGCTGAACTATGTCGGCGTACCCGCCGCCAAGACCAACCAGATCTCCGCGCTCTCAAACTTCGCGCGCAACCTGGGCGGCTCGGCCGGCACCGCACTGCTCACCACCTACATCGTGCGCATGTCGCAGGTGCACCAGACGGCGCTGGCGGCCAACGTCGTTCCCGGCAGCGTGGCCTATACCAGCTTCATGGACCGCGTGAAGGAGATCCTGATCGGGCACGGCATGGCATCCGCCGCAGCCGGCCAGGTCGCCATCGGTCAGGCCTACCAGATGATGCTGCGCCAGGCCTCCATGCTCAGCTACAAGAACGCGTTCACCATTCTTGGCTGCGTGGTCATGCTGCTGTCGCCGCTGCCGTTCCTGATGCGCCTGCCGCCCAAGCGCGTGCCCAGGCCCGCGGCGCCCAGTGCGCCCGCCGCCGAGCCTGCCCCCGAAGAACTCGCCGTCCATTAGCAGAACTTGTTCGAGAGCTATTGCTAATTCGGTGTAGAAGGCGAATCATCTTGCCGCTATAAACATTTTTGTTTACAATTGAACTCCGTGAAGAGTAGCGAGTTCAGACGGTGGCTGACCAGCCTGGGAGCGACCTTCGAACCCGCCAAAGGTTCGCACCTCAGGGTCATGCTCAACTGCAAAACCTCGATCCTGCCCATGCACAGCAAGGACCTCAAAAAGGGCACCGTCGAGGGAATCAAGAAGCAGCTAGGCCTGAAGTAAGGAGGAGACACATGCTCGCATATCCGGTCACTTTGACCCCCGACAAGAAAGATGGTGGCTACGTCGTCACCTTCCGCGACATTCCCGAAGCTATCACGCAGGGCGAGACCGTCGAAGAGGCTCTGGCCATGGCGGCCGAAGCTCTCGAATCCGCGATGGACTTCTACTTCGAAGGCCGCCGCCCCGTGCCTATGCCCTCGCCCGCGAAGCGCCGTCAGCGCCTCGTCGAGCTCCCCGCCAGCCTCACCGCCAAGATCCTGCTCCTCAACGAAATGATCCGCCAGCAAGTCCGCCCCGCCGAACTCGCCCGTCGCCTCGGCACCACCCCGCAGGCCGTCAATCGCCTCACCAATCTTCGCCACGCCTCCAAGATCGACGGCATCGCCGGGGCGATGAAGGCGCTGGGCAAGACGCTGGAAATCCACGCCGCCTAGACTCCGGCAAGGCATACTGGAACGATGGGTCTTGCCTTTGAAGTCAGCGCCGGCTGCAGCACGGGCGGACGGCGCGCTGCGCTGCACCTGCCGCACGGCACCGTCGAGACGCCCGTCTTCATGCCCGTGGGCACGGCCGCGACGGTGAAAACCGTCCAGCAGGAAACCCTCGAACACATTGGCGCGGACGGCGCCGGCGCCAGGATCATCCTGGCCAACACCTACCACCTCTACCTGCGCCCCGGCCACGAACTTATCCGACGCATGGGCGGCGTGCATCGCTTCATGAGCTGGAACAGGCCCATGCTCACCGACTCCGGCGGCTTTCAGGTCTTCTCGCTCGCCAAGCTGCGCAAGATTACCGACGCCGGCGTCGAGTTCCGATCGCACCTTGACGGCAGCACGCACTTCTTCTCGCCCGAACACTCCATGGAGGTCCAGATCGCGCTCGGCGCAGACGTCATGATGGCCTTCGACGAGTGCGTGGAGACACCGGCCACGTGGGAACGCACACGCGACTCCATGGGTCTGACCCACGCCTGGGCCGCGCGCTCCAAGGCGTACTTCGACGCGCACCAACACGAGGTTCCGTGGGCCGCCGCCTTCCCCGGCAGGACCCAATCGCTGTTCGGCATCGTGCAGGGCGGCATGTACGCGGACCTTCGCCGCGAGTCGGCCGAGCGCCTGGCCGAGATGGACTTCGACGGATACGCCATTGGCGGCCTGGCCGTCGGCGAACCGCGCGAGGTCACCCGCGAGATGATCGCCCGCACGCTGGAGATACTGCCCGAAGACAAGCCCCGCTACGTGATGGGCGTCGGCTACCCCGACGAGATCGAGGAGTACGCCCGCATGGGCGTCGACATGATGGACTGCGTGCTGCCGACGCGCGCCGCCCGCCATGGCCTGCTCTTCCGCGCGCCCGAGCCGGGTGAAGAGCTGTCGCTGCCGGCACCTGACAGCTCGGCGGAAGCTGAAGCCGAGATCGCCAGCCGCACCGCCGTACGCATGAACATCAAGCGCGTCGAGTACGCTGAGGATCAGCGACCGATCGACCCCGCATGCTGCTGCATAGTCTGCCAACGCTACACCCGCGCCTACCTGCGCCACCTCTTTGTCGCGAAGGAGCCGCTGGGCGCCACCCTCAACTCCATCCACAACCTCAGTTTCTACCTGGACACCATGGCCCGCGTCCGAGGCGAACTTGCGGGTTGAGGTTCGCGGGATACCCCTGGTTTCGCTGGATTGACGCGGGCTTGCAGATTCGAGTAGCCTCATGGCACTCCGGGTCAATTGAGACGAATGGGTTTTGTGCAGGTTGGCCTGAACAATCTCAAGGAGGCTCGATATGGATGGCACCTGCGCGAGATGCGGCGCTCCGCTCGCTTCCACTTCTCGATTCTGTAATTCCTGCGGCGCTCCGGTAGCGGCTGCGCCGACCCAACCTATTCCGCCGAGCATGCAGCAGCCGGCGGTTTATGCGGCACCGCAGCCGGCGAAGAGTTCGGGCGGGGCACTGAAGGTCATTCTGATTGTCGTGGCCATTGTGTTCGGAATCGGAGTCCTCGGTGCTGGTGCGCTTGGCTTTGCGGCGTGGCGCGCTTCGAAGTTGATCGCGGCGAACAACAAAAGCAATCAGGCACTCTTTTCGATTCCTGGTCTCGGCTCGATTTCGACGGGGAATGATGCAACCGCGGACCCGTCCCAATTGGGCGCGCCCGTGTATCCCGGAGCGGTGCAGGAAAAGGGCGCCGTGAGTGTGGGTACGTCCGCGGCGGGGGTGACGGAGGCGCATTTCACCACGAGTGATCCCATGAGCCAGGTCGTGGATTTCTACACGTCCAATATGCCTGGCGCGATCCTTGCTTCGACGGCAGGCGCAACGGTACTCAACGCGGGCCCAAGCGCAACGGACAGGGTGACGGTCACGATCAGTCCGGGCAGTGGAAGCGACGCGGGCAAGACGTCGATCGTGATCGTGCGCACGACGAAGAATTGATCTGCGGGTCGCGCAGGCGCAGGCAGAACCGCGGCGAGGAGAGGCCTTCAGACTGATCGACCACTGGATTCTTGGCTGGCGTCTTCGAGGAGGCGGACCACGCGGGCGATGGGGAGGCCCATGACGTTGAAGTAGTCGCCGTCGATGCGCGGAATCCAGCGGGCGGCGTAGCCCTGGATGCCGTAGGCTCCGGCCTTGTCGAGCGGCTCGGTGGTGGCGCAGTAGGCGTCGAGCTCGGATTCGGGGATGTTGGAGAATGTAACGTCAGTGATTTCAACCGCGCTTGCCGTTCCTGCCCGGGCGACCACGGCTACACCCGTCAGCACCTGGTGGGTGCGGCCCGAGAGCTTGCGCAGCATCTGCTTCGCGTGCTCGGCATCGTCGGGCTTGGCGAGGATCTCGCCGTCGCAGACGACGGTTGTGTCCGCGCCGAGGACGAGCAGCGGGGCTTCGCTCGACCTCACCCATGACGATGAAGCTGTCGCGAATTGGGCACCCGCATGTTTTGTGAAGACCGCCGACGCCTTCTCTTCCGCCAGGCGGCGGACGTATGCTTCCGGCGTTTCTCCTGCGCGCACCGACTCATCCACATCCGCCGCTTCCACGCTGAACGCATACCCGGCCTGAGCGAGCAGTTCGCGGCGGCGCGGCGAGGCGGAGGCGAGGATGAGGCGTACGGGGAGTTCAGACATTAGTGGCGTCCTTCAGCAAGAGCGTTTTATAACGAGCTATCAGCTATCAGCAAGTGGGATGTGAGATCTGAGCTATAAGCTATCAGCTTGAGCGACCGGGTTGCCCGGAGCTGTTCATGCGCGCTCGATGGAGATCTCCGCGCGCATGGTATGCGTTTCGCCGGCATTCAGTGTAATGGTGTTGTCCGCCACATTGGCTGTCTCGATCGCGGTCATGTGCAGCCACGCGTCCGGCTCCATGTCCGCCATCGTCGCGGTAAACTCCTTCCACGGGTTCCACACCACGGTCGAGTTCGATCCGCTCTTCGCTACCGTGATCTTTCGCCCGCCCGCAGGATCGTGCAGCACGCAGGTCGCGCGAGTGTTCATGTACGGGCTGTCTATTCTTCCCTGAAACGTCACCGGACCCGGGGTCTGCCGCTTGCGCTTGAAGCCGTCGACCTTGTCGATGAACTCCGTACCGCCCAGCCCATCGATCGAGACCTTCTGCGCATCCGCCACCGCGTAGTAGACGTGGAGCGCCTCTTCGAACACCAGCGGTGCGCCCTCTGCCGCCTGGTCGGCCTTTGCCGTTGCCGCCGCGGGCCCTCCGCCGCGTGCCCCGCCGTTGCCGGAATCGTTCTCCACTCCCAGTTCCAGCGTCAGCTTGTGCCCGATGCTCACTCGATACCCCAGCTTGAAGTGGTCGAAGCCCAGGCTCCGGCTCAGCTCGTTCGGCGCCAGCGTAAACGCCAGGTGCAGGGCCGGATCGCTTCCAGGACCCGCCATCCCCGCAAACTCCAACTCCCACTCGCTGATGCGCGCGAAGCCGTGCTGCGGCCCGGTCTTGCCGTCGTGCCGGTCCGCGAACCACGGAAAGACGATGGGCACGCCGCCGCGGATGGGCTTGCCCGGCACGAACTCCGCGCGCTGACTCAGGAAGATCGCCGGTGCCTGGCCCGCAGGCTTCCAGTGGGTTAGATGTGCCCCTTGCAGGTAGATCGTGGCCTCAGCCGCCGGCGCTGTCACCCGCGCCACCGCCAGCCCCGACGCCGTCCTCTCGAACCCCAGCACACCCGGGATCGCAAATTTTTCCTGTAGCTCGGTTAGTTCCATTCGCACACTCCTTCCGCGATTCCCAGTCTATGCGAGTCCGGTGGAATCAGCGGCCCGCCTGCGCAGGAACGGTCGCCGCCAGCTTGCGCCGCTCCGTCTCCAGAAACGTGTATCGGATGCGATGGATCACCGTAATCGTTGAGAACACCGCCAGCACCCACAGGCACGGCGCCATCACTCCCCAGCGNNTTGAACAACGCCCCGAGGATGACGCAGACGATGCGCTCCGGCCGCTCCATGAAGCCGACTTTGCAGGTTCCGATCAGCGCCTCGGCGCGCGCGCGCGTATAGCTCACCATCACGCACGCCGTCATCACAAATGCCACCAACCCGACATAAAAGAGCCGATTGCCGCGCGCGTAGTAGATGAGCAACCCAAAGAAGATGGCCACGTCGGAGTAGCGGTCCATCACCGAATCGAAGAACGCGCCGAACACGCTGACCTGGTTGGTCTTGCGCGCCACCCGGCCGTCCACCATGTCGAAGATGCCCGCGCCGATGATCACCAGCCCGGCGATGAAGAACATCTTGTTCGC
>PLUT01000238.1:0-414 GCA_003162875.1 Granulicella sp.
GCCAATACTTCTCTCGGTGTGGCCCGAGCTGCGCGGTGCGCGCGACGAGCTTGCGATCGCGCAGGGTCTGGAGTGTTGCCGTGCTCTCGATACCCCGGATCGCATTGATGTCCGAGATGCTCACCGGCTGTTTCATGGCGATGATAGCCACTACTTCGATGGCTTGCTCGGAGATAGGCCTGGGTGCCCACTCAGGGATCGCCGCTTGGGGGAGTGCAGCAAACTGCGGCTTCGACTCCAGGCGAATGCCATGAGTGCGATGGCGTACTTGGAATCCACGGTCGGCCGCGGAGAGGTCCGCCTCAAAGTCCCGAAGCGCATCTTCCGCCGCGCGCTCGTCGCTGCCAAGGCCACGCGCCAGGTCGCTCAATGTGATCGCACGATTGACGCTGCCTAAAATCACTTCAACGCCGG
>PLUT01000238.1:440-2242 GCA_003162875.1 Granulicella sp.
ACTTGTAGAATATGGGCGTTAGCTAGTAGAATTCCGCGGAGAGGATAGTCCGACCATTTTGCAAAACAAGCGAGAAGACGGCCATCGTTTGGCAGGACCGCTCGATGAAGCTCTGCGGCGGAGCGAGACGCTCAGACTTTTGGCGGCGAAAACCCGCTTGACCACTCGTGAGATGGATGAAGCTGCAAGCAGGCTGGGCATTCGGCGCGCTTACATCTATCGTTTACTCGCAGCGTTCCGTGTGCGCCCGCGAACGTCCACATTGCTTCCCAAAGCGGAAGGTCGCAAGACCGGAACCCGTCATGTCAGCCCACAGATCGAACTGATCATTGAAAACGCCATCGAGTCTTTTTATTTGCAACGCATCAAACCGCCATTTTCAGCTTTAGTGCGGCAGATTCAGGCTGACTGTCATCGAGCGGAACTCAAGCCCCCCGACCGGAAGACGATCCTGCGGCGCGTATCTGCACTGGATGAGAGAAGAATTGCGGCGGCCCGGGAGGGCGCGAAGGCTGCCAGGGAGAGGTACGATCACGTCAGTCATTCTCCAGCTATAAAGCTGGCTCTGGAACGAGTGCAGATTGATCACACCCCTGTTGATCTCATTGTGGTGGACGAACTCAAACGTCAACCGCTCGGCCGTCCGTGGTTGTCGTTGGTAATCGACATTGCCAGCAGGATGGTTTGCGGCTTCTTTCTTTCGATGATCCCTCCGTCGAGCATTTCAGTGGCACTGGCGCTGGCCCATTGTGTGGCTCGCAAAGACCTCTGGCTGGCCGACCGGGAACTCAGTTTCGAATGGCCGGTCAGCGGTCTTCCCGATCTTGTCTACATGGATAATGCAAAAGAGTTCCATGCAGAGGCTTTGAGGAGCGCTGCCCAGGAGTACGGTATCGATCTGGAATTCCGGCCCAGGGGCCTGCCCCATTTTGGCGGTCACATTGAACGCTTGATTGGTACCATGATGGGCGCTGTGCATCTGATCCCCGGCACAACCTTTTCGAACGTCGCCGAACGGGGAACCTATTCTTCGGCGAAAAATGCTGTAATGACCCTGCCCGAGTTGGAACGATGGTTCGCATTGCAGGTTCATGCGTACCATTCAACCATCCACTCCAACTTGAAGGTAACTCCGTTGACTGCGTGGCAGCAGGTGGTGGCCGCGAGGGACACCCCCATCCGCCAGATGGCAGATGCAGACCAGCGCACGTTCTTCCTCGATCTCTTGCCCGGGGAACGTCGCAAGATCCGCAGAGATGGCATACGGCTGTTCAACATTCATTATTGGAGCAACGTTCTCAGCCCTCTTGCCGGGCGCGTCAGCGCACCCGTTCTCGTCAAATTCGACCCGCGTGATCTTTCCACAATTCACTATCAGGACGAACAGGGGAACTACTGGGCGATTCCCTATCGCGATCTGGGCGCCCCCCCAATTTCACTCTGGGAACATCGTGCGGCGGAATCGGCCTTGCGTGCCCAAGGCAGACACTCCTTCAAAGAGGATGAGTTGTTCTCCACCGTGCTCCAGCAGCGTGACATAGTCGGCGCCGCCCGCGACAAGACACGCAAGATGGCTCGTCCTGAATCGAAAGAGCCCGCTTATACACCCCCCATACCCATGGCTGAGGAAGATGACCTGGCCCAAGCGAAGGTAACCGCGTTTAAAGTGGAGGAATGGGACTGATCCATGATTTGAACCATCTGCATGAACACAGCCGGGCAGTTGCGTTGCTGCCTGCCGAGGAAAGAATTGCGTGGATCAGGCGCGAACGATGGATCGAGTACTCCAGAGGCGTGCGCGC
>PLUT01000238.1:2325-3087 GCA_003162875.1 Granulicella sp.
GCCTCGGCGCCGTCCTTCCCTACAGCCCGTCCACTGGGACGCTTCGCCATCGAGTGAGAGCTCTATGCCGGCAGATGAATGTCCGGATGCTCATCATCGATGAGATTCATTGCCTGCTGGCCGGCACCTATCGAGAACAACGAATCATTCTCAACTGTATCCGCTTCCTCGCAAATGACCTGCGAATACCGCTCGTCTGCGCGGGGACGCAGGAAGCCAGAACCGCCCTGCTGACCGACGAACAACTCGCCGACCGCTTTGAAGCCTTCGAGCTCGCCCCCTGGCAGGACGATACGGATTTTCACCAATTGTTGGTGAGCTACGCTGCGTTGCTCCCGCTTCGCCGCCCCTCCACGTTGCGGGACGCGAAAGTGAGGAAGAGGCTTCTTGCCATGACCGACGGTGTGACCGTGCGCATTTGCAGAGTACTTGAGGATGCAGCGATCATGGCGATCAATCAGAACATCGAACAGATCGATTTGGACAGTCTTCATGACGGCCTTGCGGTGCAATCGTTGGCCTCGGTCTCGGACCGCCGCAAACGACGAGCGACCGGGCTTAGAGGGTGAATGTTGGTTTACGACCTCGCCGTTCCTCCATTGCCATTTGCCCCGCGACCCTTTTCCGATGAGCTGCTATTGTCGTGGCTCTGCCGACTCGCCGCGGCAAACCATGTGAGACTGAGCGGCTTCTTCCCCGAAGTGCAAACCATGAATCGTTACCGGCTCAATTGCGATCCTGGAGAAGAAATCATCGCTCGAT
>PLUT01000235.1 GCA_003162875.1 Granulicella sp.
TCAGCACAGTCGTCCCGGTAGGAGCGTAGGTCGCCGGGAAGTCCCACTTCTGGATCGTGTCCCCGTAATAAAACTGGTTCAGCCGGTTGGCCCCGATGGTCCAGCTATGCGAGACCACATAGTCGTAGCTTCGGTCGATCAACGGATTCGCGAGAATTGGATCGACCGGCAGAATCTGCGGGAACTCCACCTCGTTCATGCGGTTGATCCCCACCTTGCCAGACAGCTTCATCGTCGGCGTCAGCGCATAATCCACCTTGGCAACGTAGTTCGTTTCGTCTTCCGGGTCCGGCGCATTGAAGCGATACCCGCCGGTGTTGATTCCATCGCCGCCCGTCAAGTCGTTGGGCGCGGGATAGCGCGATTTGAAGAAACTCTGCAGCACCGGGCTGAAGCCGATGCTCAGAGGGTCGAGAGACTTCACCTGCGCCGGAGTCAGCGACCCGATGCAGTATGGCGTAGTGTTTTGCCGGCTCGTGTAGTTGCACGCGCCGCTTCCATTGGTGGCCGTCGCCAGGATGTACTGGATGTTTCCGTTGCTGTACGAAGTCAATGGCACCGTCGTCTCTTCAGGCAACGACGTGGCTCTCCGCAAATCAAAAAAATCGAAGAAGAAGAACGCCTTGTCTTTCTTGATCGGGCCGCCCACAGAGCCGCCGAACTGATTGCGCACGTAATGCGCAAGCGGCACCCCCGCATTGTCGTCGAACCAATAGTTTGCCGCGGTGGACGTGTCGCGATGGTATTCGTACAGATTGCCATGCCAGGAGTTGGTTCCGCTCTTGGTCACCAACTGAAACTGTCCGCCGCTCCCCGGCCCGCTGCTGGCAAGCTCGCCCGCAACCGTCCCGTGAAGCTCTTCAACCGTGTCGACCGGCGCATTGGCAACCACCATAAACGTCTGTCCGGTGGAGATGTCGTTCACATCCAGGCCGTCAACCGTCACGTCCGTCTGGTCGGTGCGTGCGCCTGTGACCGAATTCGCCACCACGCCCGGCTGCAACGCGAACAGCGCTGACGGAGTGTCCCGGACCTGCACCGGCAGGTCGTTTATCAGGTTTACGTCAATATTGTTCCCGATGATCGCGTCCGTCGTATCGAGCGTTGCTTCCTCGTTCGCGGCCGAAACCTCGATCGTCTGCGAGACGTCGCCGGCGTGGAGCCGCGCATTTTGCGTGCGGGTGCTGGCCACGGCCAGGTAGATATCGGTGACCACCTCGGGCCGGAACCCGCCCTGTGTGAAGGTCAACTTGTACCCCGGACCGGGTGGAACGTTCACGATGATGTACGATCCCAGGGAGTTCGTCTTGGCGCTATAGCTGGCGTTCGTGGTGGTATTCACCAGCGCAACGCTGGCGCCCACAATCACTGCATCGCTCGTATCGGTAACAACTCCAGTCACGGACGCAACATCCTGCGCCCGCAGCAGAGATGGAGCTGCACTCATCGCCAGGAACAAACAAAACACAATACTTAGGGAACGCTTCATCGAGCCTCCTCGCCCAGTTAGCGACCGCTTCCCAAAAGGGAAGTCACGTCGCAGTCGTCGTTCTCTTTCCTGCATCTTTGGTTGGTCTTCCGTTGTCGCTTTGTTGCAATGCACAAGCAATCCTATCGCCAAAATGAATGCGGCTCGGCCAATTTCGACGACTCCCTCAAACCCCGCCCTTTCAGGGATCTCCATGCTGCCTGTGATCCCTGTCACAGGAATCTTACTTCGCCCTTCGCAACCCTGTAATTCAATTATTCATAGTTGCCGTCGTGCAAGGTATTACCCAAATTGGTTACTCTCGTATGGTGAAGCTCTACCTTGCCGCCATCGCTCCAACCCATTCTCGGGCCAAGTCTTCCCCCACAGCCGCTCTCGCCGCCGATTACCTCGCCCGCGCCGCGCACTACCTCTCCTGCCAGTCCCAGCCCCACCGCTCCGAAGCCGCGCTGCTCGACTGGCTTGACCGCCAGTCCGCTCGTTCCGCACCCGTCCTCATCCTGCTCGACAGCCGCGGTAAGCAGCTCTCTTCAGAAGACTTCGCTGCCCACCTCGGCCGCCTCCGCGACTCCGGCGCGCAATCCGTGGTGCTTGCCATCGGCCCTCACGACGGCTGGTCCGCCGCCGCCCGCGCCCGCGCCGCCCTCACCCTCTCTTTCGGCGCCATCACCCTGCCGCACGAGCTCGCTCGCGTCGTCCTCGCCGAGCAGATCTACCGTGCCCTCACCATCCTCGCCGGCCACCCCTACCATTCCGGCCACTAGCGCACCTCCCTGGCAGCCTGGCACCTGGAACCCTTGGCACTACACTAATCCCATGTCCGACACCGAATCCCCCGCCGCCCCAGAATCCACGCGCCGCGGCCTCATCCTAATCAACACCGGCCCCGGCAAGGGCAAGACCACAGCAGCGCTCGGCACCGCCTTCCGCGCCGCGGGCAACGGCATGCGTGTCCTCATCCTGCAATTCCTGAAAGGCTCGTGGCACTACGGCGAGCTCGATGCCGCCGAAGCTCTCAATACCGCCCTCAGCCCAGCGCTCGGTACTGCCGTTACCCCCGACCCCAACCCGCCCGCGTCGCCGCCCGCCCCCAACTTCGTCATCAAGCAACTCGGCCGGGGCTTCGTCAAAGTCGGCGGCGCCCAGACCGACCCCGAAGACATCCGCCTGGTCGAAGCCGCCTGGGCCGAGTCCGCCGCAGCCATCCTCTCCGGCGATTGGGACCTGGTCGTCCTCGACGAGATCAATTACGCCATCGGCTACAAGATGCTCTCGCCCGAAGCGGTCGCCGATGTCCTCCGCCGCAAGCCTGAGATGACCCACGTCATCCTCACTGGCCGCAACGCCCACCCTCTGCTGGTCGAGCTTGCCGACACCGTCACCGAGATGCGCGAGGTCAAGCACGCCTATCAGCGCGGCATCCTCGCCCAGCGCGGCATCGAGTTCTAGCCTGGTTGCATAAATTGGGTTTGCAAGGGAACGACTTCAGAGCCCGTCCTGAGCGAAGTCGAAGGATGCCGAAAAACAGCCAGCAAAATCAGGGGCTTTAGGGGCTGCTGAAAAGCGCTTTCTCGTTAAGGGCACGGATTCATCCGTGCCGTAAGAGCCGCAGAATCAACTGGGCTTTAG
>PLUT01000190.1 GCA_003162875.1 Granulicella sp.
CTACGTCGAAGCTGTTGTCGGAGGGCATAAGGACAGGGTACTAGGTGCTAGGTACTAGGTTCAAGCTGGAAGAGCGAGTGGAAGTTGCTCGTGGTCAAGGCGGCGAGGGCGGAAGGGGTGAGGTTGCGCAGCTCGGCCAGGGCGGCGGCGGTGTGGATGACGAGCGCGGGCTCGTTGCGCTGGCCGCGGAAGGGGATGGGGGCGAGGAAGGGCGCGTCGGTCTCGACTAGGATGCGGTCGGCGGGCGCGAAGGCGGCGGCTTCGCGGATCGCTTTGGCGGCAGGATAGGTGAGGTTGCCGGCGAAGGAAAGATAGAAACCCAAATCCAACGACCGGCGAGCCTCGTCGACGCCGCCGGAGAAGCAGTGCATGATGCCGGCTGGGGTGTTGGTGCCGCGCGAGTGCGGCTGCCAGTGTTCGGCGAGGAGGGCGAGGAGGTCGTCCCAGGCGGCGTTTGGACCTGCGGGGCCGAATTTCTGCTTGGCCGCAGGAGTCGCCAACTCGGATGTCCGGCAGTGGATGAGGATGGGCTTGCGGGCGGCAGCGGCGATGCGGAGCTGGGCGAGGAAGGCGGCGTGCTGGACGTCGGGCGTGGGATTTTCGACGTGGTAGTAGTCGAGGCCGATCTCGCCGATGGCGACGCAGCGCGGGTTGGCGGCGAGGGCGGCTAGCTTGGCGAGATTTTCCACGGTAGCGTTGGCGGCTTCCTGCGGGTGGATGCCGGCGCTGGCGTAGATTTGCGGGAGTTCAGGAGAGTTGGTCGCCTCTGCGATTTCGAGCGCGCGGTGCATCTCGTGGGGGCCGTCGCCGATGCCGATGGCGAGGATGGTGTGGACCCCGGCGGCGTGGGCGCGGGCGAGGACGCCGGGAAGGTCGCCGGCGGAGTACATATCGAGGTGGGCGTGCGAGTCGATCAACATAGGTTCAAGGTTCAGGGTACAAGGTTCAAGGTACTAGGTACTAGGGAGTGGGGAGAAGCAGCAGGCGGTGCTGTTGGGGTAGGATTGCGGTCATGAAAAAGATGAGCCGTCGGGATGTTTGTGTTGGTCTTCCGGTCCTCGCTGTACTGAGCGGGGGCATGACGCGGATGGTTGAGGCGCAGGCGCATGCGTCAGAGTATCCGGCTCCGCCGAGTGCGTCGCCTGCGAGCCGCGCAGCGCCGGCAAGCGACACGCCGTCTGCGCCGGCCACCGCCATCGCCGGCGGAGGAACGTTGGGGCCGGCGCGGGCCATTGCGATGGACTCGGTGCCTGCGACGGCGACCGCAAACGGCGGCGAACGGCGGCAGATGCTGCACGGAAAACTCGCGACCGGCGAGCCGGTGGAGCTGCACCAGTCGATGCAGAACCCGGGAACGCCTGCGCCGGCGCTGCACGTGATCCAGCACTCGGAGCTGATCCTGGTGCGCGAGGGGACGCTCGAATTCCAGCACGAGGTGGACGGCAAGGTGGTGGCGGAGACAGTGGGACCGGGCGGCATGCTTTACATCGCGTTCGGCACGCGGCACGCGGTGAGCAACGCGGGGCCGACGCAGGCGCGGTACTTTGTGGTGGAGATTGGTGGGGACGCGTAGGCGAAAAAAGCGAATCACAGGGATCACAGAGGAAAAGAGAGAACACAGAGGTGGAAGACCCCGGTAAAACAAATGCGGGGATTCTTCGCGGCGCTCAGAATGACAAGCAAAGGGAAATGCGGCGAATCTTCCTGCCCCCGCCAGCAGACTGGCCGGAGACCCCGTTCGCTGCGCTCAGAATGACAACCAGAGGTGGGTAAGGTGCCAAAGTTGGGCGGGCGGTGTAGGATTTTGCGCATGAATACTATGAATCGTCGCGATCTGTTTGTGGCTCTTTCGAGCTTTGCGGCTTTGGCTGCGGTAGCGGCCGAAGGCCAGGGACAGGAACCGGGCAGTTTGCCCGAGGTGATGGCGGTGCCGGCGCCGCCGGGTTCGGCGGGCGACCCGGTGCTGGCGGTGTCGCGGTCGTTCCGGTTTGAGGACCTGCCGGTGGTGAAGACGGCGAATGGGGAGACGCGCGCGGTGACGCGGGGCGTGCTGCCGACGGGCGAGGCGGTGGAGTTGCACGAGACGACGCTGCTGCCCGGGCATATGCCGCATCCGCCGCACCAGCACAAGCACTCGGAGTTCATGCTGGTGCGCGAGGGGCAGATGGAGTTCGAGAACAACGGCAAGCCGGAGCGGGTGGGGCCGGGCGGAGTGATGTATGCCGCGTCGAACATGCTGCATGGGTTGAAGAATGTGGGGACGACGACGGCGAATTATTTTGTGATTGCGATTGGAAGGGATACGTAGGGCGAGTGGTCAGTGGTCAGTGGTCAGTTGTCAGTAGAAGCAAAGACAAATGCGGGGATTCTTCGCTCGGCTCAGAATGACAAGCAAAGAGTGAACCCCATGGTCGGCGCGATGAGGCTGCGTCGAACATGGGGCACCCGGTCTCTATTCTGTTGATACGACTATTTCTTTGCGTGTTTGCCCTCGGCCATTTTGTGGAGTTCGCTGCCGGCGAGCAGGAAACCGCCAACGCCGTAGTTGTAGCTGGCGGAAGGCTTGTAGGTGGAGGGGGCGGCGCCGGTCTGCTGGATATCGCCGAGGCGGCCATCCGCGTAGATGTGCTTGAGCATTCCGGCCCAGGCGCGGGTGACGACCGGGGTGTAGGTTTTGCGGTCGAGGATGCCATTGTTGATGCCCCAGGCCATGCCGAAGGTCATGAGGGCCGAGCCGGAGATTTCGGGTTGGTTGTTGTAGGCGGCGGGATCGAGCAGGCCGGCGGTCCATAGGCCATCGGGCTGCTGGATTTTGGCGACCGCGGCGGACATCTCCTGCAACTGCCTGACGTAGGTTGCGCGGGCGGGATCGTCCTTGGGCAGGTATTCGAGCGTGCGAGCAAGGCCGGCCATCACCCAGCCTTCGCCGCGCGACCAGAACGTCTTCTGACCGTTCTTCTCCTTCTTCTCGACGAAGCTGGCGTCGCGGGCGTAGAGGTGGGCTTGCTGGTCGTAGAGCTGGGTCGAGGTCTTGGCCCATTCGTCGTCGAGGTAGCCGATGTATTTTGTATCGCCGGTGGCGGCGTACATGCGTGCCCAGGCGGGCGGGTCCATGAAGAGAGCATCGCACCACCACCAGGCGATGCGGCGGTTGGTGCCGAGCTCCGCGCGCGGCTGGGCGAGGATTTTGTCCAGGGCCGCCTTGGTGGGGGCGAGTTCGTCGGGCTGCTTGTCGAGGAGGTAGATCTCGAGGTAGGTCTGGGCGAGGCTGCGCTGGTTGGCGTCGGATTCTCCGAGGCTGAGCTCCCAGTGGTTGGTCTTGCCCATGTCGCGCATGATGTTGAGGTACTTGGGATTGCCGAGGGATTCAGAGGCTGCCATGAAGCCGCTGTAGAGCGCGCCCCAGGTCCAGATGCGGCCGTCGACGGCTGTGAAGTACTGCTGCGATTGGGCGAGTTGCCAGTCGGCGACCTTGCGCATGGCGGCGGAGATGGCCGCGGGCTTGATGGCGGGGGAGAGATCTTTGGCGAGCGGACCAGGGTCGTCTGGATCGGAGCCGAAGTGGCGGGCGGCGTCCTTGGCGATGCCGTTGAGGCGCGCGGCGTCAGTTTGGGGCGGTGCGACGGGAGTATCGGCCGGCGGGGTGGTAGCGGCCGGCGATGCGGGCTGCTGTGGCCAGGCGCTGCGGGGAATTGACCCGAACATGCAAACGCTCGCCGCGAGGGCGAACACTCCAAACTTGTGCTGCAAAGACATTGCTGACCTCACTTTAGGAACTGTGGAAGAAAACTGAGCACGCGAAATGTTCTCCGCATGGGGCAGGAGGATGATAGCCGAGCAGGGAGTGGAAGTTAAGTTGGAGAGGAGTGGAGAGGCGATTTGCGAGTGGAGAGTGCCGTAGCGAGGGGTCACCCCTCCTTGACCCCAGCGAGCAAGCTCGCCGGGGACCCCTCCCCCCCGGGGTATCTCTAATTTCCGGACCTCGTGGTCCCAAAGTATTTCTGCGAAGGTGGTTAGGCCACGACCTCGGATGGACCAAGTCGGTTCTGGAGGTAGGACATCGCCGCAAAGTCATTGGAACGAGCGGCGTTGATCGCAGAGCCTCGGTTGCGACGCTGAGACGAAGCGCACGCACGGATTCGCACGGTTGTTGTCGATGCGTTGGTTTCACTTTCCACCCCGCCGCAGGCTCCAGGTCCGGTCCGGTGAACACGACGCTGGGCACAATTTGGCTTATGTTCGATTCTAGGAGCGTGTGGTTGGGGAGTCTGTGATTTGGGACACACCTCTTGCGGAAATTGCCGGGGCTAAAGCCCCTTGATTTTCGGCGGCCGTTACCGCGGGCTGAAAGCCCGTTGCTACTCCTGATAGGCAACGACTGAGATTCTGATCCTGACGGGTCAGAATGACGAGCCACTCCCACTCAAGCAGAGCTTGGATGGGGCACCCGGCCAATTCTGCTTCCTTCTACACGGATGCGGGGATATAACTTCTGGCATGGAAAGAAGACGGTTCGTCCAGGGTCTGCTCCTCGCTTCTCTCATTCTTTTTGCCAATGCCGCTCCCGCACAGGAAATAAACCTGCTGCCCAAGTACGGCGGATTGCCAAAAGCCGACTGGCAGAAAGCTGCTGACGACAAGTTTATTGCTGGTATGGACGAGGATTATCGCGGAGACCGGAACAAGGCTTCTTCCGATATGGCAGCGCGCGGCTGGCAATACCTAGCTGCCGGAGACCCTGAGGACGCAATGCGACGCTTTAATCAAGCTTGGCTCTTGAAGAATGACTGCGGCGTTGCCCTCTGGGGGATGGCAGCTGTCGAGGCCGATTGGGGAAAGCTCGATGACTCCCTGAAGCTCTTCTCAGAAGCTGAGAAGTTTGTCAGCGGCGAGATCAACTTTTCGGTTGATTATGCAAGGGCGATTGGAATGGTGGGCTCCCAGCGACACGACGACGCCTTACTTAAGGATGCATTCGATCGTTTCCAACGGGTTTACGACAAGGCGCCACAAAACACTAAGAACCTGCAGAATTGGGCGATGACTTTGTTCGCCGTTGGGAAATACTCCGACGCCTGGGAGAAAGTGAAACTCGCTGAGGCTACGCCAAACAAAGGCGACCTTGATCCCCGATTCCTGGAGGCCTTGCAGGCGCGCATGCCGCGGCCTAAAAACTGACTAGAGGCGCGCTGCGGGCTGCGGGCCTACTCCTCGCGCAGGACTTCGAGGGGTTTCTGGCCGAGGACGCGGTGGCTGGCGACCCAGCCGGTGACGACGGTGAGCACGGCCGTGCCGGCTAGCGTGCCCAGGTTCAACAGCCAATGCGCGTCGTAGGCGACGTTGAGCTGATGCAGCAGGGTCTGGGCGATGAGATTGGCGAAGAAGATGCCGACAACGCCCGCGACCAGCCCAAGCACGGCGAACTCGATCGAGAAGATGCCGGCGATGCGCCCGCGGGTGGCGCCCAGCGTTTTGAGCACGACCACCTCGCGAAGACGGCGGTACTTTGTCCCCGCGATGGAGGACGCGAGGATAACCACGCCGGCGAAGATGGAGAAGCCGGCGAGGAACTGGATGACATAGGTGATCTGCAGCACCACAGTACGCACGGTTTCAATGGTCTGCGCGACGTTGATGATGGTGACGGTGGGGTACGCCTGATAGAGCGCGCGCTGGAGCTGGCTGACCCTGGCCGGATCGACGTGAACGCCTCCGTCCCAGATGATGGGGAGCGAGCTGAGCGACGCGTGCGGCAGGATGTAGTCGGCGCGCGAGAATACATGTTGTCCGTTGGCGCTGGTGAGTGCGACGACGGTCGCGTCGATATGCGAGTCCTGGGCCGCGAAGGTGATGGTGGAACCGACGGTGACGCCGAGGCGTTCGGCCATGCGCTGCGAGATGGCCACCTGGGGCCTGGATTCGTCGGGCTTCCACCAGGCTCCGGCGACCACCCTGGTGCCGGCGGGCGGTGCATCGGACCAGGTGAGCTGGGTGGAGCGCAGCATGCGGCGCGAGAAGTTTCTGAGGTTCGCGGTGGCGGCGGGCACTCCGTTGATGGCTTCGATGCGCGAAGCGGCGAGCGGCACAAGCTCCGGCTCGGCGGTGATTCCGGGCTGGGCCTTCAGCAGCTTGCGCATGCCGTCGATCTCACTGTTGGCGATGTCAACCAGAAAGACGTTGGGGAGGTTGGGCGCGGCGGTGATATGCAACTGACTGACTACAGCCTGCTGGACCAGGAACACGGTCATGATCTGCATGACGCCCATGCCCAGCGCGGCGAGCAGCGCGGCCGAGGGATTGCCGGGGCGGTAGAGGTTGGCCAGGCCGTGGCGCAGCGAGGAAGGCAGATGGAGGCGGGTGTGATTGAGAAAGAACTTGAGCGCGGCAAGGACACCGGCCGATGCGCCCAGCAGAATAAGCAGGACCAGCACCAGTCCGACGGAGAAGACTTCGCCGACACGGGGCGCATCGGGCGCGAGGGGAGTTTCAGAGAGCGCAGTCGCGATGACGGCGAGGCCGCCAAGGATAAGCAGAAACGCGCCGATCTGCCACGGATTCTTGCGTGCTTTGATTGCCAGCCACGGACCGAACGCAGCCGCGGCGAAGAGGCAGACCGCTTCCAGCATGAGCGCGAGCCCGTGCCCGGGCCAGCGGTGCTGGACGATGCGAACGCTGAACAACGTGACGATGAAAGCGATCAGAAGCCAGGGCAGACGCCCCACGAAATGAGTGAAGATGCCAACGGTCTCGGCGGATCCTTCGGACTCTGTATCGCGGCGCAGAATGAGGCTGGGCCTGACGCTGCGGATGTCCAGCAGGGGCGGCAAAGTGAACAACAGGGTGGTGAGGACGCCCGCGAACAGACCGACGGCGATGGCTCGGGGCTGGATGAGGAAGTCGGTGGGAATGTTGATGGTCTTGGGCAGAACCAGGGGGAAGGCGAGTTGCACTCCGGCCCCGAAGAGCACACCCAGCACGCCGCCGGCGAGACCCAGCAGCAGCGTTTGCAGCAGGTAGATCTTCATGATCTGCGAGCTGCGCGCGCCCAGCGACTTCATGATGGCGATGGTGTCCAGGCGCTGGCGGAGGTGTGCGCGCATGGCCATGGCGACACCGACCGCGCCCAGCACCAGCGCGACCAGGCTCATGAGCGAAAGCAGGCTGGTTGCCTGGTCCAGGCCCTGGGTGAGCGCGGGATTGGTCTCGCGATAGTCGGTGACTTGCGCGTCAGGCAGCATGGCAACGAGCTTCGCCTTGAGCGCCTCGACTGCAGTGTCCGATCCCGGGCGCCCATCCGGCGACGGCGGCAGCTTGAACAGGAAGCGTTCGCTGGCGCGATTGCCGGGAGCCAGCAGTCCGGTTGAGGCGAGCGATTCGCGGGAGATGAAGACGCGCGGGCCCGCGGCGAAAGCTCCGGAGAGCCGGTCCGGCTCATTGACGACGGTCGCGGAGATGCGGAAGATCTGGCCACCGACCTTGAGGTCATCGCCCACATGCAACCCCAGGCGGAGCAGCAGGTCGTCGCCTACGGCCACGGAGTGCGGTCCCAACGCGGTTTGCAGCCTGATCGCGGGCGCAAGCTCCACCTGGCCATAAAAGGGATAAAGCGCGGGATCAACGGCCTTGAGAGCAACCAGGATCGGGTCCGGCGATTTGGGCGAGGACGCCATCGACATGGTCTCGGTGACGGTGGTCTCCACGACTCCGGTGGCGCGGACGTCTTCGAGTGCCTTCAGTTGGCCGGGGGTAGGCTGCTGGCCCATGCGCGCGGCGAGGTCGGCGGCCATGATGGAACGCGCGCGCAACAACAGCGAAGTGCGAAAGGATGCGGAGAAACCGCGGACGCCGGTGAGGGCGGCAACTCCAATTGCAACGGAAAGGAGCACAAACAGGAATTTGCCGCGCGACGCGTGCATTTCGCGGGAGGCGATCCTGGCGGCAGACTTCCAGGTGAGGGCGCTGGCCACGGTTTACCCCCCCACCGGGACGGCGGCAGAAGCGGAAAGGGCCGGCTCCGGACGGGCGGGGCTGCGTTCGTCGGAGACGATGAGGCCGTCGCGCAGAACGATGCGCCGGGTGGCATAGTCGGCCAGCATGGGGTCGTGGGTGACCAGCACCAGGGTGGTGCCCTCGCTGCGATTGAGTTCGAGCAGAAGCTGAAGGACGTGGGCGCCGTTGGTGGTGTCCAGGTTGCCGGTGGGCTCGTCCGCGAGGACAATGGGCGGGTGCAGGACGAAGGCTCGGGCCAGCGCCACGCGCTGCTGCTCGCCGCCGGAGAGTTGGACCGGGTAATGATCCATGCGGTCGCCGAGGCCGACGCTGGTGAGCAGTTGGCGGGCGCGGGGAAGGCCGTCGGCGTCAGAATCGGCGTTCAACTCGTGCGGCAGCAGCACATTTTCGAGCGCGGTAAGCGTGGGGATCAACTGGTAGGACTGGAAGACAAAGCCGACGGTCTTGCCGCGCACCTGGGCAAGCCGGTCCTCCGGCAGATAGCTGATGGCGGTGCCATTGAGCGACACATTGCCCGCGCTGGGCGTGTCCAGGCCCGCGAGCAGGCCAAGCAACGTCGACTTGCCGCTGCCGGAAGCGCCCATGATGGCGACAAACTCGCCGCGGGGCACGCTGAAGTCCAAGCCGCGGAGGATGTCGACGGTGCGCGCGCCATTGCGGATCGACTTGCGCAATCCGTCCACCACAATCATCGGCTGGGTGTTGCCTGCGGGTTGAGTGGACAAAAGCAAAGCCCCCTATGCGGCGGCCGAATGACCGCGAGTACGCATGAATTTGATACGTTGGAACGGTGCGGAAAGTTTATTCTCTCTCGATAATAGCGGGCCTGGCATTAGCGGTGGCGGGATGCCACTCGAAGGGCGCTCCTGAACCGGCGCCGGGAACGGGTCCGCAGAGCGCTGCATGGAGCAGTCCGACGAGCAATGCGACGCCCGCGGAGGCGGCCGCCGGGGCAGCAGCGGATGACCACAGTGCGGCAGCGGCGCGGGAGAATGAGCACAAAGATGACGGGCGGCCGGTGCTGGTCTGCTTTGGCGACAGCCTGACCGAGGGGCATGGCACAGGAGCCGGACAGAGCTATCCCGACTATCTGCAGGCCGATCTCGATGGCCTGCACTACCGCTACCGCGTTGACAACCAGGGCGTCAGCGGCGATACCACCAAGGACGGCGTAGCACGCCTGCCGGAGGTGCTGGCGCTGCGCCCCGCGGTTGCGGTGGTGGAGTTCGGCGGCAATGACGGGCTGCGCGGGTTGCCGATCGAGGACACGCGCGCCAACCTGGACGAGATTGTGAGCACGCTGCAGCATGCGGGCATCAAGGTTGCGCTGGCCGGCATCACGCTGCCGCCCGATTATGGGCCGGACTACATTAAGCAGTTCGACGACACCTACACGGTGCTGGCAAAGAAGTATCGCGTGCCGCTGCTGCCGTTTCTGCTGCAGCATGTGTATGGCGTTCCGGGAATGATGCAGCGGGACAACATCCACGCCACGGCGAAAGGCAACCAGATGGTGGCGCGTAACGTGCTGCCGCTGGTGACGCAGCTGTTGAGGAAATAATCAGCGACTTATGGGCCGGGTTCCAGGTTGCGCCGGTTCAGCTAGCCAAGCACAACGATGGGCTGCATGAGAGTGCCGGCGATGCGCCGGGCGATGGCCAGCAGTTCGGCCGGACCGGTAAACACCTTGACCAGCGCGGCGGTGGAGAAGTCGGGCAGGTTGACCTGCATTCCGTTGCGCAGGCGGCCGGCGAGCTGCTCATCCACGGTGACGGAGGGCATCTCCGGCAACAGCGTGCGCGGGTGAGGGCACCGCCGCTCGATCTCGCCGGGTGTTGCGGCGAGCGATTTCAATTCGTCCAGCGGAATCGCCTGGGGCAGCGAGAACGCGCCGGCCTGAGTGCGGCGCAGCGCGGACAGGTGCGCTCCGCATTGCGCGAGCTGTCCCAGCTGGTGGGCCACCGCCCGCACGTATCCGCCGGCGGAGACCTGCATCTCGAAGCGCGCCGCCATCTCCATGGGCGACGGGCCCTCGAGCGAGAGCAATTCAAAGCGATGGATGACGATGCGCGCTGGCTTCACCTCGACGGGCTTGCCTGCGCGCGCCAGTTTGTGCGCCGGAATTCCGCCGACCTTTTTCGCGGAGAAGATGGGAGGCATCTGCTGCATCTCGCCGTGGAAGCGGGCGGCGAGGGCGCGAAGTTCGGAGAGAGACAGGGTGAGCGGCGCGGGCTCGGCGGCGGGCGTGCCTTCGGCGTCGAAGGTGTCGGTGGCAAATCCGAAGCGGATGGTCCCGGCGTAGCTCTTGTCCGATGCGGCGAAAAACTGGGCGAGGCGGGTGTACCTGCCCAACAGCAGCGGGAGGACGCCGGTGGCCATCGGGTCGAGCGTGCCAAGGTGGCCGACGGAGCGTTCGCCGGTGGCCCTGCGGACGACATCGACCACATCGTGCGAGGTGAGTCCCGCAGGCTTATCGACAATCAGGAGTCCGTTCACAGCTATGCCAGCACCTTTGTGCACACCCAGTGTGCCTTGGCGATTGTATCCTTATGACATGGTGGACGAGCGCGAGCCGGAGCGGCGGACGGACCCGGAACTTGCAGGGGTGCTGGCCGAGTTGATGGATCGGGAGCCGATCTTCCATCGGCCGGAGTTGGGAACTACGCGGGCGGACTTCGAGAGGATGACGGCGAATGAGTTCTGGGAGGTCGGAGCTTCGGGGCAGCGTTATAGCCGCGAGTGTGTTCTTGACGAGTTGGAGAGACGGTTCGCGGAGCCGCACTCGGATGTGTGGGAGACGTCGGATTTCCGTTGCCAGAGGCTGGCGGAGGATTTGTATCTGTTGACGTACACGCTGCTGCAGGACAGGGTGCGGCTGACGCGGCGATCGACGGTCTGGCGGCGAACGTTGGACGGGTGGAAGATTGTGTTCCACCAAGGAACGATCGCGCAGGGGGCTTGAAAAAGCGTACCTCAGGGGCTAAAGCCCGGACACTCCTGTTGCTGTCTACGGCACGGCTGAAGCCGTGCCCTTAACGAGGCGGGCTTTCCTTCGTGCTGCGTGAAGGCGTGCCCTTAACGAGACAACCTCATGGCGATCCTCAGAGGCCGTCGCCGTTGCGGCGGACGAGCGAGAGGAATTCGTTGCGGGTCTGGAGTTGCGTCTTGAAGACGCCGCGCATGGCCGAGGTGACCGTGGCGGAGTGCTGCTTCTCCACGCCGCGCATCATCATGCACAGGTGCCGCGCCTCCAGGATGACGGCGACACCCTGGGGATTGACGGCGTCGGCGATAGCGTCGGCGATCTGTGTAGTCAGGCGCTCCTGCACCTGCAGGCGGCGCGCGAAGACGTCGACGACGCGGGGGATCTTGGAGAGGCCGATGACCTTTCCGTTGGGCAGGTAGGCGATGTGGGCCTTGCCGAAGAAGGGCAGCAGATGATGCTCGCACAGGGAAAAGAATTCGACATCCTTGACCACGACCATCTCGTCGTAGTCCACGTCGAACAGCGCATCGTGGATGACCGCATTGACGTCCATGGAGTATCCGCGGGTGAGGAAGGCCATGGATTTTGCCACGCGCTCCGGCGTGTCCGCCAGTCCGTCGCGGTTGGGGTCTTCGCCCATGCGGACGAGGATTTCGCGGTAGAGTTCCTGGGTGGTAAGCGATGCGGCCGAGATTGATTCCGAAGCTATGGGTGCGCCCATGTCGATTCAACCTTTCTGAGAGTCAATTGGGCCTAGGTACGCGAACGAATTGTTGCTGGTCTCCTGGATACTCACGCGGGCGAGGCTGGCCCCGGGGAATGCCGCGAAGATGCGGTAGATCTCTATGGTAAGGTTTTCCGTGGTCGGAACCAGGTCGCGAAAAACTTCCAGTGTGTTCAGGTTGGTCGCATCGAACCGGTCGAGCAAGTGCGTTTGCGCGAATGCATCCAGATCGCCCAGGTTGCAGACCATTCCGGTTTCCGGGTCGACGGGACCGCTGAACGTGACCTCGACAATGTAGTTGTGCCCATGCCCGTGCGGATTGTTGCACTTGCCGTAGACGGCGCGATTCCGGTCCGCGGTGAAGGCGTCGGAGTGGAGGCGGTGCGCCGCGCTGAGGCGATAGCGGCGCGAGAGGTGCGCCCGGGGAGCGGCTGCGGGCGTCGGATGGCGAGGCTCGCCGGGGCCGCTCACGGTTCACCATAGTAGTCCGCGAAGAGATCGGGCATTTCGTAGACGCGTACCCGGTGCAGCTTCGCGTTGGGGATTTTGCCGTCGAGGCGCTTCCAGATGGAGATGGCGATGTTTTCCGTGGTTGGGATGCGGGTGGCAAACTCGGGGACTTCAAGGTTGAGATGGCGGTGGTCGTAGACGCTGACGACCTCGCGCTCCAGAATATCCTTCAACTGCTTCAGGTCGACGACGAAACCGGAGACCGGATCGACCTCGCCCGCCACCGTCACCTCGAGGGTGTAGTTGTGGCCGTGGCCGTTGCGGTTGGCGCATTTGCCGAAGATGCGCTGGTTCTCCTGCGGCGACCAGGAGTCGTTCCAGTAGTAGTGCGCGGACGAGAATTCCGCCTTACGGGTGAGAAGAACCATAGTGTTTGCCTGTGCCCCTTATGAGTTGCTGCAAGACCGACCAGCGGTTGAAGAAGCGGCAGCCCGATTGATTAGATGAAACTCAGGACGTATCGTTGCGCCGGCGTGCCGGGTTATCCGCTTACCGCTCAACTTTATACGTCCGCCCCTTCCAGCCTACCGATTTATTGATGCGGCGATGAAGATAGCTGCGGACCAGCAAAGCGGCGAAGAGAGGAACTCCCAGGATGGAAACTGCCTGGTCGGCGACGGGGAAGTGGGAGCGCGCCACGCGGTGGTAAAAGCCCCAGGTGGTGCGCAGCCACACCAGCAGGATGGCCCCGCGCTGCAAGGACACCAGGCGCGGCAACTCCAGCGCGAGCACGGGAAGGCCGAAGAAGAGCAGGAGTTGCAGCGTCTGCATGGCAGCCAGCAGCAGGGGGCGGGGCATCAGCAGCGCCAGATTCTTGGTCCAGCCTTCCATCATCTCCGGTAGCGTGCGGTACATGCGGGTGGCCAGGGCATCCGGGGCATAGCGGAAGCGAATGCCATAGTGCGCGCGCTTGATGGCGCGGGCGAGTGCCACATCCTCCAGGATCTGCTTCCCGACCACGCGGTGCCCGCCCACGGAAAAGTACGCATCCCGCTCGACCAGCACGAACTGGCCGTTGGCGGCGGCCAGCGGGGAGGACGGATCGCTGACCCGTTTGGGCGGGTAGACGCTGGCCAGTTCGGAGAAGACCAGCGGCATGACCGCGCGCTGCCAGAAGCCGGTGACCAACTGGCGCGGCGAGTAGGAGAGCAGCGCCGCGTGATGCTTCTCCGCCTCGTGGATGGCGCGCGAGAGATCGCCTGGTTCATGCACTGTGTCTGCGTCGGTAAACAGCAGCCACGCGCCGCGGGACCGCTGGGCGCCGGCCCAGCAGGCGTTGGTCTTGCCGGTGAAGCCGCCGCGGTCGGTAAGATCGAGCGGCGGTGCGGCAAGGACGACGATGCCCTCGCGTCCGGGAGCGGCGGCGCGGGCAATATCCGGCGTGGCGTCGCTGGAATCGTCGTCGACGACGATCAGCTCCCACTGCGCTGCGAGCGCGAATCCCGGCTCCGACTGCGAAAGCAAGGAATCGAGACAGGCGGGCAGCGATACGGCCTCGTTGCGCGCAGGCACGATGACGGAGAGGCGGAGCTGCGGCGCCGGCGTTGGGGTAGTTTCCTCGAACTTGGCCGCCGCGCTCCCGGTATCGTCCACAGGTTCGTATTATAGGGAGAGGAGCAACGCGTGCCGGAGAGAAAGCAGCAGCGCAGCATGGTTTGGGTGGGACAGAGGCGCGACGCGAGGAGATGGCCGGCCCGGCTGCGGATACGGGTGCCGGCGGTGGCCACCCTGGCACTGTGCGGCTTGCTGGCAACTGCATGCGATCGCGGCAGCCATCCGGGACGCATCGGCTCGCCTGCGCCGGAGTTCGCCGTGAGCGATGGCGCGCGGACGGTCGATCTCGAGAAACTTCGCGGCCACGTTGTGGTGTTGAACTTCTGGGCCACGTATTGCATTCCCTGCATCGAGGAGGTTCCCAGCCTGGGGGAGATGCAGCGGCGGCTGCCGCAGGTCGCAGTGGTCGCGATCAGCAGCGATGAAGACGACGCGGCCTACCGCCAGTTCCTGACGGACAACCACCTGGACTTCCTGACAGTGCGGGACGGGTCGGGCCGGATTCCCAAGATGTACGGCACGATCAAGATTCCGGAGACGTACGTTATCGACCGGCGAGGCATCCTGCGCCGCAAGTTCGTCTCCGCGCAAGACTGGACCAGCCCGGAGATTCTGGACTATCTGGGAAAGCTGTAGAAGCTGATGAGAAACGCCAATTCGACTCGGCGAACGGAGGCCCGGGGCTAAAGCCCCTGATTGTATTGGCCCTTACCGCGGGCTAAAGAGGCCGCTGAAAAAGGGCTTCTTCGTTAAGGGCACGGATTTATCCGTGCCGTAAACGCCGCATAATCANNGCTGAGGTCATCATTCGCGGTCTGAGACGACTTTTTCAGCATCCTCTAAAGCCCGCTGCTACTCCACCCAGAGATTGCTCCAGGCAGGCTGGTAGAATCAGGGTATGACTCAACTGGATGTCGTCTACCGCTACGGCGCTCCGCCGGCCGAGCGGACCATGCTGGCGCTGGCGAAGGTTCGCGATGTGTACGGTGTGCGGCGCATGGAATTCAACGAGGCGGAGAAGACCGTACGCGTGGAGTACGATGCCAGTCGGCTGAGCGGGCCCGTGATCCACCAGTTGCTGCGCCGCGCCGGACTGGATATTGTCGAGACCGTCCCGCCAACTTTGCTTCCGCCCGACACTGCGCCCGTGGAGCCGGTGAAGGCTTCAGTGGCTTAGGCAATGGAAGCGAGAGGGTAGGATTGGGTTTGCGGAGGAGGTCGTCCGCGGTGTGCGCCCGTAGCTCAGCTGGATAGAGCATTTGGCTTCGAACCAAAGGGTCGGGAGTTCGAATCTCTCCGGGCGCACCATAAATTCAATAACGTACAGGGTGTCAGATTTGGCTCTTGGGTTCAATTGGGTCCAATAAGGATCGGATCTGTTCCGAGATCGCAGAGGGTCTCCCTGTCGAAGCAGCACTACAATGGGAGGTCGCGGCGGAGGAGAATGCGTCACCGGAGGCTCCTTATTGCGGAGGTGGCTGTCCGCGTCCGCCTTGTTGATCGCCGCGATGGACGCCGGGCCAAGGTGAATGCCCTGGCCATGCTCAACCGGTCCCTCCGACATCCTGTATGGCCCAGCGGCCTATCCACAGCCAGCCCGCCTATGCTTCCGACATGCCCCGCGTCCTCCTCAACTTCCAACACCGCCGCGACGCATGGACGGTCTACGTCATCGAGAGGCGATTGCCGGACCACCATCGGCTCCAGGACGCGCATCTACCGGTTCGCCAACCTTGGACAGCCTCTACAGCTTCGTGGAACGCTGCCAGCCCGAGGACGCGACGCTGGGCGGGTCCGACCAGAGCGCCAGGGCGTGGGGCCGGGGCGCCAGGTCGCTCAGGTTCAATACGTTCAGCTTCATCACGCACCTCCTTTCAAGTGCACTTACTTAGTCGCCGGGGAATATTCGAATGCGGAAGGCAAGACAATCTGAGCTACACCAGCCTTTCAGTTGATGGCGGGTTTCGAACCCGCGACCTCCGTCATCACTGACGGCGCTCTACCGAAGTATCCGCACTCTGCGCCACCGGCGCTTACTTACTCATCGTCCTCGTCGTAGTCGTCATCATCCTCGACCACTCGGACCGTGGTCTCTCCGAATCCTGCGCCGACCTTGAACCCAACCGGCTTCGGATTGCCCGCTGACACGTGAATCGCCAACTTCTGCATCTGTTGCCAGGTTGGCTTGTTCTTGTCGTGGTAGCCGGTGCACTCATATATCCTGAACGGCACCACAATGTTCGGATGGACACGATTGCACATGGTCACCATCTCGGATTCTCTGTATCCCGTCATGATTTGCGCGTAGCTACAGGTCCTGCACAACGACTCAGAACCAATCGGCGTTCCGCCCTTCACATATCCTTTGCTCATGTCAGTCTTACTTTCTAACCAGCTAGAAGCTGGAGGGTTATTGGCCGGGGAGAAGGCGATAACAGAACGTTTAGGTACTCTACCACTGAGCTACACGAACTTACGTTCGCGGCAGGATTCGAACCTGCGACCACCCGCTTACAAGGCGAAGTAACTGTTATCTACGCCACCGGCCAAACTAATAAGCCGTACCCGCGCACATCAGGGAACAAACGAAACGAGTCTCAGAGCGAGAGATCTACGAAACCTTATCCTTCGGGGCAACGCCCCCGTCCCGAAAAGCCTCTACTCCGGCAGAGATTCCGCTCTGCCCGTTCATTGGCGGTGGAAGTAACTCGCCTCTATCACCACTGAATCACTCCCGCACAGCCGCAGGCCTGCGACCGAGCCGGAGAGCGCATCCCGTTAGGGAACAAGCCAGCATGGCGTTTGGGATTCGAACCCAATCCTTGCGGATTTGCCAGAAGTAGCCATACAGTGCGCCACTGACAGAGAGTTAGCTGAGGGATCAAGCGACGACAGGAGTATTGATCGAGTACCAGTCGAAGTACCTGTCCTCTTCGCCACTCAGCAATTACTTAATGTGCGGTTAGATACGCGTAGGACCGTTCGCTTACAGTAACGCCCAGGTGAGCAGATAAGCCCGGCGATCACCGCAGAGATAAATCATCTCGGGCGACCTACGCATCGAATTGTGGAATGTCGATTTCATCGGGCTTGCTCCTACGCAGAGGCTACTTTCCCATAGGTGGTCAAGAAATGCAAGTAGTTTCTAAAAAAATATTGCACAATACCTGAAAGTATGAGAATGTACTTGAGCGGGATGCTGCCTGACTCGGCTCCAGCAATTAATTGAGGATCACATGAAGGCTATGTTCTCCAGTTCGCGCTTGTATCTCGCGTCACTCGATTATCTGAGTGCGAGTCGGCGTGTTCTGGATCAACCGTAACCAAGGGATGATCCGAAGGCACACCGACCCGCTCAAAATGAGCGGGTTTTGTTTTGCCCAATTGCGGCGCGTTGCCGCGATTCGGGGAAGTTCTTTGACAATTTCAGACGTGCGGGTGTGGCCAAAATGGCAAAGGCGGCTGGCTTAGAACCAGCAGATTGGGAGTTCGAATCTCCCCACCCGCACCATGCGACCGTACGCAAACAGGCAAAGCGGCGAAGCTCAAACCTTCGTGCTTACAGGTTCGATTCCTGTCAGTCGCACCAAGTTTGGAGAGTTGAGTGAGCGGCTTAAACCACCTCACTGCTAACGGGGAGCACCGCAAGGTGCCGAGAGTTCAAATCTCTCACTCTCCGCCAAATGGAAGAGGTGTTCCACGGTGGGACGCTGGTCCTGAAAACCAGTCAGTGTCAGAGATCCTGGCACAAGCGGGTTCGACTCCTGTCTCTTCCGCCATTTTGCAAGCGCCGCCGTGAAGGTATGGCACCGGTCCGTAAAACCGAGGCTCTGCGGAGCCAGTGGGTTCGATCCCCACCGCTTGCACCAGTCGGGTCCCATGATCTAGTGGCCATGATGTCCGCCTGTCGAGCGGAACGCGAGAGTTCAATTCTCTCTGGGACCGCCGCTTTAGTTATTGACAAGTAACTCGTAATTTGAGAACATCCAATCTCGATATGAAGCATCTGACTACAACGCGCAATTTTACCCAAGCCATCGCGGTCGAACCGCGTCAGGGTAGCCCCATGTAGCCGGACCTTCTTCAACACGTTTTGAAGCAGAGCCTCCGGCCCACAGGGTACGGAGGCTTTTTTACGGTCGGTAGCATAAAGGCAATGTGTCTCCCTGTTAAGGAGAAAGATGAAGGTTCGACTCCTTCCTGACCGGCCAGATTGAGTTATTCCCCGTTCGTCCAATGGGAGGACGCAACGCTCTGAATGTTGTCATGGCGGTTCGAGTCCGTCGCGGGGAGCCACATTTTATGAGTATTGATCCGTCGTCGTCCAACAGGCAGGACGGTGGTCTTTGGAGCCATCTATCGGGGTTCGAATCCCTGCGACGGAACCAGATAGTAAGCGGGGATCGTACAGCGGCTAGTACGTCAGAGTGCCACTCTGGTCACACGGGTTCGAGTCCCGTTCTCCGCTCCAAAACTTTTGAGGTGCAGTGATGTTGATGGTACAGACAGAACTTGGGCGAGGTACTAGAAGGATGGTCGCACTGCTTCCGCAGGACAAACGAGTACGTGTCGGGACTGTCATCTCGCTACATAAAGATGAGCTGCGTTGGAAGGTATTGGAGCAGTTCGGCAGTATTGATTTGTCCGCAGTGAATCGCGGATGGAATAACAACATTTAGGGCAGGGATGGCGTAGTTGGCAACGCATCGGTTTCGTACACCGAAGTCCCCGGCTCGATTCCGGGTTCCTGCTCCAAGTTTGGATGCGCAATCGTTTGTCGATTCTTTTTGAGAGGAGGGTGTATGAGTAACGTTAGAAGCACCGCCGTATTGGTTTTGAATAGCAGCTTTGAGCCTGTGTCAATCTGTGCTCTGCGTCGCGCTCTCACACTCCTAGTGAAAGAGTCGGCCATTGTGCAGGAGGACTTGGGCCGGGAGATTCATCGTGGCATCATGTGGCCCACTGTGATCCGGCTGAAGCGTTACCGTCACGTTCCTTACCGTGCCCAGGTATTGACGAGGCGCAACATCCTAGTCCGTGACGGCTTCGAGTGTCAGTATTGCGGAGAGAATTTCCCTGCGATGTCGCTCACCCTCGATCATGTAATTCCTCGATCGAGAGGTGGCCTCTCTACTTGGGAGAATCTGGTAGCGTGCTGCTCTGCTGATAACCGTCGCAAAGCAGACCGTACGCCAGAGGAAGCTGGGATGCCGTTGCTGCGGCGTCCACGGCCTGTCACGTTGCACACGGCTCGCGGGATTTTGCGATCGCACGCCAACACGGACAGGGTTTGGCAGAAGTATCTTTACTTCGACAACGCAGGTTGCCGGGAGGGAGTAACCGTAGGGCCGTCGTAGCACGTGTGGAAGTGCGTTCGCTTGGTATGCGAAAGGCAGCGGGTTCGACTCCCGCCGGCGGCTCCAGTGGCACTTCAAGCATTGACGGCGATGCACCGGGCCTGTACCCCGGACAACAGTGTTCGACTCACTGGAGGTGCTCCAACAACTTATGGCGGGATTGGCCGAGAGGCTTAGGCGCGTGTCTGTGGCACACGAAACAGGAGTTCAATTCTCCTATCCCGCCCCAACAATCCGGGGACGTGGTGCTAGCGGGAACACATCGGTTTTGCACTCCGAAGTTGAGGGTTCGACTCCCTCCGTCTCCACCATTTATCGCTGCTTGCGTAGGTCCGGTGATTACGCTGGTCTGAAAAACCAGAGAACGCAGTTCGATTCTGCGAGGCAGCACCAAGACGTCGGAGGGTAGCCTAGAGGCTTCAGGCACTCGCCCTGGGAGCGAGACGACGTGAGTTCGAATCTCACCTCTCCGACCATCATTTGCAGGCGTCGTCCAACGGATTAGGGCACAGAGTTACGAACTCTGAGACGAAGGTTCAATTCCTTCCGCCTGCTCCAATATTTGAATTGCAATGCAAAGTGAATAAGGTTAGAGTGAAACAAGTCATGAGACAGATAGCCAAAAACGTAGTCATCGGAATCTGCGAAAAGCGGATGGGGTGGGTCATGTTCTAGGGGTCTGTGTCTCGTGTTGCACTCACAGAACCCCGCCCAGTGCGGGGATTTTTATTGCTCTTTGATAGGTGAAAATTCGAGGGAGTAAGCGAAGCGGCTACACTGTCGGTCTCCAAAACCGAACCCGCAGGTTCGAGTCCTGCCTCCCTCGCCATGCCTCGTACCAGGGGAACCCCCGCTCTCATAAGGCGGTGGGGCTGAGTTCGATTCTCAGGCGAGGCACCACCTTGGAGGAAAGCGCAGGGCGCGGCGGGGCCTTATAAACCCTGTAGTCGGTAGATGACCGATGCCAGACGGGTTCGATTCCCTCTTCCTCTACCAGTGAGCTGCAAGCTTTGTCGGCGAAGCAGGAGACTCTTAATCTTCAGAGCGGGGTTCAATTCCCTGGCGGCTCACCATATCGTTCGGCGTCGTCGCATAGCGGCTATCTGCACTCGCCTTTTAAGCGAAGAGACGTGAGTTCGAATCTCACCGGCGCCACCATGCAGCTATCGTCCAATGGATCAGGACGCGGAGCTTCTAACTCCGGAATGCGGGTTCGATTCCTGCTGGCTGCCCCATTCAGGGCGCGTTCGTTCAACGGCAGGACATCGGTTTTTCACACCGACGACAGGAGTTCAACTCTCCTACGCGCCACCAATGCTGCAATCAGCCAAGGGTAGGCTAGATGCCTCTCACGCATCCAATTGGATTCGAGTATCCATTGCGGCACCATCTTTGCTCCTCTCGTCCAACGGATAGGGCTACGATTTCCTAAATCGAAGACGGCAGTTCGACTCTGCCGGGGAGCACCAAGTTTTGCGCGCGTCGTCTAACGGATGAAGGCGCTACCCTCCGAAGGTTGAGATCGAGGTTCGATTCCTCGTGCGCGCACCATTGTTGCTCCGGTCGTCTAGCGGCTAAGGCTCTTGTCCTACAAACAAGAAATCGGGGGTTCGAGTCCCTCTCGGAGCACCANNTTAGCGGCAGACCTCAGTTCGAGTCTGAGCGGGTACACCATATTGCGGGGTTGGTCTAGCGGCTCGGGCCTTAGCCTTCCAAGCTAAAGACGGGGTTCGACTCCCCTACCCCGCTCCAACTTATCGGCTGGCGCCCGCTTTATGCAATGAACGCCACGAGGCCACGAGCTTCTCAAAGCTGGCGCCGTAACCTAAGGTGTCTGGATAGTGGTTTCGTTCCGCGATCATGCCAAATACGGTGACCATATCGGTTGCAAT
>PLUT01000073.1:0-3145 GCA_003162875.1 Granulicella sp.
CTAGCGGCCTCGGCGCTCTTTCGGGCAGCGGCGGTGAGTTCTTTGAAGTGCCCGGCGTGTTCATGCAGGGACGTGGCCTGATCCGCGATGGATCCGAGAGTCTTCTTAGCGTAGAGAACACCAAAGAATCCAACTCCGAGAACAACCAGGCCGACGCCGAAAGTGGCGTAGTCGAGCCAGTCACGATCTACCGTCACGGTGGGCATTTTGGCGATCACTATGGGCCGTTCTTTATCGTTTTCGGGATCGTCGGGGGGTTTGTTATCACTACTGCCGGGGCTTGTAGCTTGAAGGGTTGCGAGGACAAGGGAAGTCCTATTCTGATTGGATTTGGGGGGTTGTGTATGGCCTGCGCTGGCGTGAGTGCCGTAATTGGCTGTCTGCCCGGTAGTTGGCACAGGTGTCTGTGTGATGGCGAAGAGCACAGCGAGAACTACCAAACTTTTCAGCATAATAGCGAAATTGTACAACTCGGGTTAGGTGGTCTTAGGGTCGGCTCCATGAACAGCCTCAAACCATCTTGGGGGTCAGGTCTCCCCATCTTGGGGTATCAATGTTGGCGTTCCAGAGATACCGGAACGGCGTCATATGGGGCTCCCCGAAGATGTCCTGGATAGCCAATTCAAATTGGGACACTACCGAATGGGCCGCCGGAACGGGGCTGAAGATTCCGCGCGGAGGCAATGTCTGCCGAGTCCGGGAACCTCAATGGCCGGTGGGGTGGAGTTTTTTCTGCCGCTTCTGCGCCTTCTGCTGCGCCTTCCGGGTCTTCTTATCTTGCTTCCGCAGGTGTTTTTGGTAGGCCTTGAAGGACTTGGTAGAGTTGGTAGGGGCCGTGCCCGGCCCGGGCGTTGCCGCGTGTGCCAGGGGTGGAATGGCCAGGGTGAGGGCGAGAGGCGCAAGCAGGAAGAACCAGACTGCGGATTTGGACGACACCTTGGGCAAGGGAATCCCCCTTGAACGGATTGTATAAGCCGGGCAGATCGCCGCAAGAGAAAGTTGCGCCGGGGTGTCGCGGGATGAAACGGCGACCCGGCGGTCGGTCGAATCTCTAAAAACGCCCTCGTTTTCCTACGAGGCAATAACGTAAACTCGTCCCAAGCGGCGTTCCGATTCGGGAAAGCTCCTAGACGCTCGAAGCAGTTTCCCGTCGGCATCGAAGATGCAGCGGATATGGTGGCTATTGTTGAAATCGCGAGGCAAGAAGATGACGCGCTTCTCACCAATGGAACCACTTACGTCTGTTGATCTTTTCTGCGGAGCCGAAGGCTTCAGGCAGGCCGCCGAGGGTGGAATCTATCTCTGACACACTCCCAGAAGTGAACCAAGCCACGCGCCCCAAAATCGTCCTCGACACCTCTGTACTCATCGCCGCGCTGCGATCCGGATCAGGAGCTTCGGCTGCGGCGCTGATCAGGATTCTGCGGCTCGACGCACGCTTGCTCCTCAGCTACGCCCTCGTATGCGAGTATCGCGATGTAGCTCTTCGACCCGACCAACTCGCGGCCTTCCAGCGAACCGCGCAAGAGGTCGAATCGCTCATCTCTGAACTCGAAGAACTCGCCGAGCCTCTTCCATTCGCCGAGCGTCACCGGCCCATCTCGCCGGACCCCGACGACGACCTGGTGCTCGAAGCAGCCATCAACGGGCGCGCCGATCTCATCCTCAGCCACAACATTCGCCATTTGCGCCAGGCCGCCGCAAGGTTCAAAATTGAGGTAGTCACCCCGCAGGAGTTCCTCCAACTCCTGCGACGCGAGGAGTAAGCATGCAAGGCGAACCCAAACAAGAATCATCGAGCCCTGTCGTGGTCCACCTCGACCCATCGCTGCTTGCGGAAGTCGAAGCCTACTCCGCGAAAGAAGGCATTTCGCTCGACAGCTTCATCGGCGCCGCCAGCGCCGAGTTGGTCCGCCGCCGCAAGGAAGAGGAGTGGTATGCCCGTCCCCGCCACTCCACCCCCGAAGGCCGCGCCCGGGCCATAGCCATCCTCGAACAAAACACCACTGCTCCTTCAGACCCCAGCCAGGAGGCATGACATGGTGGGCGCTACTGTATCCAGAGTTAGCCCAAATGTGAATTGCTTGGAGGGAAAGCGATGCCCAAAGTGCGGATCGTACGGTCCGTTTGAGATCGTAGTTTCAATGCGGGTCCTGTTGCATGACAACGGAACTGACAATGTTGACGACGGTATAAGTGAGTATGGCGACGACGCGCGCACTACATGTCATTCATGCCGACACGAGGGGCAATTTGGCGACTTTGGCGAGTGAGCTACGATGATCAACTGGATTTATTTCCCAAATTCATCGCCGCCCCCGGAATTTGGGCGCTCTATCGTGAAGCTCTTCGAAGAGTTTGCCGATTCCATCGACTCAACTAAAACTCTGATTCAACACAGCGACAAGGTCATGGCGCGGCTTCGGCCAGGATTGGAAAAGCTCGGATTTCGAGTTGAGAAAGGGAAGTCCGCTGACGACAAGATAGTTGTCCCGGTGCTGTTTGGACGAAAAGGCAAGGAATTGAAGTGCTTCAATGCCGACGCTTATGCACCGAGTCTGGGTTGGGTACTTGAAGTTGAGGCGGGTCGTGCAGTCGACAATAATCAGTTCCTCAAAGACATTTTTCAGGCGTGCATGATGCACGACGTTCTCCACCTAGCGATAGCTGTTCGCAATACATATCGCACCTCGGACGATTTTTCCAAGGTTGAGAAGTTTCTTGAGACGCTCTACGTCAGCGGACGACTGCAGCTTCCCTTGAAGGGCATTCTGCTCATCGGCTATTGACCATGCACTGTGCGGCAACGCTGTTTTTTCGCCTGGACAGGAAGTGCAGTGACGCGAAGCCCACATAGCCGGTAAACCGTTCATTGGCTATAGCAAGGCTGGCGTGAATTGGGAGAATGTGTCCAAGCGCACACTTCCACAGCTGATTTACAAGGGCCATGTGTTGAGGCAGGGGGCCCCACATCTCGCTTCTGAGATGTGGNNTCTGCCTCCGCCTCAAACCTCCCGCCGTTAATAATCCTATTAGAATCAATCATATACCAGGATTTAGCTTGACATCCCATGTTATAATAAAGAAGAGCAAGCAACAGTGTTGTGTCCCCCGGGACCGGATCTGGAGCCTGCCGCAGGTGGGA
>PLUT01000073.1:3218-6058 GCA_003162875.1 Granulicella sp.
CTAAGTCCTTTCTTGAGAATATCTTGGAATCAAATGCCGGGGGAGGGGGGGCACCCCCTGGCGCAACCCATTGCGACGACCGGCGGCCCGAGGCTGAAGTCACCGCCGCCGTCTGCAACGCGGCATGGCCGAACCAAGCAAAGCAAAGCTGCACGTTTCTTGTACGAAGTCAACCCGTATCTCCTTTGGCTGGAGTGAATCCGAGGGGTATACCCCCGGGGATGGTGGAATGAGGGCGCAGAACATGGCTCATATGGAACGAACAACGAAGGACGGTGAATGGTCAAACGGTCAACCGCCCCGAGCGGCAGCAGGGTTCGGCCCAGTTAAGCGGAGCCGCACGTTTTTTGTACGAAGTCCACCCGTATCTCCTTTGGCTGGAGTGAATCCGAGGGGGTATACCCCCGGGGGGGTACTTGGAATGAGGGCGCAGAACAGAGTGGTACCCCGAATGGGGTGGGTGTAGCCCAAAGGTGGGATGGCAAGATGGATAACCCGGGGCGATAGTCAGGGATGTGCCCGGAGGTGAAGCCGGGTGCAGGCCCACATTCCGAAAGCAGGTCCTCACCGTCCGGCTCGGCAACCCCCAAAGCTGCCGAGGTCACAACAAAGGAGAAACGCTAATGCAATTCGCGGTGATCTATGCGTTTGTTGTAATTGCGGGTGCCCCTCTCATCGGCATCTGGCGAGGACATGTGTGGGCCAAAGCCAATGGCAAGGTTCTGCGCTCGACGGCCACGTCGACGGAGCAGGACCTGACCGCATAGATCGCACTATGGAAACTGTGAAGAGGGGCAGGACGACAAGCCAAACCGGCGCGGCCTCTCCTCTTCACCTCCTTAAGGCAGTTGTGAGTTGTGAGTTGGAGTGCGCGACTTAGGGTGCGGCGATGGCGGCTTCGAGCGCCGGATCGCGAGTGGGCGCGGTATCCTGTAAAGCGTGAGCATAGAGCAGATTCGAGTCCAGCTTCCGGATGGGTCGGTGCGCGAGGTTGCGCGTGGGACGACTCCCCTTAATATAGCTACGAGTATTTCGCCGCGGCTGGCCGCCGCGGTGGTGGTGGCGAGGGTTAAGCCACTGACTTCCCAGGGTCGACCTGCGGTCGAACCTGGGGCACCCGCCGGAGCGGATGAGACGTCGGAAGATGCGATGTACTCGGCGGCCGGCGGAGGCGAGGACGGCGCGCGGTTGGTGGACCTGGCGGCGCCGCTCGGCGAAGATGTCGAACTGACGCTGCTGAAGGAGCAGGACGAGGCGGCGCTGAAGGTACTGCGCCACTCCGCCGCGCACGTGATGGCGACGGCGATCCTGGAACTCTTCCCCGAGACCAAGCTGGGGCACGGGCCGGCGACGGACAGCGGATTTTTTTACGATGTGTATCGCGCGACGCCGTTCACTGAGGCGGACCTGGCGGCGATCGAGGCGCGCATGCAAGAAGTTGTGAATCGCGATGAGCGATTCACGCGGGAAGAGGTCCCGCGCGAAGAGGGGCTCAGGGACTATGCCGCCGCGGGCGAGTTCATGAAGGTCTACTTCATCGAGAAGTTCACCCGGCCCGGCGAGGAGATTTCGCTCTACAAGAATGGCGGGTTCACGGATTTCTGCCGCGGCCCGCACATTCCGTCGACGGGGCGAGTGAAGGCGTTCAAGCTGACGGCGATTGCGGGCGCCTACTGGCTGGGCGACGAGAAGAACCAGCAGTTGCAGCGGATCTATGGGACGGCGTTTTTTAGCGCGAAGGATCTGGACGCGTACTTCAAGCGGCTGGAAGAGATCAAGGCGCGCGACCACCGCGTGCTGGGCCGGCAGCTCGACCTGTTCTCGATCCAGGAAGTGGCGGGTGCGGGGCTGATCTTCTGGCATCCCAAGGGCGGGATGGTGCGCAAGGCCATGGAAGACTGGATGCGCGAAGAATGTATCAAGCGCGGTTACAGTATGGTGTTCACCCCGCACATCATGCGGCGCGAGCTGTGGCAGACCAGCGGGCACGAGGGGTATTACGCGGAGAATATGTATCCGCCGATGGAGCTGGATGACGCGGAATACCGGCTGAAGCCGATGAACTGCCCCGGCCACATCCTGATCTACAAGTCGAGCCCGAAGAGCTACCGCGACCTGCCCCAGCGCTATGCGGAATTAGGTAACGTTTATCGTTACGAAAGATCGGGCACGATGCATGGGCTGCTGCGGGTGCGCGGATTTACTCAGGACGATGCGCACATCTTCTGCACACCGGAGCAGGTGACCAGCGAGATGGAAGGCTGCCTCGACTTTGCCGAGGCGGTGCTGAAGACGTTCGGGTTCAGCGAGTATCGCGTGGAGCTGTCGATGCGCGATCCGAAGAAGGCGGGCGACTTTGTGGGCCACGCGGCGGACTGGGAGAGTGCCGAGTCGATACTGCGGGAGCTGCTCACGCGACGCGGGGCGCCATTCAAAGCGATTCTGGGCGAGGGCGCATTCTACGGGCCGAAGATCGATATCAAGCTGGTGGATGTGCTGGGCCGGATGTGGCAGCTTTCCACCGTGCAGTTCGACTTCAACCTGCCAGAGCGCTTTGAGCTGGAGTACAAGGGCGAAGACGGCGAACTGCATCGGCCGGTGATGGTTCACCGGGCGCTGTTTGGATCGGTCGAGCGCTTCTTCGGCGTCTTGATCGAGCACTACGCGGGCGCGTTTCCGCTGTGGCTGGCGCCGGTGCAGGTGGGCCTGGTGCCCATCTCCAGCGAGAAACACCTGAACTACGCCGAGCATGTGAAGACGGCGCTGGAAGCCGCCGGGCTGCGCGTGGAGCTGGACGCGCGCAACGAAAAGATGAACGCCAAGATCCGCGACTTCGGCCT
>PLUT01000014.1 GCA_003162875.1 Granulicella sp.
AGAGTTGCGCCACTTCGGCGCCGGCGCGTTGGCCGGTGTTGGTGACGCGGAAGGTTACCGTGGCGCTGTGACTCTGCGGATGAACGACTGCCTTCAGATCGTCAAAATGAAACTGCGTATAGGACAGTCCGAAGCCGAAGGGAAAGAGCGGTGCGACGCCTTGCGCCGCGAAAGCGCGGTAACCGACGCGGAGGCCTTCGCTGTAGTGCACCGTCACACCATCGCCGGGAAACTGATCGGGGTGGGCCGCCAGCGTATCCTCGACGCTGCGAGGAAAGCTGAGCGGCAGCTTGCCGGAGGGATTCACCTTGCCGAGCAGAACATCGGCAACCGCATTGCCATCCTCTTCGCCCGGATACCAGGCTTCGAGAACGGCGGAAACATCCTTTAGCCAGGGCATCAGTACAGCCGAGCCGCTCTTGAGAACAACGATTGTTTTGGGATTCGCGCTGGCCACCGCCGCGATCAGGCGATTCTGCGCGTCGGGCAGTTCGATGCCCTGATCGCGACCTTCGCTATCGTTGTCGCCGACCATGACGATGGCGACTGCGGCCCTTCTCGCCGCTGCGGCCGCGGCGTCGATATCATAGCCGTCCAGCAACGTGAATCGGGTGCGCGAGTTCATGGCGGATTCGAGGCCATCGGCTGGGGCGATAATGTAGAGCGGGATCACGCGCGAGCTGCCTCCGCCGCCGGTTGCCGAGCGTATGGCATAAGGCCCGATAAGGGCAACGGATCTCATCGCGTTGGGATCGAGCGGGAGCAGATTGCCGTCGTTCTTCAACAGCACCATGGACTGGGCGGCAATGTTGCGGGCGGCAGCGCCGTGTTCTAATACCGGGATCGGCGAGGCGGGCGGCTGAGGACCGAACCAGCCGAATTCCATCATCTTCGCAAAGCGCCGCACCAGCATTTCATCGATCGCGGCCACCGGCACTTCGCCGGAGTCGATGGCCTTGCGCAGCGCATCGCCCAGATAGCGGCCGTCCGGCATCTCCAGATCAAGCCCATTGAGTGCGCTCGGCGTTGTGCTGTGAACGGCCCCGAAGTCGGAAGTGACAAAGCCATCGAAGCCCCACTCCTTCTTGAGCACATCCTTGAGCAGCGGCGCATTCTCGCAGACATGCGCACCGTTCACGCGCGGATAGGCGCACATCAGCGAGGCAACGTGCGCATCTTTGACCGAAGCTTCAAAAGCCGGCATATATATCTCCCGCAGCGGTCGCTCGGCAATGATTTCGTTGATGGCAAGGCGATTGGTCTCTTGGTTATTGGCAAGGTAGTGCTTGACGTTGGCGATGACACCGGTGCTTTGGATGCCTTCGATGTTCGCGACAGCAAGTTGCGATGTGAGATACGGGTCTTCACCGTAGCTCTCGAAGACGCGGCCGCCCTGAGGGACGCGCGCAATATTGATGTCGGGCGATTCCAGAAGGTTGCTTCCCAGCGAGCGGGTCTCTTCACCGGCGACCTGGCCGTAGAGCCGGGCGAGCTCCGGGTCCCAGGAGGCGGCCAAGGCAATGGGTGCGGGCAGAGCGGTTGCCCGTTTTTGCGGTCCCGCACCGCCCGGCCCAACGCCGGCCGGACCATTGGTCACGTCCAAATCCGGTATCCCCAGGCGGGGCAAACCCGGAACAATGCGGAAATGCTGTGCGTCCGACATGCCATGCACCTGCCCGATCTTTTCATCGAGGGTCATACGCGCGACAAGTTGCCGGGCGCGTTCCACGCATTGCGCGTGGGTGAGATGCGCCCGCTGGGCTGGTGCGCTCATCGGTGCGCAGACGGTAAGCAAACCAGTGATAAAGAGAAGGCAGCGTGTGACAATGTGATTTCTCATGGTGGTAACCATTTCCGCTTGATTCTGCCATACCAAGGGCAGACGCTTCGCATAAAGCTAATGAAATACTAGAGATGTAACTGGACTACACGGCGCCTGCTTTGAACCTGTTCTCAATCAGGGGATCGCATCGGCAAGCGCCATCTTGGCGGCAAAATGATCTGGGCTAACGGCTAGAGCGATCGAGAATTCTTGCTTCGCCTTCTCCTTATTGTTCAGACCAAGTTGGCCGAGACCTGCGAGATAGTGGGCGTCCGCGACCTGAGAACGCTGGCTCGATGTGACTTTTCCAGTTGCGATCTCTGGAGGGGTCGTGCCCTTGAGTTGCTGGTTGCCCATATCAATCAGCTGCTGAAACAGTACCTTGGCGCGATCGGCTTGGCCGAGTTTCTCAAGCGCGAGTGCCTGATAGTAAATGGCTGCCTGAGCGACGTGACCTCCGGCAGCTAGCCCGCCCAGGCTATTTCGTTCGCTAAACTGCCCTGGTGCGGCCGTTCCAACAGGAGTGTCTGGCCGTCGATTTCCACCTCGTCCGCCGGTCACCGGTGCTGCAGGATCCGCTGATGCGTCACGCCAAGCCTGTTGGGCCTTTGCCGTATCTCCCAAAACCTGATACGCGACGCCAATCCAGTACGAGATTTCGCCCTTGCGGCTGCTGGTATTGCCCGCCGCTTCTGCCAGGTTGCCTGGGATTTGCAATGCCGCCTGATAGTCGGCCAAAGCCATCCCGAATTGCTTGGCAGCCATATGCTCATGGCCACGCACAAAATTGGCATTGATCCAGGAATCGGTCAGCGAAAACCTGCCGCCACCCTCCCATGAGCGGAAGAAACGCGATTGAAGCAGTTGAATAGCGGCATCGGCGTTGCCGGCGACGATATCGAGATTCACCTCCCGGGCGATTACCTCGTCGCGGTTGATGACGGTCTGATGCGCTTCCATGAGCGCCAGGCGTTTTTCGGGCGCTACGCCATTCTCTTCGTAGAGCTTGTCCAGATCGTTGAAGACCATTGCGTTTCCGCCAAATTGGACCGCCTTTTCGAGGGCGGCCACCTCCTTATCGCGCTGGTTGCCCTGGCGAGCGTAGACCATGGCCAGGTTGCGATAGACCACCGGAAAATCCGCGCCTAGCGAAGCTGACTTTTCCCATAAAGCCAAAGCCCGCTCGGGTTGCCAGTCAAAGAGAAGGTTGCCAAGATAGTAGGGCGCGCGCGAGTCTAGTGGGTACGTTTCCATTGCATTCTGCAGTACACGGATTTCTTCCATCTGGAACGGGAAGACATAATCGGTCGGTGCTCCTTGTGCTAAGCGATCGTATTCGCGAGCTTTGTCTTCTTGGCCAAGCTGTCCGGCAAAGTAGCCCAAATAGTAATACACCAGCGGAGACACTTTGGATCTATTTGAAGCCGCGCTGACGATATGCGTGAGCAACGTCGTGCCATCCTGCCACAGTCCGGCATTCATGTAGTCGGCAGCGACCTCGAGAGCGGTAGCAGGATGTGCCGTCACTGTGCTCAGTAGCAACGCGGAACTCGCTGGCGCTTTGTCATTCATCCAACGTTCCGCCATCCCGTGTACGTCCAACGGATCGATCCGATTAATGGCGGCAACCGCACTCAGTACTGGAGCCGGGAGTCCGGTATGGCGCAATAGAGCGGCCTTCAGTGCCAGTGCACGGACATTCACGCTATTGGCCTCCAGCGCATGCTCGTCGTCGGTCAAGGCTGCATCGAAATTGCCTCTGGTCGAGGCAATCTCGGCCAATTCAAAATAGCCGGGGGATCGCCAGGCGGCGCTCCACGTCGATTTGTAGAATTGTGCGTATGCATCGTCCGGCTTGCCCTGAGCTTTCAGAGCAAGGCCAAGGTAGTAGAACGGCTCACCATCCTTCGGCGATGTATAGCTTGCCGTCGCGCGTTCCAGTGCCTTCCGCAGGAGCATTTCCGCGTCGGAATAGCGCCCGGCTTTGATCGCGTCGATGCCCAGGGCGGTATTGACCCGGATGTCGCCAGGATCTCGGCGCAATGCTTCCCGCCAATACGAATTGGGGTCGCCGGTCGGCGAGTGAAACTGCTCTAATCGCAGACCGGCGAGATACAACTCTTCGTTGGTCTTAGTTTCAGCAGGTGATTGCGGGTTTGTCACGGGGGCAGGCATGCTCTCGCTCTGCAGTTTTACTGGCGAGTACGCGATCAGCTCATGTCCGTCAGCCTCCATGGCGGCCCGGAGATCGTGCTCGTCCGTACCGGCGGGCAGGCTGATTTGTTTGACGAAAGAGTGGGCCGGGCTGATCGCAATCTTCTCATTCAACAAAACTTTATCTCTTAGTTTGAGCGTGACTGTTGCCGCCGGGCGTGCTTGGGTTGAACAAAACCCCACGTTGGCTTTGCCGTCCTTGACCTCGAGATTCACGGCGGCATCGACATTCGCATTCTTGACACCATCGATGTCGCGAAATGGATACCAATACTGATTCCAGGTGCGGGTTTCGTACGGTTGCAGCCAACTGTAATCCGGCTGATTGTCAGAGTAGGCCCCGGCCATCAGTTCGATATAGGGGCCGTCGGAGTCGGTCAAAAGATGCTCCTCCGACCGGCCGCTGGGATTGGTGCCCCAGGTGAAAAACTTCTTGCCGGGAACAACGTTATGATCGGAAATACTCATGATGCCGGCTTGCTTTGCGTGATCGTAGCCGCCCATGAAATCGTCTTGATAATTCCAGGCAAACATCGAGTTTCCACTGACGTGGTTCTTGTACCAGCTGACGTCAACACCAGCCGTAAAATCGGTGCCGTTGAAGCGGGTCGTGGCAATCGGCCAAGTCGTGAAAGACCGCTTGGCGTGATAGGTTACGAATTGTGTGCTGGGAGGGAAGATAACCTGATAGCTGTCGTCGACATGCACCGCCGTATTCGTGAAGCTGAGCATGGAGGTTGGTACGGGCGTCCGATTGATCATTCGGAAAGACGCCTCCAGGTAAGACTTTCCCGGATGGAGAGTCAATCCCACGGCCCAGGTCATCCGGTCTCGAAGCTCCAATTCGCCTACCCAGACGGTCTTCGACCCGTCAGGGTCCTCCTCAATCTTGTATTGCATCGGCAGAAAGCTGGTGGCGCGATGATGGTGAGGCAAATCCCATTCAATGCCGCCTGAAATCCAGGCGCCAAGGAGGCTGATGAGCGCCGGTTTTATGACGTGCTGGTGGTAGATAAAATCGTAGCCGTTGGTCTTATCGATCGCCTCAAACACCTTCCCGCCCAACTCCGGCAGAATGCCTATCTTTATGTACTCATTTTCGAGATAGACCATTTTGTAGGTCTTGTCTTTTTTCTCGGTGGTTAGATTGTCGTAAACGGGATATGGGTAGATACGATGCTGCGCCCCTTGCGACGCGCCGCCAAAATAGAACTGGGGGTTCGGGTCCGGTGGCCCTATTAGGTAGGTCGGGATAGTAACGCTCTCCTCCCAGGCCTTAACCGGCGCCCCCATAGCAAACAACGGCGAGACAATTACCAAGATGAACAGCAATATATTAATGGAATACCGGGTTCCTATATACACAAGCCAAGGGTTCTCCTGGTTATCGAGCCACTGCAGGCGAGGAATGTGATGTATCGGGCAGGATTTGCTATGACGTATAGACCACATGATTGGCTTGCTCCGAAGACAACGATTGTTAAGTGCCTCAGGATTCGCAGACGTATTCCTTTGCATCTGTCGGCCAGCATGCGGCTCTCTGCGAACATAGCAATCAGGGCCAACGTTCCGCGGCTTGTTACGCGTTCGAATTGCCCGAGCGTCACAAATAGACCCAAAATTACAAACAATATAAACGAAGTCGATTACCGTTGTTACGAAACACTCTCCTCCCCCACTACAAGGGCAGGCGGGAAGCGATTGCAGCCTCCTCCCGCCTTCACTCGTAACTTTCTCTCGACCTGCTTCCAGCTAAAAGGTTATCTTTCCGCTTAGCTGGGTCGCACGCGGAGCATTGACCTGTGACCATTTCGTCGGGATCGTTCCGCTGAACGCTCCGAAGTACGTGTCGCCAGCGGTTGTATCGATACCTCCGAAGGTCGGATGGTTCAGCACGTTGAACACATCCAAGCGGAGTTGCAAGCTGGTTTTCGGCGCAATCACAAAGCTCTTGCGGATGCCTGCGTCGATGTTTGTGGTGTACGGGTAACGGATGTCGCCGAAAGTGGTCTTGTTATAGGCGTGCCAAGTCGCAAAATCCTGATAGACGCCATTGGTCGTAGTTCCACCTGCATAGTTCGCCCCCGGCAGGTTTTGAACACCGGTCCACGATGGATAAGACGCTATACCTCCGGGGCCCGTGGTGGGNNTCGAACCACTGCGTACCGGATTTCTTAGACCCGAGCGAAGGATCGCCCCCCTCGAAGAACGCGGTATTTGTGGGAAGCACTAAGGGCGTTCCCGACAGGAAGTTGTACTGCCCCGTGATTTCCCAACCCCCGATAAGTTCATCCAGTGCTCTTCCAGAATTGGAGGCAAAGCGCTTGCCTCGTCCAAACGGCAGTTGATACACGGGAGTAAGGGTGTAGTGAAACGGCTGATCACCACCAGGCGAATTGGCGGAGTTCGGAGATGCGGGCGCCAGGCGTTTCTCGATCTTGATCGCGATTGCCTGAGGTCCAATGTAGTTATTCTCAGAGATGGTTTTGGACCAGACGAATGCCTGGATTACGCTGAACCCGTTATGGAACCTGCGCTCGACTTTGGTCTGCAAGGCGTAATAGTAATACGCCCCCTGCCCATGCCTGAGGCGGAGACTTGACACAAGCGGGTTTGGGTTAAGCAACTGGCTGGCGGAAATCGTCGTGGCGGTTTGCGTTCCATTGGTGATGAACGGAGCTCCCAAAAAGGGATTTGGCACCTTAACATTGCCGGGAAGCGTAGCAGAAGGCTTGCCGGTGGAGTCAAATGTCGGTGTGTTCGCCGCATACCAGGCACTTAGGCTCGGTTCGTCGATTTGATCGCCGGTGAGGCTGCCATTCAGCGGATCGTACACGAGGAGGCCGTGCGACGCGTTGAAGATGCCGCTCACTTCGAAGAGATAGTCTTTGACCTGTTGCTGGACCGTAAGGGTGGCCGTATCGGTGTAGGGACGGCCGATGTTGGGATCATAGTAGGAGGTTACGCTGCTTACGTCTGTATTGATGCCTTTCGAGTTGCCAGTGATAGGGAGAAGGCTCGTAAGGGGATTGTCAAGTGTCGCAGCGCTGGTATGGTAATTGTCGTTCGTGGTGGTAATCGGCGTGCTGGTGCTGTATCCGTCCTGGTTTGTCACTCCAGTTTGATAACTGCTCTGAACAAAACGCCCGATGCCGCCGCGAATGACAGTGCTTGGCCTTAGCAGATAGGCAAAACCGATGCGGGGCTGAAAATACTTATAGCGCGGGTTCACCGCACTGCGGCTGGTTCCGTTCAAACCGGCATACAAAATCCCGCCGGTCGGGACAAACGAACTCGCTGCCGGGCGGTACTCCTGCAGAAGCGCAATACCGGGAGCTGCGGTGCCGCTGGTGGCGTTGCCGCCCAGGATATTCGCGGCGTAGAGGGGCTGCGCGGAGCTGGTAACGGCGGTCTGGGGGGCGTTCGGATCGTAGCGGCTGTAGAAACGGTTGTAGCGCTCGGTCACCGGTTGTTCAAAATCCCAGCGCAGACCCAAGTTCAGAGTCAGCTTGCTGCTTTGTCTCCAATCATCCTGGAAGTAGAAGGCGGTGTAATGCTGCGACCAGAAGCTGGTGGCAGCGGTCGGAAAGCTGCCACTATTGGGAAGACCCAGAAGCATACTGGCTGTCGAACTGCCCACGCCAGTACCGGCTGTTGCATCCGGGTTCAGTGTCGTCCAGTTGGTGCCGAATGCGAAGGTGCCACTGGAGGCGCCCAGCGATCCGTCAGCCTGCTGCTGAACCATGTACTCCAGCCGTAACGGAAGTTGTGGCTCTTTAACGTCTGCGTTATGCTCACATTGAAATCCTGGACGGTGTCATACGGACCGTAAGCTTCGGCTTGGGTCGTTCCGAACCCGCCATTATCATAGCCGCTCCCAACGCCGGTGAACGCCGGAATGGAGGGCTTCTGCGCGAGCCCGGCGTAAGCCGTCGAAAACCCCACAGTGGTAGGGCTTACGCCGGAACTGGGATCATAACTGGAAGCTTCGTACCGGGTTAGGTTGTAGCGCAGGTCGGCCAGCAACTGCGGCTTCAATACGAGAGAGTGGTCGATGGTGATTCCCCTGTTGTAACGGGCCTGATATAAACCCTGAAGCAAAAGGCCGCTAGCNNGCTAGCGTTATTGGGTCCGAAGTCATCGTAGCTGAGCTCGGTCCAGTCGTTTTTGCGCAGATCCACATAAGTATGGTTGTTTTCGTTCCATGCCTGATCGATGCGCAGGGTACTGCCTGCAAACTTGTCGTTCTGTACTGCCCGCTTGGTGTAGTTATTACCGTCGGAGCTCGACCCGTCGCTCGGACCGTCGGGAGGCGGCATAAGCGCGAGCAGCGCCTTGGCAATAGGGTCCACCGTTGGAACCAGTTCGCCGGCAAATGGCTGCCTGTCGCCCTTACCGTCGTAATTCCATGTGGCGGGATTGAATATTTACNNCCATGTGGCGGGATTGAATATCTGAGTTGGAAACACGACCTTGTTCGAGGTGGAGTAAGATGCGCTGAAATCTCCGCCCCTCTCGGCCATAGTGGGAAGCGACATGGTGCCCTGGGCGCCTGGCTGGACGTTCCTGATCCCGGCAAACGTGTAGTAGAAGAAAGTCTTCCTTTTCCGGCCGTCATAAAGTTTCGGAATCCAGATCGGGCCACCGATTCCGCCTCCATACTGGTTCAGGTGAACGGGGGGAATCGGCGTGGCGGGTTGGCTGTTATTGCTCAGGTAAGAGTGAGCATTCAGAAAGTCGTTTTCATTGTCTTCGTACAAATCACCATGGAATTGTTCCGCCCCAGCCCTCAGGGAGAGATTGATCGTCGCGGAAGATTGCCGGCCAATGGCAGCATCAAATGCGTTAGCTGCCACCTTGAACTCGCTCACCGCATCCATGGGCGGCTCAAAAGCCAAGCTGCCCCCGTTCTCAGAGACACTGCCGCCGTCGACCACGTAGTTGATGGCACCAGAGCCGACGCCGGCGTTATTGACCACCGTGCCGGAAAGACCACCATTCGACCAAAGATAAATCCCGTTTCCGCCCACGCCGCCGCTGATGGTCACACCGGGGGCGAGGCTGACCATCATGGTCGGGGAGTCGGTTTGGGTCTGAAGTTCGTTAAGCTCCGCGTTTGTAACCACTGTGCCCGAAACCGCCGAAGTGGTGTCGATCAATGGCGTTGTCGCTTCCACGGTGATGGTTTGCGTCTCCGCGCCGACCTGCATCTGGGTTTCTACGAATTTCTTGTCGGCTACCTGCAACTCGATCGAGGAACGTAGCTCTTTCTTGAACCCAGGGGCGCTCACCTCAAAGTGATAGAAACCTGGTGTTAGGAAATTGATGATCCAGTCGCCGGTTCGCGTGGTTTCCGCGGTCTCTTTCACTCCCGTTGCATCCGACGTCACAGTCACGGTCGCCTTGGGTATTACGGCTCCGCTAGGATCGACAACTCTGCATACGCCACACTTTCCCTGTGCGGCGCGGCGTTGCTGCCTGCGCCATTGTTAGTTGGCGGTGGCGATGCTGTTGGCGTTGGTAGGTGGACAGTTGCTGTACCTTCGCAGTGAATAGATTGAGACGGAAAGTCTTGCGGCCTTCCGTCTCAATCATCCTTTGCGCAGGTATTGCTGCTAGAACCTAAGCGTGCCACCTAGCTCTATCCGGCGCGGAGAGTTAGCCTGAGCAAGGCCCGATGGCGAGGTCCCACTGAGGGCACCGAAATACGCATCGCCAGGAGTTGTGTCAATACCACCGAATGTAGGATGGTTGAAAGCGTTAAAGGCATCCAAACGCAGTTGAAAACTAATACCCTCAATAAGCTGGAAGCTCTTTCTTAATCCGAGGTTGACGTTGTTAGTGTACGGGTTGCGGATGTTTCCGAAAGTAGTCTCGTTATATGTCCCCCACGTAGCAAAGTCCTGGTAGACACCATTTTGGGGTGAGGCGCTTGAGCTGGGGGGAGTATATTGGGCACCGGGAAGATTGAGGACGCCAGTCCAAGACGGGTAGGCAGCCAAAGCAGTAGGGGTAGTGTTCTTTGTCGGAAAGGCGGCGAATTTGCTCGTATTGAACCACTGCTGTCCATTCTTCTTGGATCCGAGCGCTGGATCGCCACCTTGGAAGAAAGCGCTATTGGTGGGTAAGACGAGAGGTGTTCCAGACTCGAAGTTATATTGTCCTGTGACTTCCCAGCCTCCAATTAGCTCGTCCGTGAGCTTTCCCGCGTTCTTGTCGAAAAGCTTCCCGCGGCCAAAGGGTAATTGATAAATTGGAGTGAGGGTGTAATGGAGTTTATGGTCGCCCGAGTTAAGGGTCTTATTCACTCGCTCCGCGATCAGTGGACCATAAAGACCGTTTTCAGTAATCGACTTTCCCCAGGTAAATACCTGAATTATGCTGAAGCCGTTACGGAGCCGCCGTTGAACTGTCGCATTCAGAGCATAGTAGTAGACACGACCGTCGCCCCGGTTATCCGTAATGGTCCCATTGAGCGGGCTCGGGTTGAGCAACTGACTCGCAGCGATCGTAGAGTTGTTTTGGGTTCCATTGGTGATGTAGGGAACACCTTTGAAAGGATTGGAGACTTGCTGATTGCCTGCAAGTGTGGCGACAGGCAATCCATTCGAGGCAAAAGTAGGCGTATACGCAGCGTACCACGCCGGAGTACTCGGGATATTGGTGGGCCAGCCTATCCATTCGCCGTGCGTTTTATTGTAAACGGCGCCAACTTCAACAACATACTCTTTCTTGACCTGTTGCTGAACGGAAAAACTAGCGGTGTCAATGTAGTTCCGTCCGACGTTTGGATCGACATAGGAAGTCGTCGAACCTACATTTGTAAGGCTACCTAGAGAATCACCGGTTTGAGGGACGAGACCGTTGGGAAAAGGGTTGTCCCAGGTTGTGGCGATCGTTTCGTAATTATTGGTGGTTCCCTGAAACGGAGTAGAAGCGCTGTACCCGCTCTGGCTGGCCATTGATGTGTAGAATTCGCCTTGGACAAAGCGGCCAAGACCGCCGCGCACTACAGTGTCATTCAGCAACCTATAAGCGAAACCGAGGCGCGGCTGAAACCACTTCCAACTCGCATTGTTTACGTAGCGGCTTGTGCCGCCCGTACCGGCATATTCAATCCCACCTGTAACAACAAACGAGCTTGCCGCTGGCCGATACTGCTGCAGCAGCGCGTAGCCGGTGGCTGCGCTGCCGGTGGTTGCGTTACCGCCCAGGACATTTGCACTATAGGCAGCCTGTGCAGGAGTTGTGACGGCAGGTTGCGCGAGGCCGGGATTGAACTTGCTGTAATAGCGGTTGTAGCGCTCGGTGAGGGGGCGCTGGTAATCCCACCGCAAACCAAGATTAATCGTTAGTTTGCTAGTTTTTCTCCAGTCATCCTGAACATAGAAACCGGTGTAACGCTGCGACCAAAATGCGGTGGCGTTAGTCGGAATGGTACCGGAGGTGGGAAGACCAAGAAGCATTGAGGCGAGATCCTCGCCCTGGTTAGAGGCGGCAGTCTGATTTGGGTTCGGTGTCGTCCAGTTAGTGCCGAAAGTGAACTGACCGCCAGAGGCGCCCAGTCCACCCGCACCTTCCTGTTGGATCAGATACTCGAAGCCATATTTCAAATTGTGGCCCTTGAAGGTCTGCGTCAAGTCCGCAGTGATGTCCTGGTTTTCGTCGTGGGTATAACTGTTCGTACTTGTTCCCAGACCGCCATTTTCACTGCCGCTCACAATACCGTTGACTTGAGGTATCGAGGGAAACTGGGATTGTGCGGCGAAACTGGTAGGAAATCCCAAAGTAGTCTGACTTATGCCCGCCGACGGGTTGGTGCTAACGCCTCGCCAGCCCGATATGGTATACCGAAGATCAGCCACCAGATTTGGTTTCAATATGATTGTATGGTCAAGTGTAAATCCTCTGTTGGAGCGCGTCTGGAGCAAGCCATTCGCATAAACGTACGGAGGGTTCGGACCGAACGGATCGTAGCTGATCTCAGACCAATTGTTATACCGCAAGTCTAGGAAACTCTTGTTCTTGTCATTCCAGTTTTGATCGAGGCGCAAAGTGCTGCCCGCAAATTTGTCGTTCTGGTTCTCATTCTTGGTATAGTTGTTGGTGTCTGTACCCGACCCATTACTTGGACCTTCGGGAAGCGGAATTAGGTTAAGGTATGCCACGGCCTCGCTATCAAGCGGCCGATTGATCTTGTTGCCGGGAAATTGCTGACGGTCCCCCAGTCCATCATAGTTCCAGGTATTAGGGTCGTAGATTTGAATGGGGTACTGGGTTAGAACGCCGCCTACAGTCTGGGTTGTATAGGACTGGCTGAAATCTCCTTGCCTCTCCAGCGCGGTAGGAACTGACATCAGTCCGACATTGGCAGGCTGGAGGTTCCGGATTCCAGCGAACGTGTAATAGAAGAAGGTCTTCTTGGTTCTCCCGTCATACAGCCAGGGAACCCAGATGGGGCCACCGACTCCGCCGCCGTAATAGTTCACATGAATTGGCGGTTTTTTCGGGATATTATTGAAATAGGNNATCCAGGGTATTGTTCTGGTTATCTTCGTACACGTCGCCGTGAATTTTCTTTGTGCCGCTTCTCAATGAGAGACTGATCGTTCCGGCCCCTGAATGCCCTATGCTGGCGTCATACGCATTCGTCACGACGCGAAATTGATTCACTGCATCCGACGGAGGTTCAAACGCTATAGCGCCGCTATTGTTATTAACGGCCCCTCCATCGATGGCGTAGCTAATATCCCAGTTGTTGACGCCAGCCTGGTTGAGGTTAGTTCCTGAGAGCCCCGAATTGGACCACAGAAACACCCCTCCGCCTACACCGGAGCTTACCGTTGCGCCTGGGGTCAAGCCTACCATCATGGTGGGGGCATTGGACTGATTCGGCAACTCCTCCAATTCCGCGTCTGTTACGACTGTCCCCGACACTGCGGAACTTGTGTCGATCAATGGGGTCGTGGCTTCCACGGTCACCGTTGCCGTGGCTGCACCAAGCTGCATTTTGACGTCGATGGTTTTCTGATCGCCAGTCTGCAACTCGAGGTCGGACTGGACCTCACTTCTAAAGCCAGGCGCGGCTACCTCAAAATGATAGAACCCGGGCAAGAGATAGCTCGCGGTCCATTCACCGGACCTATTTGTTTCTGTGGTTTGAACAACTCCAGTTGCATCGGCGGTAACGGTCACTGTGGCATTGGCGATGACTGCACCGCTGGGGTCCGTTACCTTGCCTCCGAGACTTGCTCGCGTGTCTGTCTGGGCAACTGCAAACATTCCACCTGCGAATAGCAGGAAGGAAAGTAACCCCAGCGTGAGAATCCATTTGGTCGGTCTAATACTTGTCATCTGTTCTCCTCATTTTGGCCTCCACACGGGGGCGTTTCAAGCACGCTTAAAGTCGCTTCTATTGCTTCTGTTTTCGACGGTACCGACCAAACTGATGTCAGTTATGAAAACGNNCTCTTATAGCGCTGGCAATCATACAAAGGTATGGCTCTTAACGCCTAAGCTGGCTCTGGTTTCTTGCTGGCCCAACGCACCTATTCCTGTTGCGATCAGCAGCAGGAAGCCCATGACCACCGTAATGGTCGATTTGCCAATTACCGATACCAGCACTCTATTTCGCATATGATTCACTCTCGCGCTACCTTTAGTCTTCGTCGTGTATCCGGTTACATCAGGAGAGATACCGGATACATATTTGGGTGCGGGGAGAAATCTATGCGTCCGATGACGCCCTTGTCAAGCTTTATTTCGGAGGGTGCGATCTGAGAGTGTAGCCGACGTATTTCCCGCATTCTAGCGGACTTCGCCCCGAAACACGCCTTACAGCTCAACCTTGTCTTTTTGTGTCGGACCAGGATCCGTGATGACTGCATTTTTCTCGGACCCTTTCGGCTTCTTCCGCGGTGAACGAACGATGCCGATAAACTCCCCCGAGTAGGACGGATATCACGCCTTCAGAACGCGCCTGAAACTTTAGCATGCCATCCTAAACCGGTTCAAGTAAGATGATGGCCTACACTGTTGAACAGTGGCGATCCTGCTGATTGATGTTGTGCTGGTACTGAACGAAATCACTGTAGTATGCAACATGAGAGAAGAGAAGAAGAGACCATGACCCCACGAAAAGCGCCTGAGCGCCTCACTATGAGGAGTGTCGCAAAACGAGCTGGTGTGTCCAGTGCCACAGTCTCTCGCGTAATCAACGGCTCGGCCCCGGTAACCGAAGAGGTTGCGCAGCATGTACGACGCATTATTGAAGAGCTCAATTTTGTTCCCAGTCCCATAGCGACCACGCTCAAATATGGGCGAAGCAAAACCTGTGGTTTGATCGTCCCGGATCTGGCGAATCCATTCTTCCCTGAATTCTTGATCAAGCTCGAAGAACTCCTTGTCGAAGATGACCGGGAGCTTCTCCTGGCGACAACCCAGTCAAGCGAACCGAACCTCATTCACTCGATTCATCGTATGTTGACGCGTCGTGTGGATGGCGTCGTACTTATGGCTTCGGAGTTTGACACCAGGGCCATCGAGCCCCTGTTCCTTCACAAGATCCCTATCGTTACGGTGGATCGCCGTCACGTAGAAAAAGGCGCAGGAGATGTCGCAATCGACTTCGAAGGAGGATACCGACAAGCGATCCTTCATCTCCGAGAACTTGGACATCGCCGGATTGGATTCATCGGCGGTATGGAGGGATTGCTCACGTCTCAGTTTCGGCTCGAAGCCTTTAGGCAAGCTCTCTTGGCGGTTGGTCTCACCTACAATCCGAAATTCGTACGCTATGGAGACTACAGGGTCGGAGGCGGCGATGCGGCGATGAGTTCCTTGCTCGCTACATCGCGCCCGACTGCAGTAATTACCGCGAACGACCTTACGGCAATCGGGGCGATACGAGCACTGCATACGAACGGCGTCAGTGTCCCATCGCAAATGTCCGTCGTTGGCTTCGATGACATAATGCTCAGCGACGCCATCCACCCGGCGCTGACCACCATCCACGTTTCAAAGAGAGAAATGGCGCATTCCTGCATTCGGGCACTTAACCACACAAAGGCGAATTTGAATAAGCTCGGACTGCTGCTTTCTATTGGCACTTCCCTGATCATTCGTGACTCCACAGCCCCTCCTCCCAGCGAAAGCTCAGCTAACGGCAGAGCACGGCCCGATTCGCGCGCGTCCGTGACTGTGTGAGGATTTGGGCGACTCGGAGTGTAAGCACGGACGCTCTAGTGAGCCGCCCGTCGGACACAATGACGGAATTGTGAGCAACTGCATACCAGGACCGAGACGCTGATGAGCGGGTCTCTAGCGCACTCCATCGGATTTGCGATTCTTCCCCTCTATTTTTTTGCCACCATTGCCATCGGGTGGCTGGCGCGTCGACAGAGCCGCAGCGCGAATGCTTACCTCAATGCGAGCCGTTCCTTACCGCTGTGGATTGTCACAGCCGCCTATC
>PLUT01000184.1 GCA_003162875.1 Granulicella sp.
TCGCGAAAAAGGGGCATATCCCTGGGGCTAAAGCCCACGTTTTCGCGGACCTTTGATGCCCGGACTGAAGTCCGGGCCTAGTCGCCGGAGTGCGCCGGGATTGTGAGTTGCTTGGGCCGCTGCTGGATGACTTGCGTGGTGGTGCCGCTGAGAAAGACGCGCAACGCCGGCTTTGCCCAGTAGTCCTTCTGCGATACCTGGATGAGCGCCCCGTTGTGCAGCAGGAGATAGACGTTTTCGTTCAGCGTCGCGGCCGTGTTCTTCGAGGAACTTTTCCGCTTCCAGCGCGGCCATGCAGCCGGTTCCGGCAGCGGTGACGGCCTGACGGTAGCGGCGGTCCTGGATGTCGCCGCAGGGAAAGCGGGGAAGCGTGATTGGCCAGGTAGAAAGGTAACGGTCGTAGATGACGCTGCGATGGGCGACCTCAACTGCCAGAACCGTCAGCTTTTCCTCTTCGAGGCTGCACAGGACACGGTAGTCTCCGACGCGATAGCGCCAAAGGCCGGCAAGTTCATGGAGCAAGGGTTTGCCGAAGTCACGGGGATCAACTGCGGTCGCGATGCGGTCGTGAAGGTAACGGAAGATGCGGCGCTGGATCGTTTTATCGAGCTTGGCGAAATCGCGATCCGCAGCTTCGCTGAATTCAATCCGCCAGGCCATACTTCCGGCCGATCTCCTGCAGGCTAGTGCGTTTGCCGGGGTTCTTCACGCGCTCGGCGGCGATCATCGCATCCTCCCGGTCTTCTAGGTACAGCAGGATGGCGCTGCGCACGAGGTCGTCTTTCGACTCGCCGGTGCGGCGAGCGAAGGCCTCGATGTGGCTCTCGATCTCGGCAGGAATTTGAACGGTCATAGGAACCTCGCTGAGGACAGTATAGCGACGCGCGGTGAAATGGAATGACCGACCTTGCTTTTTCGTCACTGGCTGTCCGGCGGATTTCGTCGAGGATGTGCTGCTTATCCATAGGTCTCGCTGTAGCTTAGCGGCCGTGTTCTTCGAGGAACTTTTCCACTTCCAGCGCGGCCATGCAGCCGGTGCCGGCAGCGGTGACGGCCTGACGGTAGCGGCGGTCCTGGATGTCGCCGCAGGCAAAGACGCCGGGGACGGGCTGGCCATTGTGCGACGGGAAGACGTTGCCGTGGGTGAGGATGTAGCCGTCGGGATCCAGATCGAGCTGGCCGTGGAACATCTTCGCGTTGGGGACGTGGCCGATGCCGAGGAAGAGGAAAGACACGGGAAGCTCACTACGCTCGCCGGAGATGGTGTCGCGGAGTTTGAGGCCGCGAACCTCCTTGTCTTCGACGCCGAGAACCTCTTCGACCACGGTGCTGGAAAGGAATTGGATGGCGGGGTGGGCGATAGCACGGTCGAGCATGATGCGGCTGGCGCGGAAGCGCTCGGAACGGTTGATGAGCGTGACTTTGGTGGCGAAGCGCGTGAGAAACAGCGCCTCTTCCATGGCTGAGTCGCCGCCTCCGATGACGGCGATCTGCTTGCCGGAAGCGAAAAAGCCGTCGCAGGTGGCGCAGGAGCTGACGCCGTGGCCGATGAGCGCCTGCTCGCTGGGCAAGCCGAGCCAACGCGCGCTGGCGCCAGACGCGATGACGAGCGTGCGGGTGCGGATGGGGTCCTTGCCGGGGCCGAGGTTGAGCTCGTACGGGTGCTTGCCGAGATCGACCGAGACGAGGTGCGCCATTTTGAGTTCGGCGCCGAAGCGGATCGCCTGCTGCTTCATGTTCTCGATGAGTTCGGGACCCTGGACACCCTCGGGCCAGCCGGGAAAGTTTTCCACCAGCGTGGTGATGGAGAGCTGGCCTCCGGGCTCGTGGCCTTCCAGGACGAGCGGCTTGAGGTTGGCGCGGGCAGCATAGATGGCAGCGGTAAGGCCGGCGCATCCGGAACCCAGAATGACGGTATCTCTCGTTGCGTTGGGGGACGTGATCTCGGACATTGTGGTTGATCTGATTGTAACTGGCAGGACCGGATTCGGACCGCGGTTCAGGGTTCAGAGGGTTCGGGGTTCAAGGGACCGCCGAAGGGGCAGTGGCGGCAGCCGGAGTGGCAACACGTGCCGCGCTTGAGGTGGTACGCAGCGGTGAAAACCAGGTACGGGCCTTCGTAGTAGAAGTCCTCGGGGGCGAGTTCGGGCGCGGTGGCTGGGACGGAGTCTGGAGGCGTGTCGGGCATGGGTGCGGCTCAGAAGAGCAGGGGTGGGGGTGTGGCGGGTTCGGCGGGAAATGGAGGCGCGGAGGGGAGTTGGAAGCGGTGCTTCCTGGGGGCTGGCGTGGGTGCGGCGCCGACGGCTTCGGGGTTGGGAGCGTCTTCGGCAGCGAGTGAGCCGTTGCGGTAGCGGACTTCGCGACCCGGGACGGCGGGGACGCGCTCGCCGGGAAGAACGATGCCGACGAGGTTGAGCGGGTCGGCGGCAGCGACGGCGATCTCGTGAGTTGACGCTTGATTGCGGGACGCGTGCAGGGATGTGACGGCTTCGGGTAGCGCGAATTGCTCGCCTCCGAAGCCGGTGACGAAGCGGCCGCCGCGGACCTCGCCGCGGGCTTCGAGGCGGCGGAGGATGTTGAGGAGGTCGCGCCACCTGGGGGCGTTGGATTCGCGGGTGAGGAGGTCGCGGAAGAGGACGCCGTAGCGGGCGAGGAGCTGGCGGGCAAAGGATTCGAGGGCAGCGTCGGTGCGGCGGGCGCAGGCGATGGCGGTTTGAGTTTGAGATTCCTTCAACCCCAGGGTCGACGATGAAACAGTCGAACCTGGGGCACCCGGATTTGTGGGCTCGATCAGGAGCGACCAGCGGCCGGCCGTGGTGCGGGTGGGGCGTTTGGCGGCGGTTTCGGCGGTGGTGGGCTTGCGGCGCGGATCCATCAGGGCGCGGAGCTGGTCGAAGCCGTCGGCAGAGGCGAGGCCGGCGGTGGCGAGTTCCCACAGGGCGCGGGCGGTCTGCTGGCGGGTGAGGTCGGTGAGGCGCTGGAGGTCGGCGGCGAAGCAAGCCCCGCGATGGGCGAGAAGCGCGCGGATTGCGAGGGCCTCGGGCGAGAGGGCGGCAGCGAGAAGCTGCTCGTCGACGGACTGCTGGGCGAGGGCGTGCGGCAGCCAGTCGGCGGACTCGCGGATGTAGAAGGTGATGGGCGCGGCGTTGGTGGGGATGATGCGGCGGGGAGCGGATCCATCGCCAATAGCCCAGGCGGGGTGCGGCGAGACGCGCCCCCAGCCGACGGTACCGGAGAGGCAGAGCTGGTCAAGCCATCGGGGATCGTAGTTTGCGATGCGGGCGGGCAGCAGGGTGCGCTCCCACTCGACGGCCGGGGCTTCGAAGCCTTCGAGCTGATACAGGGCTTCCAGGACGCCTTGTTCGCCGGCGAGCTGCGTTTGCGGCGCGAGATGCTGCCAGCCGAGCAGCCAGCGCAGGTAGACGGCGGGCGCGACGGCTTCCACCTGCTTGCGAGCAGTTGCGAGGGTGAGGCGGTGGATGCGCTGGAGGATGCGGCGCTCGCACCATTCGATTTCGTGGTCTTCGCTGGTTGCCGGACATTCAAATGCGCCGCGCAGCAGCAGTCCCTGCATCTCCATCGCGAGAAAGGCCTGGAAAACGGAGGCGGGCGAGAGGGCGAGGCGATCCGCGAAGGCGCGGGCGGTGATGGGGCCGGTAATTTGTAACCAGCCTTGAACAATTTGCTGGATGGCGGATGCATTTGTAACTTGTTCGGTTTCTTGTTGCGATGCATCCGCTGGAACCGCAGGTCCTTCGACTGCGAGGTTCGCGGAGGCGCGAACCTCTCCGCTCAGGATGACGGCATCACGGTGGAGTGCGGCGATATGCGGGAGACGCTCGGTGGCGGTCCAGCAGGGAATGCCGTTGAGGTCGATGATCTGGGCACGGCCTGTTTGAGTAAGGCGTTCGAAGAAGAGGGGCCAGTGGCGGGTGTTTGCGGGGGTTCGATCCCAGGTCTCAGAGTCGAGACCTGGGGCACCCAGTTCTGTGGTCAGCAGGGCGACGGGCAGGGCGACGAGGGAGTGGAGGAGATCGTGGAGTTCGTGTTCGTCGCGGATGTCGGGGAAGATTTCGCGGCGGACGGTGTCGATGGCGGCCTGGTCGAGGCGGCCTGCTCCCTCCGAGACGCTCGGGGGAAGGTCGCGGCGAAGGTTGACAGCGCGGGTGCGGCGCTCTTCCAGGCCGGCGTCGTCTAGGAAGGCGTACGGGTTGGCGTTGATCAGTTCGTGGGCGAATTGCGAAGGGACCGCCGTGTCGACGGCGAGGCATCGGATGGTTCCCGCCGCGATGCCGCGCAGGACCTGGTTGAGGCCTTCGAGGTCCATGGCTTCCTGGAGTACGTCCTGCATCACCTCGTTGACCAGCGGGTGGTTGGGAATCTGGATGTCGCCGACGATGGTCTCGAAGCAGGCCGCCGCCTGGGGAAAGACGCTGGCCAGTAGGTCCTCGGAGCGGGTGCGCTGGATCTGCGGGGCGATGCGCTTGCCCTTGGACATGCGCAGGAGTTGCAGCGAGCGGTTCGCGGCCCAGCGCCAGCGCGTCTTGAAGATGGGCGAGGCGATGGCGGCCTGCTCGAGCAGCGTTTTCGCGGTCTGCTCGGTGAGGAAGTGGAAGACGTCGGAGAGTGGGAAGCTGTGCTGCTCGGCGAGCGAGATGTTGATGCCGTTGTCGGTGGCGGCGGCCTGCAGTTCGAAGTTGAAGCCGCGGCAGAAACGCTTGCGCAGCGCGAGCCCCCAGGCCTTGTTGATGCGGCCTCCAAAGGGCGCATGCAGGATGAGTTGCATGCCGCCGCCCTCATCGAAGAAGCGCTCGGCGATGATGGTGGTGCTGGAGGGAACGGCTCCCAGGACCGCGCGGCCGGCGACGATGTAGGCAATAAGCTGGCGCGCCGCGGAGGCGCAGAGGCCGCACTCTTGCACGAGCCAGGTGGTGGTGGCTGCGATTTGTTGTTGAGGATTGGTGGCGTTATCCCAGGTCTCAGAATCGAGACGTGTCACCCCAGCGAGCGAAGACCGCTCGCCGGGGACCCCGCCTGGGGCACCCAAATCGGCGGGAGACACATGCGCGGTGCGGGCTGCGATTTGCTCGCGGAGTTCGCCGACGCCGCCGGAGAGGACGGCGGTACGCTGGGGCGCTTCGCCGAACCAGAAGGGCAGCGTGGGCGGCGCGCCATGTGCATCTTCGACGAGGACGCGGCCCGCGGCTTCGATGCGCTGAATGCGCCAACTGGTGTTGCCGAGCAGAACCACGTCGCCGGGGCTGGATTCCACGGCGAAGTGCTCGTCGAGGGTGGCGATTTGTACGCCTTCCGGTTGCAATATGACGTTGAACAACGCGGTGTCGGGGATGGCGCCGCCGTTCGAGATGGCGATGGAGCGCGAGCCGCGACGCGGGTGGAGCTGGCCGTGGACGCGGTCGCGGAGGAGATACGCGCCGTAGCGGCCGCGGGTGGATTCGATGCCCTCGCTGAGCAGCGTGACGATCTCGTCGAAGAGCGCGCGCGTGAGATTGCGGTAAGGGTAGGCGCGGCGGAGAACGGCGAAGAGAGCGTCTTCGTCCCAGGGTTCCGCGGCGACACAGGCGACGATCTGCTGCATCAACACGTCAATGGGCTGCGGCGGGATTTCGAGCCGGTCCAGCTCGCCCGCGCGCATCTTGCGGACCAGGGCGGCCTGTTCGAGCAGGTCATCGCGGGTGGTGGCGAAGAGGCGGCCTTTGGGGATGGCTCCGCGCCAGTGGCCGGCGCGGCCGACCCGCTGCATGGCAACGGCGACGGCGCGGGTGCTGGCGATCTGGCAGACGAGGTCGACGCTNNCAATCCGGGCCAAGTTCGGGGGTGAGGCGTTCAGAAAGTGCGAAGGCGATCTTTTCCACCAGCCGGCGCGTGTTGACGAAGACCAGCGTGGAGCGGTGCGCCAGGGCGAGGGCGGCGAGCCTGTCGAAGACCTCCTCCCACATGGCGGTGGTGGTGACGGAGCCGAGTTCGTCGGAGGGAATCTCGATGGCGAGGTCGAGCTGGCGGCGTTGGCCGACCTGGATGATGGTGCACTTCCCACCCCCGCGAGCAAGTTCGCTCGCCGGGGACCCCGGCTTCGTGCCGTTCTCGACGGCGTCGCATCCCACCCAAGCAGAGCTTGGATGGGGCACCCGGCTTTGTACATCCCACCCATCGCAAGTGCGCGATGGATGGGGCACCCGAGCCGTTGTGGCTGGTTTATCCCACTCCCGGGCTGACGCGCCGGTGAGGAACTGAGCGACCAGCTCGATGGGATTCTGGGTGGCGGAAAGGCCGATGCGCTGTGGCGGCGTGTCGCGGCCGGCAAGGAATGCGCCCGGGCAGAGACGGTTGTCGCCGCAGACCAGGGCGTCGAGGCGCTCGAGCGAAAGCGCGAGGTGGGCGCCGCGCTTGTCGTCGGCGACGGCGTGGATCTCGTCGACGATG
>PLUT01000334.1 GCA_003162875.1 Granulicella sp.
ACAGAATCAAGGGGCTTTAGCCACGGGCCTTCTCTTCGAACGAATCAGATTCGCCCAGGGCACAATTAGCGTGCTACTAGATGCCGACGCCGCAGTCCGCGTCCGGCAACTCATCCCCGGAGTGCGAATACAGATCGTACGGCGTGCGCCGATTGAACTTGTACCGCTCCCGAATCTCGCGCCCGACCAGCAGGCCGATCGCGACCGCTCCGAGCGCCGCCGAAATCCAGCCAACCGTGCGCAGCAGGTGGGTCTCCACGGTCTCGACCGAATCGCCGGCGTCTTTGATCTCGCCGGCAGGCTCAGACTCATTGGATTTGCTGGCGGAACTTCCGCAGCAGCCGAGTTTATGCAGCAACCTCATGCCAAACATGATAGCGCAGCCGGCCCTGAATTAGCATAAATCCTGCCGTCCGGCGTACCACTTTCGATTCATAAGTCGCCCGCTCGACCCAAAATGGGCTGCCAGTGCAGGTCAGTGCAGTTGGTAGGGCGTCTCCGGCGCCGGCACCGGGTCCGGCGCCTTCGGCAGCTTGCTCGTATCGAACTTCGCCGCGCCCGCCAGCCCCGTGCCCGTCACGTCCGCCGTCGACAGCAGCGCCCCATCGAAGCCCGTCACCTTGATGCCGCTCAGGTGGACGTTCTTCACGTTCGCCAGTTCGATCCCCTTCTTGCACGTCCCGGTAATGTTTTCCAGCGTCAGCCCGTCCAGCGGCTTCAGCGGGTCCATGCGCGTCGCATCCACCAGCATCGGCACGTCCGTCACGCGCATGTTCGTGAAGCGGAAGTTCTTGAACAGCGGTATCCCCGCCTCGCCAATCACCGACGCCGCGCCGTCCGATTTGCCGGTACTCGTGTTCGTGATCTGCAAGAAACCCTGCCCCATCCCCGACACGTCGCAGTCCGTAGCGCTCACGTCTTCCACGAACGCTCCACGCCCCACCCGGCTCTTGATAAAGATCGCGTGCGATCGCGCATGGATAAACTTGCACTTCTCGATGCGCACACCGCGCACGCCCGCCGACGTCTCGCTCCCGATCCCGATATTGGCAAAGCCCGCATCCGACAGCGTGCAGTTGGTAATCAGCGTGTCCTCGCACACGCGACCAATGTCGTTGCCCTCCGCGCCGCGCCCCGACTTCAGCGAAATCGAGTCGTCACTGGTCTCAAACGTGCAGCTATCGATCACTGTGTGCTTGCACGAGTCCACGTCGATCCCGTCCGCGCCGCTCTTGAACGTCACATTCTTGAACGTGACATTCTCGCAGTACACCGGGTGGGTCGACCACATGCCGAATTGCTGCGTATACAGGCCCTCCACGCGCACGTTCTTGCAGTTGTTGAATTCGATCAGCGCGGGAAAGCGATACCCGGTGCCGCGCTCGTTCCTGCCGCGCAGAGTGGGATTGCCGATGATCTTCCCTTTCCCCACCAACCCGACGTCCACCGCGTCCGTGGCCGAGATAAATCCCAGGTATCCCTTCACCCAGTGGCCCTCCCAGCGCACCTGCGCGAACGGATAATCCGCCATATCCTGTGACCCGTTCAGCGTCGCACCCTCCTCGATCCTCAGCGTGACGCCGCTGCGCAATGCCAGCGCCCCGGTCAAGTAGTCTCCCGCAGGCACCACCACCTCACCGCCGCCGAACACCGAGCACCGCTCAATCGCCAGCTGAATCGCCAGCGTGTCCTTGGTCTTGCCGTCACCCGTAGCGCCATAGTCGCGGACATTCAACGAGACCGCAAACTTCGCGGGCGCCTTCGCCATCGCGTGAGCAGCCGGATGCGCGGCAGCCGGTGCAGTCTTCGCTGGAGTTGCCTGCTGCGCCTCCGCCAGGCGTCCCAGCGCCGAAACAGCAGGTGCAGCCATCATCGTCTGCGCAGCAGCCTTCAAAAAACTGCGTCGTTCCATCCGGACACGGTTCATCTCAGACCACCTTCAAATAAGGGGAATCAATTGCGCAATAACAATATCAGTCCGAAACATCCCTTTGTTTGTCATTCCCGAAGCCGGGGTCCCCGGCGAGCTTTGCTCGCTGGGGTGGGAAGNNCCCGAAGGGAATCTGCTTCTGTCTTTACGCGAAGCGTCGAGAACAGCACGAAGTGCTCGTCTTTACTGACCGCTGGACCACTGACGACTGATCACTCGCTCCTACCCCGGCCACTTCCACCCCGTAATCTCCGGCCGGTCGATCCCATTCTCGTGCGCGTACGCAATGCTCTCGACGATCTGGTCCTTCAGCCACTCCTTCGTATGCGCCGCCTTCGCCTGCAAGCTGGGCACGCGGTCGATCACGTCGATCGCCTGGTTGAAGCGGTCCACCTGGTTCAGTATCGCCAACTCCAGCGGCGTGTTGATGTTGCCCTTTTCCTTGTAGCCGCGCACGTGGATGTTGTCGTGATTCGTGCGCCGGTACGTCAGCTTGTGGATCAGCGACGCGTACGCGTGGAAGTTGAAGATCACCGGCTTGTTCACCGTAAACAGCGAGTCAAACTCCTTGTCGCTCATCCCGTGCGGATGCTCGCTCTCCGGCATCAGCCGGAACAGATCCACCACGTTGACGAATCGGATCTTCAGGCCCGGGCACCGCTCCCGCAGTATCGCCACCGCCGCCAGTGACTCCGAAGTCGGAATGTCGCCCGCGCTCGCCATCACCACATCCGGCTCCTGGCCGTCATCGTTCGACGCAAAGTCCCAGATGCCAATCCCATTCGTGCAGTGGTCAATCGCCTGCTCCATGGTCAGGTACTGCAGATGCGCCGCCTTGTCAGCCACAATCACGTTGACGTAGTTGGTCGAGCACAGGCAGTGGTTCGTCACCGACAGCAGGCAGTTCGCATCTGGCGGCAGATAAATCCGCACCACTTCCGGACTCTTGTTCGTGACGATGTCCAGAAATCCCGGATCCTGGTGCGTGAATCCGTTGTGGTCCTGCCGCCACACCAGCGACGTGATCAGCAGGTTCAGCGACGAGATCGGCGCCCGCCAGCGCAGTTCCAGCTTCGATTTCTCCAGCCACTTCGCATGCTGGTTGAACATCGAGTCGATGATGTGCACGAACGCCTCGTAGCTGGAGAAGA
>PLUT01000152.1 GCA_003162875.1 Granulicella sp.
CGCTGCACAAGACCTAGTCTACCGCGAGCGGTTGCTTTTGGGGTAGTGAGGTACGTCACATTGAAGTGCGGGCACCCGGCCCACTGCGGCTCGAATCTACTCCGCGCTGAGCACCGTATCGAACAGCAGCAGGCAGACGATGGTGAATGCGATGTTGTAGGCCACCAGCAGACGGATCCAGAGGTCCGGCGACGACTCGCCGGTCAGGATGGCAGTGGTGGCCATCATCATCCCCAGCAGCGCCGGCAGCGATACCGGNNGTTCCCAGCGGCATTACCAGCGCCAATTTCCATGCCTGCCCCAGTACGTGCAGGTTGTAAAAGATGATGAACAGCGGCGCCAGAAAGATTTCCACAATCAGCGTAAACAGCAGGTTGGCCAATGCCTTGCCGAGGAACAGCGCTGCCGGGGGCGACGGGGCCATGCGCTGCGCCTCCAGCACGCGATTCCGCTGCTCCCTGGTCCACGACCCGTTCAGCGAGGTGAAGGACGCGAACAGCAGCGAAACCCACAGGATTCCGCCTACGATCTGGCGCGACACGTCTGAGGTCGGGTCGAACGAAAGCGAGAAGATGACCAGCACCAGCAGGGTGAAGAACAGCATGCCGACGATCGAATCGCGCGAACGCCATTCCAGGCGAACGTCCTTGCGGAAGTGGTGGAAGGTGTCCCGAAAAAAAATCTGAAGATTGTGCAGGTCGTTGCGCATGTCCGCGAGCGCGCGATCGAGATAGCTCATGCGCTCACCCGCGACACATGCATCGGCTTGGTCAGGTCGGCGAGTGTCGCGCCGGTAGCCCGCAGGTAGTCGGCCGGCGCCAGCACAAGTTGCGTGCCGCGGGTTCCGGCGGAGACGGACACCACTTCGTGCAGTTCGATAGTCTCGTCCGCGTAAGCAGGGAAGGCGGTGCGCGCGGCCATTACCGTGACTCCGCCGCGCACGTATCCGGTCAGCGGCTCGACCTCTTTCAGCGACGCCAGTTCGACCTTCTTGACCGCCGCGGCCTGCGCCAGCTTTTTCAGGTCCAACTCCATGTCGCCGGGAATGACGGCGAAGAAGTGAGGTGTCTCGCGCTGTCCGGGAAGCGGATTGGCGCGGGTCAGCAGCGTCTTGAAGACCTGTTCCGCGGGCAGGCCAATCTTGCGCGCCACCGAGATCGCGCTCAGATCGTCCGGGTCGACTTCGTACGCGCGCACTTCGTACACAATGCCCAGCGAGTCGAGCAGCCGCGCGGCGTTGGTCTTGACCGGCTTGTCTGGCTTGGTCGTCATGGTCGTCACGCGCTCACTTGCGGGCCCGCTGATCCCAATGCGGCAGCGGTTGCGCCGGATCTGGAGACGATGGTCCCGGCGCGCATGATCAGCGTGGTTTCGACCAGCGACTCGGCCAGATGCGCCTGGTGCGTGGTCAGAATGATGGTGCGGCCCCGCGTGGGGCCGTCTGCCGGCGCCTCGGAGGAAACGCAGCGCGGGTCTTGCGGATTATCCGGCTTATTCACCGGCCAGGTGCGAAACCCTTGCAGCAGTTCCACCATGTGGTGTGCGGATTCCACGTCAAGGTTGGAGAAGGGTTCATCCAGCAACAGCAACTCCGGGTCCGTCTGCAGCACACGCGCCAGCGACGCCCGTTGCCGCATGCCCTGCGAGTACTGGCCCACGGGCCGGGTCAGCGCGGGATCGAGCCCAACCGCACGCAGCGCCATCTCCGGCGACCCCGTGCAACCGCACGCAGTCCGCCCGTCGCGTTGCAGCGCGGCGAAGTAGCGCAGGTTCTCGAGCGCCGAAAGCTCGTCGTACAGCATTGCCTCGTGGCTCATGTAGGCAATGCGGTGGCGCTGCTTGCGCGGCTCCTCGGAGAAAGTCAGCACCGTGCCGCGCGAGGGGGCGATGAGCCCGGCCAGCAACCGCAGCAGCGTCGACTTGCCCGCGCCGTTGTCCCCCAGGATCATGGTGGACGACCCCACAGGGAACTCGACCGACACTTTGCGCAGTGCGGCAAAGGTCCCGTAGAGCTTGGAAGCTTCGGAAAGCGATGCGGCCACCTGGGCAACCGATTCGGACGCGTGAGCTGGTTGGTTCATGTGGGAGTTTCGGAGGGCCGGTTCGCTGGAGACTACTTCGCCGGGGCGAGCATTGCGGTATTGCCGGCCGGCGCTTCTCCGGGCTTCGCGGGCGCGTACTTGGACGCACACTTGGCCTGCAACTGGGTTGCGTGGAAGACTCCGTCGCGACCGTAAGTCCCAACTGCGAGCGCCTGGGCGTCGTCCTTGAATGTATCCGGCGGCGGCTCCGAGCCCTGGTAGGTCACGCGCAGGGTATGGCCCTGCTCCAGCAGAACGAACTTCGCGCTGGTACCCACTCGCTCGATGCTGCCGGGCGCAACGTTGCCGGCGACCCGCAGATTTCGCGAGTACGCCTTGTTGCCCATGGCGTTCAATTCGCTGATGGTGACGTAGTAACTCTTGGTGTCGCGCACCCCGGTGTAGGCGAGCCAACTGACCGTCGCCAGGATAACCACAGTGGCCGCGAGAATCTTGATGGGTGGCATACCGCTCATAAGTTGAGTTTATCAGGGAATCCTGCGAGAACGGGTGTGATGTACATCACACCCAGTGCGTGCACGCCCTGGTTCGCACGGACACCCGCGTAGAGCGCCGAAACGCAATCGTCGCGAACGCGGAACCTGGAACGCGGAACTCGGCCGGCGATTCCCACTGGCCTAAGTTCTCTATAATGAATCGTCCACTATGAGCCGCCTCCTCCTGGCCATCGTCAGCTTCGTTGCGGGACTGCTGTTGCTTCCGCTCGCGATGTCTCTCTACCTCGCCTTCGGCAAGCCCCCGGTCGCCGTGGGCGACAAAGCCTTTCCATTCGAGGCGAGGATTGTCGAGGTTCCGCTCCAGGCCCGCATCCAGCGTGAGTTGCCGGCCGCTCCGCCCATACCTGCCTCAGACCAGAACTTGAACGCGGGAGCCGGCATCTACGAGGACAAGTGTGAGAGCTGTCATGGGACCGCCGATGAGCCCTCCGGCATCGGCAACAAGATGTTTCCCCACGCCCCGCAGTTCTGGCGCAAGCACCCAAACGGCGAGATGAGCGTGGGAGACGACCCGGTGGGCGAAACCTACTGGAAGATCAAGAACGGCATTCGCCTGACCGGAATGCCCGCCTACGGCAAGATTCTTTCTGAGACCCAATTGTGGCAGGTCAGCCTGCTGCTCTCCATGGCGGACAAGCCGCTGCCCGCGGAGGCCTCGAGGACGGTGGGGCGCTAGCGAGGGGAGGCCAGGCCGGCGCCGCGGAAGAACGTGAGGACCAGATCGACGGTGTGGGTGTTGGGGTCGGCGTAGGCCTTGTACGTGAAACTGTATCCGTCGAGTGCCCGGAGCGCAGTGTTGTTTTTAAGGAAGCCGGTTACGTACTCGGGGTTGTAGAGGTCGCCGGCCTTCATCAAGAATCCGCGATCGAAGTCGGCGCGGGCGGCGGGATCGAGGTTGTTCGCCGCCACCTGGTGAAGGCGATACTGCTCGCCCGGAGTGACCGTCACGGTGTAGGCGACCTGGTGGGCGGCCGCGTCGATTGCGGGCGCCGCGTCCACCACCACATCCATGTATCCCTGGCGGCGATAGGCGGCGTCCAGCGGCGCCAGCGTCTGCAACAGCAGCGCGCGCGAGGCAATGTCCCCGGCGTGCAGCTTCTCGGAGGCGGCGAAGGAGTCGGCCGAGAGCAGGGGAGTGCCAGCGAAGGTGAACCCGGAAACGCGATAGACATCGCCGGGGCTGAGCGTGGCAGAAAGTACCACCGATGCAGTGTCGCCGGCGATCGCAGGATCCAGCGTGACGTCGGACAGCGAGGCCTGGATGTAGCCGGCATCGCGCAATGGCGCCAGGATCAGGTCCGCGGTCCGATCGCTATACGGCGCTTTGGCCGCCGAATTCACTGACTTCTGAATCAGCGGGGCCAACTCCTGCGCGACCCCGCTCAACTTCACGTTCGCGACGCGGACTTGAGGCGCGGCGATGCGGAATTCGAGGGTGCGCTCGGGGTGCAACAGGGTTGGCTCGATGGTGTCGTGCGCCACCTTCGCCGTGACGCCCTTATTCGCGAGCGCATCGGTGAGCGCCTGGTCGAAGACGTCCAGCAGCGGGCTCGACTCCGGCAGGTAATCGAGAAACAGCGGCGCCTTGGCCTGCAACGCAGACTCAATCTCCGCAGGGCTCAGCCAGACAAAATTCTCAAACCCCACGCGCACCATCTGCGCGCGGTCGATGGGCTCGATGTCGAACAGTACGGTGATTGCCGTGTATCGTCCTGGCGCCAGCTCCGCTCCCGCACTCGAGAAAAATCCGGTGTCAACCAGCGCTTGCACCGCTGCGCGCAGGTCGTCCGCATTGAATTTCGTTCCCTGGTGCATCCCAGCGGCCGCTTCCAACTGTGCCTGGGTGTAAGGGCCGGGATGGTTGAAGGCGATTTTCGCGGCGGTGTAGGTCGGGCCGGCTGGAGGCGGTGCTGCAAATCCAAATGGGCCCGTTGTCGCAAGAAGGATGAAGGTAAGACCACTCAGTAACTTCATTTGCCTACGATGCTAGGAGCGTAGCTGCTGGGCAGCAAGGAAATAATGCGTGACCCTTCGGCGCGTTTCCGAGGTTAGCGAGCTGGCGGTGGATTGGGTGTCATCGGGGCGGAGCGGCGGGGCGTCGTTTCGACGACGATACGTGTGTCCCTGGGGAAGGCGATCTTCTCGCCGCGCGCGATCCAGCGGCTATAGAACGTACGCGCGGCGCCCCAGTAGCCGATTCCGGCAGCGGCATAGGGCGAGCCTCCGGCCAGACCGATGACGGTGCCGACGAGGCCCAGGCCGGCTGCTCCGCCCAACCCATCTTTGCCGGCCTGGCCGCCGTCGCCGCCGTGGCGGCCGCTGTCCTGATCGAGGGGGCGAGCAGCCATCAACGCGAGGATGAGCGGAATGATGATTTTGTCCTGGGGCTTCGATTTGGCCTGGCCTTCGGAGTTGAGGGCGATGTCCTGCGCGGAGTCGGCACCGGTGAGACGGGTCTCGACGGTCTGGGGCTCGGCGTTGGGCAGGGTAAGCTGGCTGAAGTTGAAGCTGAGGACTCCGGTGCGGCCGAAGCGGCGGGCGGGCTTGGCGCGGGTGACGGCACCGATGAGCGCTGCGCCCTGGGGAATTGCGATGGTGTGGTCGGCGTTGTAGATGGGTTCGGCGACGACGGCCGTGATGGGCTGGCCGGATTTGGAGGTCTCCGAGCTGATGGCTTCGGCGAGGTTGGCCTGGACGATCCACGCGCCGGTATCCTGCGGCGGAGACGAAGCGGGCAGCTCGGGCTGATCCCAGAAATGGTGCTTATGCGCCGGGACGGAGTCGTCGGGCGGAAGGGAAGCGGGCTGCGCGGGAACGTCGATGGCCGCAGTGGTCTCGATGGTCCACGAGGTGCCTTTTTCGATGCGCTGCGGATGGTAGGGAAGTCGGCCGTAGATGAACTGCAGGAACCGGTCGCCCTTGCCGGGGGCGATGTAGAAGGCGAGATCGCCCCAAGCCGCGTTGAGGCCGGAGTCGAACTCGCGGCGAAGGAAGCCACCCTTGGCCGGCGGCGGCGCGACGGCACGGTAGATGGGCGTGCCGTTGGTTGCGGAGCCTGCGGCGAGAGGGAGAGTTGCGCCGTCAGGCAGAACGATCTGGTTGAAACGGACCTGGGGGATGTGGAAGGGCGTGAAGTCGCCTCCGAGCACGGCATTCACGCGGCGCTTGCGGTCGGAGTGAAGATCGACGACGCTGCCGGTGACGACGGTGTCTTTGGGCAGCAGGAGTTGGTTGTCGGCGTAGATCGGGTAGAGAAGGCGAGCGCTGATTGGCTCGCCCGCGCGCATGGGATAATTCCGATCTGTGGAGAGGGCGAGCGGCGTGCCGGCCGGGACCGTGCCGGGCGCAGCCTGGCACAACGACGACGCGGGCAACAGGGCAAGCACGAGGAGAATGGCGCGGCGAAGAATCATCTGACTAAATCTTAGACGCTTAAGACTTCGTAGGGGGCTTCGGTTCGTGAATTAGTGGAAACGATTAAATGACGACCGGCAGGGAGCGGGCAAGACAGCAACGCCGCGGCGCTGGGCCACGGCGTTTAGTTTCAGGCTGCTGTGCTGGGGTTATCCAAGCTCGGCCATGCTCTTGGCGCCGAACTTCAGGTACCAGGGGCTGGCGGCCTTCAGGCCCTTGTTGACGTTGTTGATGTTCTCGACGCCCTTGGTCTCCAGCCATTCGCGGAAGGCCTTCTCGCCCTGCTTGGCGAAGATGGCGATACCGTCCTTCCAGGTTGCGCGGCCGCAGAGGACGCCGTTGAACTTGGTGCCAGACTCGCCCGCGAGCTCGAGGGTTTCGATGAAGACCGGGTTGGAGACGCCGGCGGAGAGATAGATGAACGGCTTGTGCGTCATGCCCTCGGCGTCGCGGAAGTGCTGTAGAGCTTCCTTGCGGGTGTAGGCCTTTTCGCCCTTGAACGCCTTGGTGCCTTCAACGAATTCCATCACGATGGGAACTTCGACCTTCAGCACGTCGACGTTGTAGCGCGCCTTGCCGAACTCGGCCATGCCGCCGGAGACGACGTCAGGCTTCTTCAGCGCGTAGCCAACGGTCTTCTCGTCGCCGCCCTCGGCGTCGTAGCCGACCAGTTCCAGGAAGAAGGGAATGTCGTGGGCGAGGCACTCGTCGCCGATGCGCTCGATCCACGCCTGCTTCAGGTCGTTGACGTGTGACTTCTCCTCCGGGGTGTAATAGAGCAGTATCTTGATGCAGTCTGCGCCGGCTTCCTTCAGACGGCGGACGGACCACAGGTCGAGCAGGTCGGGTAGACGGCCGGGGGTTTGGGCGTCGTAGCCGGTCTTCTCGTAAGCGAGCAGCAGGCCCTTGCCATGACGGTGTTTGGACGCGGGCAGGCCGTACTCAGGATCGAGCAGGATGGCCGAAGCGTGCTGGCAAAGGACGTCGGTGACTAAGGTCTTGAAATCCTCAAGATCCTGGCCGGTGGCGGCGGAGCCTCGTTCCTTGGCCAGCGACTTCTGCAGCGATCCGCGTTGGTCCATCGCCGCCGCGGCAATCACGCCGCGGGGGTCGGAGACGGCTTTTAGTCCTGCGAGTTTTCCGGGTGTCAACTTCATGATTCGATAGTCTCCTCAAGTCAATCTCTTTGTGCTTTCAAGCTTCGCAAACCATTCTACCGCGCGCTGCTGCACTGGGTTGTGACCGCGGTTACAGGCTGTCCCATCGACCGCTTGCCCGGCCGTGAACCCGAGCCACGCCGCCGTCTATCGAAAAAGATGCGTTTCCGCACTAATGGAATCTCGGCAGCCGCCGATAGACGGCTTATAGTACGGCCCCTCCTCGGTTAACCAGGCTGCAATACTGACTCTCCGGGGAGGCGTTGTACGATTTCGATCCATTGCGAGGCAGAGACGTGATCGCACTATTGATTGCCATTTCCATCGGCGCTGGTACGGTATTGGGCTGGTTTGCATATAGGGCCAGTCTGCGAATTCAGGCGTGGGGTCTGAATATGAACGCGCAAGATCGTATCTTTCAAGAGGCTGTTCGCGAGGACAGTGTGGACTTTCAGATAGGCCGCAAACAGCCGGAAGCGGACCGTAGTTCTGTGCCCGCGCTGGGCCGCCACCATCTGCCTCTCGGGGCAGTCTCTTCGAAGTAGAGCGCCCGAGTGCAAGCGGGCGGCTCCGGTATGGGAATGCCGCGGGGCAAGGGAAAGCATTGAGCAGCAGGGAAAGCGGCAGGCGCTGCCTCGCCGGTCGCGTTCGCAGCCTGGATTCGTGTAAACTAGCTGAAGTTTCTCGCCGCGGCCCTTCCTCTTCGATTCATCCTTATAGGAAGCGAATGGCTGCCCCGGGTGCGTCCCAGATGGGCACGTTCTGCCGGGTTCGGCGCGCGCGCGGGAACCATCAGATCGGCAACAGGAGATGTGAGCACAATGGCGAAGATTGCCAAAACCGGCGACCGCAAGAAGATGATGGACACCAATAAGAGCACCGACTGTCCCAGGTGCTCCAAACCCACCCGCATCGTCAAGCGGGTGAAGGACCGCGAGCGCGGGATTCCCGGCGGAGTCTACATCTCCTGCTCGGTGTGCGAGTTCTTCGAGAAGCTCTAAGCCCCATATGCGTTACAGGGCGGCCTTTCAGAGTTGGCTGAGGATGTCCAAGCTGCGCCAGGAGCGGACCTCAGCGGCTAAAAGCCGCGTTGCGGATGGGCGACTGCGGCACGGATAAATCCGTGCCCTTAATCAAGACAAATGCGGGGATCCTTCGCTGCGCTCAGGATGACAGAGTCAGCGGGAGGGCATTTGCGTCATGAGAGCCACTTCAGCACACGGATGACGCCCATGGCAGCAGGGCGGGAGTGGGCGGAGACCTCGCCGGCGCGGGCGTCGATCTCGGCGCGGCGCTGGGAATAGTACAGGTAGGCCTTGACCATCATCTGCTGATTGGTGAGGGTGGGCCGCCAGCCGAGTTGTTCGCGGATGTGGGTGGTGTCGAAGACGAAGTCCTCGGCGATCATGCGGTAGTGGTAAGGGCCGAGCGGCGAGACGCCGAGCCTGTGGGCGAGCTTCATGGCCGCGATGGTGGGGCGCTGCGGCAGTTGGGCGACGCGCGAAGCAGTTCCGGCAGCGCGGATGATGGACTCGTAGACCTCGCGCAGGGTGGGCACGTCGTCGGAACCTACGTTGAAGATGTCGGACTTGCCGTAATCCATTGCCTGAATGCAGGCGGTGGCGAGGTCCTGGGCGTAGATGAACTGGTAGCGGTTGCCGCCATTGCCGACGACCCAGACCTTGCGGCCTTCGTCGATGAACTCGAAGAGAATGGCGAGCAGGCCGAGGCGTCCCTCGTCGATGATAGTGGGACAGCGAATGATAACGACCCCGAGGTCGTCCTGATATTGCTTGAGGACTTCTTCGGCGGCGAGTTTGGAGCGGCCATAGAGTTCGACCGGGGCCGGAGGATCGTCCTCGCGGACGGGGCGGCCGGCGTTGCGGGCCCAAAGGCAGTTGCTGGACGTGAAGACGAAGGAGCGGACGCCAGTGCGGCGAGCGGCATCGGCGAGGTTGCGCGTGCCGTCGACGTTGGATGTCCAGATAGTGTTATCGTCGATCTTTTCGTGAGCGAGCATCGCAGCGCAGTGCATCACGGTGTCGAAATGTTCGGCGGAGAAGAGCGATTCGAGCAGAGCGCAGTCGCGGATGTCGCCGCGGATGCTGGTGAGATGTTCGTGGCGGTCGGGATCGGCAACCAGGTCGAGGTTCACTACGCTGAAGCCTTCACCGAGCAGGCGGTTTTTGAGAATGGAACCGAAGAAGCCGGAGCCTCCGGTGACAAGAACTTTCTTCATTTTTCAGTGGCCTCTCTGCGCCACAAAGACTGCAGCAAGCTTGTCCTCGTAGACCAGCTTGTAGTGCGAATCCATACGTAGCAACTGGGTCAGCGGCGCCGTCGCCGGACCGATTATCAGGCCGGCCGACTTCAGCTCAGGGTCGGACGCCCAGTCCGGCTGTGCACTCCAGGTAGCTATCGAGCGGTCCATGCGCTCGTTCCCGTAGAGGTTGGTACGTCCGTCAATAATCACGGGCATGCGTAGTGCCCAGATCAGGTACCCGCCCCAGGTGAAGTCGTTGTACAGCGGGCCGGCATAACCGTTGGTCCGGATTGCCTCTACGGCGCGAACGGGCATTACGTTGGCGACCTGCTCGTTCAGCAAAGCGTTGTTCACCTTCATCACGCGGAAACCCGCCACGACCATCAGAGCCGCGGCAATCGTCGCGAGCGTTGCACCGAATCTCGGTGACGGGGCTCGGTTTCTGTCGCGGCCCGTAATCGTCGAAGCCAGGATCGCAGCGGCAACCACGGCGACCAACCATACGTCGCGCAGCGAACGAAACGACAGTACCGCCGCAAAGAGCAACAAGCCAGATTCAAACAGACGAAAGCGTCTGGTCCAGGCGAGAGCCCCGGCTGCGGCAAGCGTGAGCAGCAGCGCGCAGTAATCGGGAAGGCCGCGGAAGGGAAGGGCTTGCATCTCGGAGACCTGCCTGAGCCCGCCTCCCTGCGTCACCAGATTGTACACAACGCCGTAGATGCGCCAGCCGAATGGATTCGCGAGTGTGGCAAGCAGACTTGCCAGCAGCGCACAGACCATCCAGACCACCCGCACCTTTATTGTTGCGACAGCCGAGCGTCGCGCGACTACCGATTCAACCAGCGCGAGCCCGAGGACAAACAGGCCGTAGATGTACTCAATATGTATGTTCGCCCATAGCGCAAAGATCAACGGCAGCCAGGCTAGTTCGCGCAGGCGTCCGGTCTTGCGCACGTGCATCAGAATGTCCAGTTCCAGTACAAAGAACAATATGCTGAAATGCCAGGGGCGCGGAGTGTAGATAGGCAACAGAGAGAAAAGGGAAGCAAAGGTGAACAGCACACCCAGAGTAAAGTCGCCCTGCAGCCGCCGCACCAGGTGATAGAGGGCCGCCGTAATAGCCACGATCATTCCGGCGGTATAGGCCAGAATGCCCACCAGCCCCAGGCGATAGAAGAGCTTCACCACCACCAGCTCGAAGAGCCAGCTATAGGCCAGCCACGGCGTTCCCGCCAGCGGTGCGGAGAAGATCGCAACTCGCGGCACGGCGTGGTGCTGCAGGATCCACTCGCCGACGCGCAGGTGCCACCAGATGTCCGGGTCGGCGACGACTCCACGGTGAACGCATATCAAAGCTGGTGCCGCCAGGATCACCGCCAGTGCGATCACCTGGACAATCCTTTCGAACGTTTTGTTTTGGCCGCTGGATGCGGGAACCTCGGGCACCTCCGCCTCCGGGTGTTGCGGGGTCCCGCGCACTTCTTCCGACGCAGCAGCAGGTCCAAGCAGGGATGTCACACCCACACCATATCAGTTCATTCGAACCATCCCCATACCACCATCAGGTATCGGTTGAACCAAAGTTGACACCCGCAGTCATTCGCCCGTGTCCGCCGCCATTCCGGACGAAGGCCGGAACCGTCTGCGAACTCACGGTCGCTTGCGCGCAACGAAGACTGCGGCGAGCTTGTCCTCGTAGACCAGCTGGAAGTTGGGATCCATCCGCAGTATCTGGACCAGCGGCGCCTGCACCGGGCCCAGCACCAGTCCGGCGGACTTGAGGGTGGGATCGGAGTCCCAATCCGGCGCGGCGCTCCAGGTGGCCACTGAGCGGTCGAGACTCTTGTCTCCGTAAAACCCACCGCGCCCATCGATGCTCACCGGCATGCGCAGGGCCCAGATCAGGTATCCGCCCCAATTGAAATCGTTATACAGCGGCCCGCTGTAGCCCTTCGCCCGAACCTCATTTACAGCATCGATGGGCAGCACCTTTGCCACGCCGGCTCGCAGCGTGGCGTTATTCACATGCAGCACGCGGAACCCACCCCATACCAGCAGGCTGGCGGCGACAACGGACAGCGTGGTTGCCCACCCGGGCAAGCGGTCCACGGCCGACTTTCTGCCCGGGATGGTCGACGCCAGGATGGCGGCGGCAACTGTGACCAACACCCAGATGTCGCGCTGCGAACGAAACGAAACCATGACCGCAAACACAAGCAGGGCGGTCTCGAACATCCGGAAACGCCTGCCCCATGCCAGCGCCGCCGTCGCCGCGATCGCCAGAAAGAGCACCCCAAAATCAGTCAGCTGGCGGAATGGAATCGCCTGCAACTCACTGATCTTGTCCAGGCCGCCGGGTTGCGTGGCCAGGTCGTACACAATGCGGTAAATGTGCCAGCCGTATGGATTGGCCCACGTCGCCAGCGCGCTTCCGGCCAGCGCGGCAAAGACCCAGGGCGCGCGCAGGCGCGTCTTCACCCCGATGCCGCGGTACGCAGCCACCGCTTCCACGGCCGCGCATCCCAGGATTGCAAGCCCGTAGATGAACTGGATGTGGGTGTTGCTCCAGAGGGCAAAGATCACCGGCAGCCAGGCCAGTTCACGCAGCCGCCCCGTTTTCCGCGCATGCATCAGAATGTCCAGCTCCAACACAAAAAACAGGATGCTGAACAGCCACGGTCGCGGGGTATACAGCCGGTTCATCAGGAAACAGGCAATAAGCGTCAGCAAGGCTACGTTGGAGAAGTCGATTTGCAGGCGCCGCGCCAGGTGGCGCATCGCCACCGCGATCGCCAACACCATCCCGGCGGAGTAGCCAACCAGGCCTACCATGCCAAACCGCTGAAATAGCTGAAAGATGAATACCTCGAAAAGCCAGCTGTACGCCTGCCAGGGTTTGCCCGCGCCGGTTGCGGAGAAGGGATCTACGTGCGGCACCGCGTGGTGCTGCAGAATCCATTCGCCCGTGCGCAGATGCCACCAGACATCCGGGTCGGAGGGGCCGACGGCGTGGACAGAGATCAACGCCGGCACCGCAAACAGAAGGGTGACGATCACCGCCTGGGCGATCTGATCCGCCCTTCGGGTCGGCGTGGCGGGAGCCGCGGCCTCCCGCAGCCCCGGCTCTGCTGTCAGCGGGGTCTCGTCTTGCGCTTCCGGCGGAGAATCCAGCACGGTATGGGAAGGCACTTCTGCCACTATACGAGTGCCGCCAGCGGGCCTCAATAGCACGAAGGGGTATCCGGCCTTCCCGTTCCCAGAACCACCAGCCGACCCTCCGCCAGGCTAATCCGAGTCTCGGATCTCCGCCAGAATCCCCGCTGCGACTCTGGCCGGGTCCGGCGCCTGCGTAATCGGCCGACCCACCACCAGCTTGGAAGCCCCACACGCAATCGCCTGCGCAGCGCTGGCCACCCGGCGCTGGTCGTCGGACGATCCCGTTCCCGCCGGGCGAATTCCCGGCACCACCAGCAGCGCCTCCGGCCCCATCGCTTCGCGCACGGCTGCCACCTCCCCGGCGGAGCACACCAGCCCGTCGATGCCGGCCGCGCGGGCCAACCGGGCCAGCCGCAGCACCTGGGTCTCAACCACTCCCCCGGCCTCTCCGGCATCGCCCACCCCGACCGCGCTCAATTCGGCCGCATCCATGCTGGTCAACACGGTCACGGCCAGCAGCCGGGGCGCGCCCGGCCGGTCCGCTGCCTGGGCCGCAGCGCGCATCATGCGCTCTCCGCCGCCGGCATGGACCGTCAGCAGCGACGCTCCAGTGCTCGCCACCGCTCGCACCGCTCCGGCAACCGTGTTGGGAATGTCATGCAGCTTCAGGTCAAGGAACACCTCGAAGCCGCGCTCCCGCAGCCGGTCCAGAATCTGGTTCCCGGCCGCATAGTAGAGCTCCATCCCCACCTTGAACCAGCGGCAAGCCCCCTGCAGCCGATCCACCAGATCCATGGCCGCATCGGAGGAAGGGAAGTCGAGCGCCACAATCAGGCGGTCTTCGGGCTGGGGCCGGCACGGGGTGCCAAGGCCAGCGCTAAGAGATTGGTTTTGCGTCTGGTTCGACGGGGCCGCGGGTTCCATGGCCCCAGTCTAACTTAGGAATGCGCCGCGGCCGCCGACGGCCCGGCTGTTTAGCGCCCGGGAACGGTGAAAAGCTCCGGCATCTGCACCTGGGCCACTAGCGCCTGGGCCAGCTCCGGATCGCTCTCGCGGACGATCTCCAGTTTCACCTTGCCCAGCCCGGACAGCCCAACCGCACGCGCCGCCGCGAGCGACAGATCGACGATTCGCCCGTCCAGAACCGGGCCTCGATCATTTACCCGGACATAGGCTGTCCGGCGGTTCCTCAGGTTGGTCACCCGTAGCCAGGTGCCCATCGGCAGTGTGGGATGAGCGCAGGTCATCTGGTTCATGTCGAACCGCTCTCCCCCGGCAGTGGTCCGCCCCTCAAACCGCGATCCGTACCACGAGGCGATACCAACCTGCAGCCACCGGCGTGGTTTGTGATTGTTAGCCTTAGGTTTGGCCTGTGTGCTCGGCGCCTGGTCCTTAATGGAAGGGGACCCGTCCCGGGCTGAAGCCGACAGCGCCAGACCCATCATTAATACGCTGGCCCCGATCTTCTGCAGCGACGCAGACGATCGTTTTCGAGCAACTGTGAAAGAAGGACTATTCATTCGCACGCTCCTTCTGTTATTGTCATTGCGTAGTCGATCCAAGTCAAACATCTGTAAGACCTTATCGGCTGAAGGCAGTTGCGGAAACAGGCCTTTTTGTGGTATAGAAGATGGACTGCCCCAAGACTGTGAAGTACCCCAAAAGTCGCAGTGTTTGACCCATAAAGGTTGGATGCCTCCTATATCGGCCCGTCCCGGGAGGAATGCAGTTTTTTTTCGACCTCTGCGGATTTTCGGGATTTTCCACCCCTCCGGCCCATGCCCACCGTTCTCACCATCGCCGGCTTCGACCCTTCGTCCGGAGCCGGGGTGACCGCCGACTTGATGGTCTTCGCCGCGCACGGCCTGTTTGGCACCGCCTGTATTGCGGCCCTCACCGTCCAATCCACCCTCGGCGTGCGTTCCACGCATCCCACACCCGCCTCCGTGGTGGGTGACACTCTTGAATGCCTTCAGGCCGATCTACCCCCCGCAGGCATCAAAGTTGGGATGGTATCGAACATGGATAACATAAATAGAATCTGCGATTATCTGGAAAAANNCACCCGGTAGCCGTGGTCCTCGATCCCGTGCTGCGATCGACTTCGGGCAGGGAACTGCTCGATCCCGCCGGCATCCTCCTGCTGCGCGAACGCCTGCTGCCCCTGGTCGACTGGATCACTCCGAACCTGGACGANNCTCGCCGTGCTTGCCGGTCTGCCTGTTGCCCGCAGCGAGCATCTGCCCATCGCCTGCCGGGCTTTGCAGACCGCAATCGCCCAGGCAGCTTCCAAGGCGGTCCATTCTCACCGGCCCGGCCTGGGAGTCGTCGCCACCGGCGGCCACCTCGACCCTCCGGACGATTTCCTTCTAGCGCCCAACGGGGAGGAGTTGCGGCTGCGCGGCGAACGGGTCGANNGCGAAAGACTATGTGGCCGGCGCTCTGCGAACAGCCGAGCGTCGCGGGGCAGGCAACGGCCCGCTGAACCTTCTATGGCCTCTCTTACAGCGGAACGTCTGATAATGCTCGCCGGACCCTTCGCGCGCCGTCGCGAGGAGTTTGAGCCGCGACAACCTGCTAGGCTAGGAAACGATGTCCCTCATCCTCGCAATCAATGGTCAAAGGCGCACGTTCGACGACCTGACGCCGCCGGTCACGCTCGCCCAGGTGATCGCGGAGTTGAAGCTGAAAGGCGACCGCATCGCAGTCGAGCACAACGGCGAGATCGCCCAGCGCGATCTCTGGGCCGAGATCCCTGTAGCCTCAGGCGATCGCCTGGAGGTCGTGCACTTCGTAGGCGGCGGCGCTCGTGCTGAGACGGACTGGCGCTAGAAAGCAGCACCCGATCGGGGTCAGCTTCTCCTGGCGCAAGAGGGAAGCCGCGGCTGGGAGGCAAAGATAGCGGGGACGCGCGCTCCCTGCGCTCCCTGCGCTG
>PLUT01000081.1:0-337 GCA_003162875.1 Granulicella sp.
CGCGCGATCCTGCCGCCGCGCTCGCCCTGGCCCGCTCGGTTACGCCCGCCGGCGGCCTGATCATCGTCACCGGCTCCATCTATCTGGTCGGCGCGGTGCGCCAGCTAGTCGGCGCAGTGCGCCAGGCGGTCGAGGCCGAATGAGCACCGTCACCAACACGGAACTGTCGCGCCAGGCCACCGGGCCGGACGCCAGTCCAGCCGCGCCGCCGCCCGCGCAACCTATCCCCGCGCATCTGCGCTATCTCACGATGTTCGTGATGATTCCGCTGATGGCGCTGGCGACCGCCTTCTTCGGCTGCATCTCTCTGGTCTGCGGGCTGTGGGACCGCTCCGGC
>PLUT01000081.1:404-7111 GCA_003162875.1 Granulicella sp.
GTGCTCTTCGCCAAGCTGCCGTTTCAGTTCCGCATCCTGGCCAAGCAGATGCTGTGGAAGGTCCCATTTGTCGGCTGGTACCTGAACCGCTCCGGCCAGGTCCCGGTCGACGGCGGCAGCCCGCGTTCGGCGGTCGCCGGCTTGCTGCGCGGAGTGGCGGCGCTGAAGGCGGGAATGCCGCTGGTGCTGTTTCCCGAGGGCGCGCGCTCGCCGGACGGGCGCCTGCAGGCCGCGCACTCGGGCTGCGCGTTCATGGCCATCCGCGCAGGCGTTCCGCTGGTCCCGCTGGCGCTGGTCGGGACCTACGAACTGCTCCCCATCCACGTGTACACGCTGCGTCCGCGCCCGCTGAAGATCATCGTCGGCGACCCCATCCCAACCGACGGTCTGGCCACCAAAGACGCCGACGACCTGACCGCGCGCCTCTACGCCGAGATCGCCAAAATGTACGAGCAGCACGCAGACTCCAGCCCCTCGTTATAGGCCCTGCGAACTGGCTCTGGCATGGTGCCGCAGCGCCCAATTTCCCCGGAATTTCTCGGTGTTTTGTTGCAAACAAAGGATGTTAACGATGGGGGAGTCCCTTTCGAGTTAACGCGGTTGGATGAAGCAAACTAATCTGCCAAACAAACCACTTCCCGGGTATCGAAATGCAAAAGCCGCGAAACAAAGGGGCGGTTTGCAATCTTCAAAACGCTGGTGTCATGGCTGATTTGGCGCTTTAGGGAGACACAAACCTGAGGCTGGTGGATTCTGTCTCGACCCAGCTTTAATTACACGCGGGGTGTCAAGCGGTGGGGCGAGGCGCTAGGTACTAAGTGCTAAGTGAAGGCGAAGGGGCAGGCAGCGTGGACTAGCGCGAGGCCCGTCTTGGCTGGATGCCGACGCGCGGATCGAAATCGGGAGCGGCGGAGGCGGCGGGGCGGCGGCGGATGCGGACACGGGTTCCGGCTTCCTGCACCTGATGATTGATCGCGAGGAAGGCGCGCAGGGCGCGGTTGACGGCCTCGGAATCGGGGAAATAGGGGTGGAGAGTGGGATCGATGATCGCTACATTTGTGCCCTTGGCGAGCAGGTTGGTGTACTTGCCTCGAACGCCTTTGCTGAAATCGAGGTTGGGACGTTCGGCGAGTGGATCGGATTTAGCTGACTTCTTCATATTGTTTTCGCTCGGTCGCGGTGGCGACGCGCGCGCCAATGAGGCGCGTGCTGGAGTCTAATTCAGTGTAAACGACGAAGAGGATGCGGCCGTGGGTGGATTGCCCGACGACAATGAAGCGTTGCTCGTCGAGCGAATGAGCCTCGTCGTGAATGGTGGACCGGAGTGGATCGGCGAAGACGGTGATGGCTTCATCGAAGGAGACGCGGTGCTTTTTGAGGTTGGCGGCGGCTTTGGCAGGGTCGAACTCGAAGCTCAGAGGGGGGAAGTTCATGCGCCGGTCGTCGATGCCATTCTAGCGCGGGCGGGAGCGAAGAGCGCATACGCGCGATGCCCACATCTCAGAATCGAGATATGGGGCACTCGGCAGCTCTTGGAATGTCACCAAAGCTCGGGTGCCCCATCCTTCGCGCCTTTGCGAAGGGTGGGAACTACGATCTACGGGGTGGGAAGTACGGATCCCCGGCGGCGCGCTGTCCACTCGGATTCGATCTCGACGGTTTGAATTTGGCCGGTTGCGTAGTGGGTGAAGCTGCTCCAGCGATAGTCTTCAGGCTTTGCAACCAGGTCACGCTTTACCGGGTTGCGATGGATATAGCGGAGCTTCTCCACGTACTTCTCCTGGCTGGAGACGTTGAAGTCGTAATAGCGGCGCTGCCAGAATTGCTTTTGGTCGGGTGACTTGAGTTCGCGGGCGGTGAGCTGCTTGAAGATTTGGAGGAAGATGGCGAGCGTATCCAGGGCGGGTTCGTTGGTCAGCAAGTGAACGTGTTCGGGCATCAGGACATAGGCCGCGATGAGGAGGCCTTGTTGTCGGCGCGTCTGTTCAAGGAAACGCTCGACGGTGTCTTTGGCCTCGGGAGTACGCAGGAAGGGTTGGCGCTTGTAGCAACTGAAGGTGATGAAGTGGAAGAGCTTGGTTTGCTGGAAGCGTTTGAGGCCGGTCGGCATGGCGGTGGGAGAAGTTTACATCCCGCGCCGACGGTTGGGGCTGGTGAAGAGTCAAGAGGCCCACCCTTCACCAACCTCAAAAACTCGGGTGCCCCATCCTTCGCGCTTTTGCGAAGGGTGGGATGTAAACCGCTCGCGCCGCCCGCTCTTGAAGGTGGGCCACCCGGCAGGCTCAGGTCACTTTCCCTTTGGGGTAAACAGGGAGACCTCTGAGCTGTCCGCAAAATGAATCATTCCGGCCGATGCACGTGGGATGAATGTCGCATGTTTATCACCCTTCCCGATGACATAGAATCCGGCGTCAGTCTCATCAATAAGGAGGCAATCTATTTGTTGATTTGCGAGTGCTACTGCGTCCTTGGTGAGTGTCAAGTTTATTGGAATGGGCATACCACCGCCCCACGATGCCTTGATGTGCGGATAATAAGAAGTTGCAAAGACAAGCAGCGCAGCAAGGAACGTGATGAGCGACTGCGGCCAATCGCCCAGTTTGAGTTTCCATGACCGCAGTTTCATTTCATAGAGGCAAATAAACCCAATAGCGACCATCCAAAGCGAAGGAGCAGAGCGCTCAAATCTGTCCTGCACAAACAGTTTGTCGATTGCTTGCCAAAGCACAATTCCAAAGTAAACGGCGATACCGAGTGCCACAAGACTCTTGGGGATCTTTGAATAAAAAACCACAACAGCTGAGATGGTAATCAAAATCAGAACGCCCCCCAAGACGATCTTCCATGTCGCTGGGATCGGGGGTGTCGGCAAACCCTGTTCGTCAAAAATGAATATATTTCCTGCAGCGAAGAAAATGAAATTACAGGAAAACCAGTACGCAAGTAGCAGACTGGCACCCTTAAACCACCATTTTGATTCACTNNGAGAATCCAAAATGAAAGTCGTGCAGTGACGTTATTAGGAACCCGCAGACGTAGAGAACCGCAATACAAAGGGCGACCGCCTTTGACAGGCTTTCAAGCCCGCCTGGGAAGTTAGGATCGTCGTCAGGCTGAGCCGGTGGGTCCCAGGGTGTAGGTTCCATCAGCTAATCATCGCCAGCCCGGACGGCGAAATCAAGCTGATTTAGTGAACTACTCGACGGCGACGGATTTGGCGAGGTCGCGGGGCTGGTCTACGCCGCAGCCGTGGCGGATGGCGACGTGGTAGATGAGGAGTCAAGAGCGGGTGGCGCGAGCGGTTTACATCCCACCCTTCGCAAAGGCGCGAAGGATGGGGCACCCGAGATTTTTGGGTGGTTGAAGGGTGGCCTGTCCACAGAAAGACAACTACGGAGATTCTGGACTTCGTCCAGAATGACGGCCGTGGGGAACAGGCGTGGTCCGTTGGACTATTATGTAACTAATATGATTACAAATACCGGCGCCTTGCGACGCGCGCCCAGCTTGAACCTTGAGCCGCGAACCTAGTACCTTGAATCTAGCCATGACTAAGCCGCGCATTGCTATTCCTGTTCCTACGAGTACGGATTTTGAGTACAACCGGCGCTCGTGGCCGGTGTATGCCTCCGCGATTGAGCGTAGCGGAGGAGAGCCGGTGGAAGTGCCGCTGGACCAGCCGCCCGCGGAGACCGCTCGCCTGATTGCGAACTGCCAGGGAGTGCTGCTGCCGGGCAGCGGCGCGGACGTGAATCCGCAGAAGTACGGCCAGGACGCCATGGAAGAATGCGCGCCCGCCGACGCGGCCCGCGAGAACGTCGACGAGCTGCTGCTGCAGGATGCGCACAATATGGGCAAGCCGATCCTGACCATCTGCTTTGGCACCCAGATGCTGAACGTGTGGCGCGGCGGCAGCCTGGTGCAGCACCTGCCCGGTGTGCCGGTGAATCATAAGGCCGGACGCGCGGTGGCCGTGGCGCATAGCGCGGCGGTGGCGCCGGGGTCGCTGCTCGACGAGGTGGTGGGCGAGGCGGCTGCGGCGGAAGAGGCGCCGGTGCGCGATGGCCTGCTGCGGCTGCCTGTGAACTCCAGCCACCACCAGGCGATTGAATCTCCCGGCGACGGGCTGCGCGTGTCGGCCCGCAGCTCCGAGGATGGCGTGATTGAGGCGATTGAAGGCGCGCAGCCGAACCATCCGGGCGCCGGCGGCGGCTTTGTGCTGGGCGTACAGTGGCACCCGGAACGCACCTTCGAGGAGAGCGCGGCGTCGCGGGCGCTGTTCGCTCGGCTGGTTCGCGAGGCCGGTGCGTGGGTTCCGCGGGCGGTGACTACCTCCGTGGCTTGAAGACAGTTGCTAGTTGTGAGTTGCTAGTTGTGAGTTGTGAGTTGAAGCTGCCAGCTTGCTTTGCCGGTGATAGCATCATTTTCTTGGACGCTGAGTCGATTGCCGCACTGTTGCAGCCGTACACTGCGCTGACTGCGGTCCCGGCGTCTCCGGCCTTTCCCGACTTTTCGGCTCCTGACTGGCCCCGCATTTACGCGCAACTGTCTATTTATCTTGGACTTATCCTGAAGTGGAATGCGCGGATCAACCTGACCGCGATTCGCACGCCGGAGGAGATCGTGCGGCGGCACTTCGGCGAGAGCCTCTTTGCCGGCCTGCGGCTTGGCGCCTGCCAAACGCTGCTGGACTTCGGTTCGGGCGCGGGCTTTCCCGGGCTGCCCATTCAGTTGCTGCGGCCGGACGTGGCCGTGACGGTGGCGGAATCGCGCAGCAAGAAGGCCGCGTTTCTGCACGAGGTGACGCGCAGCCTCGATCTGCCGGCGGAGGTCTGGGCCGGCCGGGTGGAGGCGATGCCGCCCTCGCGGCGCTTTGACACCGTCACCCTGCGCGCGGTGGACAACATGGAAGCGGCGCTCGGCGAGACTGGCCGCCGCGCCAGCCAGCGCATCCTGATCCTGGGTAGCAGCCGGACATCGCTGCCTCCGGAGCTGGCGGAGCAGTTCCCGGTACGCGAGCAGGCGGCGTTGCCGCAGACGGCCGACGGGGTGCTGTTCGAACTTCGCCGTTAGTCCGTATCTACATGTAGGGGTTGACGAAAACAATGGTCTCCTTGTGATCTTAGCGCGGGCCTTCAGAGGGTGATGAAAAGGTCGTCTCGGACCGCAAACGATGACCTCAGCGGCTAAAAGCCGCGATGATTCTGCGGCGTTTACGGCACGGATAAATCCGTGCCCTTAACGAAAAAGCCCTTTTTCAGCATCCTCTTCAGACCGCAGGATAATTGGGGCGATTAGTCCTGGGGCTTCCTGCCCCAGCAAACAAGTTCGCTGGGGGCCCGGTGCTCGCCGGGGACCCCGTTCGCCCCAGGCTAGGATAGTGCGCGCCTTCAGCGCGACCCGGTCCGGCAACGGCTTTCGTTGGGATGTCGATTGGCGGCCGCTCGAGGCACAGGCAGGATGTTCCACGTGGAACAGTCGTTGCTGCGGGGGGCTTGCCTGAGAACTGTGCCGGCCGCGAAGGGAGCTGAGCCGGCTACCTCGGTGTTCCACGTGGAACATTAGTTGTCCCTTATTCAGCCGACCTCTGGCAGCTGCCGTATGTGATCCATCTAACAAAGATTTCCACACGGCCCTCCGCCGAACCCCCTATGCCTTCGCAGCATCCAGCCGCCGTCCACAGGTTCTCCACAGGGAGAACAGCTTCTGCACAAGCGTGCGGCTTGCCACGGCACCCCATCGCCCGGTAGGCTTCCTGCTGAGCCGTGCCCGACCTCCAATCACAGTCGAAGATCGCCTCCGAACCAACGGCAGCCGCCGCGGAAGTCGCCACGGCAGTCGCTGCTGCCAGGGTCATCGCCGTGGTGAACCAAAAAGGCGGAGTGGGCAAGACCACCACGGCGATCAACCTGGCCGCGGCACTTGCACTCGAAGGCCTGCCCACCCTGCTGATCGACTGCGACCCGCAGTCCAATGCCACCGGCGGGCTGGGCGTCGCCCGCGATGAGGCGCGCCTGAGCGCCTACGACGTCCTGACCGGCTCCGTGGAACTCAAGGAAGCGCTGCAACCGACGGCGATCGCGGCGCTGACCCTGCTGCCCGGGAGCCGCAACATGATCGGTGCCAACCTGGAGCTGGTGGGCCAGGAGCGCCGCGAATTCCGCCTGCGCGATGCCCTTGAATCTGTCCGCAACTCCTATCCTTTCATCATTTTAGATTGTCCGCCCGCGCTGGACCTGCTGACCCTGAATGCACTGGTCGCCGCCGACGGCCTGCTGGTACCCATGCAGGCGGAGTACTTCGCGCTGGAGGGCATTACGGAGCTGATGCAGACGCTCGACCAGGTCGCCCAGAGCTTCAATCCGACGCTGGCGCTGGAAGGCGTGCTGCTGACCATGTACGACGACCGCACCAACCTCTCCCAGCAGGTGACGGAGAACCTGCGCGCGTTCTTCGGGGAAAAGCTGCTGGCGACGACCATTCCGCGCAACATCCGCCTGGCCGAAGCGCCCAGCCACGGCAAGCCGGTGCAACTATATGATCCGCGGTCCAAGGGCGCCGAGGCGTATACGGCGCTTGCGGTCGAGTTGCTCCGTCGCAACGGCATCGCCAGCCCAAAGGCCGCGCAGAAGGCATCCGGCGCCGCGAGCGTCGGGAATAACGGCAGCAATACGGGGCTTCCGCGGTTCTGGCCGTATAACAAGTGA
>PLUT01000219.1 GCA_003162875.1 Granulicella sp.
GGCCCGCCGCACCACCGCCAGCACCGTCTCCACCTCGGGGTCCAGCACGCACTCGCGCAGCACCCCCTGCCCCACCATCCCCGTCGCGCCAAACAGGATTACTCGCATCGATCAGAATCCGCCGGCGTCGTCCTTGGCCGGGTCCGCGAACAGCGTGAACTCCTTCAGATACAGCAGGTGTACGCTTCCCGTCGGCCCGTTCCTCTGCTTGGCCATGATGATCTCCGCCTTGCCCTGCAAATCTTCGTTGTCGCGGTCGTAGTACTCCTCGCGATGGATGAATGCCACCACGTCCGCGTCCTGCTCAATCGACCCCGACTCGCGTAGATCGCTCAGCAGCGGCTTATGGTCGCCCGCCCGCTGCTCGCTTCCGCGCGACAGTTGGCTCAGCGCCAGCACCGGCACCTTCATCTCCTTGGCCAGCGCCTTCAGCCCGCGTGAGATCGAGCTGACCTCTTGCGTCCGGTTCTCGAACCCACGTTTCCCGCTCGAATTCGTCCCCGTCATCAACTGCAGGTAGTCGATCACAATCAGGTCCAGCCGACCCGCCTGCTGCTTCAGCCGCCGCGCCTTCGCCCGCATCTCCGGCAGCGTAATCCCCGGCGTGTCGTCGATATACATCTTCGACTCCATCAGTCGACCAAGCGCCGCAATCAACTTGCTCTTTTCCTCCTTTCCCCAGAACCCCCTCTGGATGTTCCGAGAGTTCACCCTCGCCTCGCTGGCCAACAGCCGCCGCAACAGGCTCTCCTTGCTCATTTCCAGCGAAAACACCGCCACCACCTTGCCGTCCCGAATCGCCACGTTCTGCGCGATGTTGATCGCTAACGCCGTCTTGCCCATCGAAGGCCGCGCCGCAATAATGATCAGCTCCGAGTCCTGCAAGCCGCTGGTCATCCGGTCGAACTCCATGAAGTGCGTCTTTAGCCCTGTGATCTCCTTACCCTGCTCAAACAACTGGTCAATCGATCCAAAGCTCCCCGCAACGATCTCGCCAATCCCCGCCAGCCCCCGCTGGATCGCCGAGTCGGCCACGTCCGCCAGCAGCGCCTCCACATCGCCCAGCACCGTAATCGCGTCTTCGCTCTGGTCGCTCGCCCGCACCTGCCCATCGTGGAAGATGCCCATCAACTGCCGCAGCAGGCTCTTGTCCTTCACAATCCGGACATAGCTCTCGATGTTGAAGTTCCGCGGAATCCCTTCCGTCAGATACGCCAGGTACGCCGGCCCGCCAATCGCGTCCAACTCCCGCCGCCGCGCCAGTTCCTCACCCACCGTCACGGAGTCGATGCCGTGGCCCTTCGCCATCATCTCGACCATCGCGCGATAGATGCGCTGGTGCGAGTCCAGCGAGAAGTCTTCCGCCTTCAGCTTCGCCGTCGCGTCCGAGATCGCAACCCCATCCAGCAGCATCGCACCCAGCACCGCAACCTCGACGTGAATCGACGCTGGCAGACCTTCGGGCACATTCAGTTGAGCAATGGATGCCATAAAGATGTATTCTCCGCTCTCGACACCCACAGCCGCAATGCACGGAAATCCCAGGAATCTCGCGTTTTGACAGCGTTTCCCACCGCACGCCCGGCGTTATTAACAGGGGCCGGCTGCACCCCTATTTCCGCAGAAATCCCTTCGTATCCATCCACTCCACAAACACCTGCGGCCAGTCCGCCACCGCGCCGTGCTGGTTCAGCCGCAGCCCGAACCCGTGCCCCACCCCCGCATACTCGTGCAGTTCTGCCGAAACTCCCGCCTTCTTGAATGCCAGAAACAACTGCGGCAGCACCTGCGCGATTCCCGGCTGATCGTCTGCACCGCACAGCATGAACGCCGGCGGCGTATCTTTGCTCAACTTCGCCACAATCTCCGGCTTCAGCGCCGGTACCGCGCCCGCAGCAGCCGCAGCACCCCCCGGCGAAGCCGCTCCCAGCCCGCCCGGATACATCAGCGCCTCAAACGCCGGCTCGTCGCTCAACTTGTCAATCTCGTCTCCCTTGCCTTCCGTGGCGCTCGGCGGCGCACCCGCCTCATGCCACCGCGTCGCCGCCATCACCGCCAGCTCCCCGCCGGCCGAGAAGCCCATCACGCCCACCCGCGCCGGGTCAATGTTCCACTCCGCCGCCCGCGACCGCACCAGCCGGATCGCCCGCTGCACATCGTCCAGTTCGTTGCCCTCCACCGTGTAGGTCGACCCCGGCTCGTGGGCCAGCCTGTACTTCAGCACAAACGCGGCCACACCATGCCCGCTCAGATACTTCGCGACATCGTAGCCCTCATCGTCCATCGTCAACTTATAGTGCCCGCCACCCGGCGCAATGATCACCGCTGCCACCGGCGTTCCCCTACCTGCGCCAGCCCCGCGCACCAGGTACGGCGCAATCGACGGATTATTGACCGTGGTCACACTCCGCTCGTTGTCGGCATTGACCGTCACCGCCTCCGGCGCCGTCTTCCCCTCGCTCCCCGGAGCCCCATTCGCCCACAGTGCCACCGCCGCATGAGGATTCACCACCGCCGCCGCCGGAGCCGCCGCCTGCTGCGCCACCGCCAACGTTGCCGCCAAAGACACCGCAGCACACAATACTTGTCCCGCCATCCGCAAATTCTGGCTCGTTCTCATTCGCTTGCACCTCGTATTGCAGTTTATTTGGAAGAAAATCACGGACCGGGGTTAACAGCCGGATCAAACGGTACCTCCAGCCGGATGGTGGCTTCCACCGTTTCGCCGTCTTTCATCGCGGGCTTAAATCGGTCGCGCCGCACCGCGACTATCGCAGCTATATCCAGGCCGTGACCGAGCCCATGGAAGAGATGCACATTTATGGCCTGCCCATGCACATCCACCGTCAGTTCCACGATTACCTTGCCGGACACATTGGCGCTCCGCGCCGCTGCGGTGTACTGCCCCAACTCTTCGTGGACAAGCACTGGTGGAGCGTCGTAGGCCGGAGGCCCGGAGCCGGCTGGCGTAATCTGCTGCGCGAAACTGGAGCTGCCGCCCACAACCAACAACGCCACCAAGACACTCATCCATACGCGCAAAGTCACACATCACCTTGCCCGCAACTATACCGTGCGCCTCCACCGATGCGCCAATCGCGCGCCTGATACGCGACCCGTCACCCGATGTCTAGCGGCTAGTAGCTAGAAGCTAGTGGCTAGAANNTAGTAGCTAGAAGCTAGTGGCTGCCTTTGTACTCCTGAAATAGCTCCGGAAACTGCGCCTGCAACGCATGCACCTTCAGAATATCGCACACCTGGATATATGGATTATCCGGATTCTTCTCCGCGTAGTCCTGGTGGTACTCCTCCGCCCCATAGAACGCCTCCAGCGGCACCACCTGCGTCACAATCTTCTTCGGGAACGCCTTCGCCGCATCCAGCTGCGCAATGTACGCCTTCGCCACGCGCTCCTGCTCCGGCGAGGTATAGAAGATGACGGAGCGATACGAAGTCCCCACGTCCGGCCCCTGCTGGTTCAACTGTGTTGGATCCGCCACTACAGAAAAGAACACTCGCAGCAACGTCCCGTAGCTGATCTTCTGTGGATCGAACACTACCTTCACGCTCTCCGCATGCCCCGTGGTCTCGCTGGAGACCGCCCCATAGTTCGCTGTCTC
>PLUT01000140.1 GCA_003162875.1 Granulicella sp.
CACCCACCTCATCTCGATCTAGTTCCACGACCGCGGACGAACTCTACTTCGTCCGCGCCCTTCCGGTCGCCCGCGGCGCCAACTGCTCCGCCCGCTCCAGCACAAATCGCCGAAACGCCCCCGCCGCGCCCGCCGGCTCCGGCCCCGCCAGCGTCGCGATCGCAAACATCCGCGCCAGCTTCAACCCCTTCACCCGCACCACCCGCAGCGTCCCCAGCGCAAGCTGATTGCGCACCGCCCATCGCGACACAAATCCGATCCCCAGCCCAGCCTCCACCGCGCTCAACATTCCCTCCGTCGAGTCAGCCGTCATCCCCACACGCAGCTCGCGCACCCGCACCCCAGCCTCTTCCAACCCCTGTTCCACAATCCGCCGCGAGCCCGACCCCAGCTCCCGCGTCACCACCGTCGCCCCCCGCAGCGCCGCCACCGGAATCTCTTCATCGGCCCACTCATGCCCCGCCGGGACCACGCACACCATGTGGTCCTGCATAAAGTCCGAGACCTGCACATCTCTCCGCAGCGCCGGCCCCTCGATCAGCCCCACCTGCACACGGTGCTCCGCCAGCGCCTCCACCACTGCCTGCGTGTTGCCGCCCATCACGCTCACCTCGACCAGCGGAAACTCCCGCAGAAACCCCGCAATCAACCGTGGCAGCAGATACTGCCCAATCGTCTGCGATGCCCCAATCGCCAAACTGCCCGCCGTGCCGCCCGTCGCCGCCACGACCGCTGCGCGCGCCTCATCCGCCAACGCGGCCATCCGCTCCGCAAACGGCAGCAGCGTCTCCCCCGCCGCGGTCAACGTCACGCGACCGCCCGCGCGCTCGAACAGCGCCACCCCCAACTCCGCCTCCAGCGCCTTCACCTGCTGCGTCACCGCCGGCTGCGTCAGCAGCAACTCCTCCGACGCCATCCGAAAATTCAAATGCCGCGCCACCGCCCGAAACACCCGCAACCGGAAGTTCTCCATTCCAACCAGATTACTCGCCGCCGCCCTCGCCGTTGCCCGCAGCCACCCCGCCTCCTGGGGATGGGTTTCGTTGGCGCACCGCCGCGCGATCGGATTCGGTGGGATGGAGGTACGCTTCCGCCCCGGCCGCAAGTTTCAGGTGGGCCGTCGATTCGCGCCCGCAATCGTCGGATCCCGCTTCCCGCCGCCTCCCGCAAAATACGCGTTCCGCACCGCTCGCTCAGCGAACTTGCGAACCCCCACTGCGCTTCCGCCACACCACCTTCACCTGTTCGCGCCAGCGCTCGCCCAGTGCCACCAGCTCCCACTCCACGCGCGGCGACAAATATCGCAGCACCACCTCTGTCGCCGGATGCACCCGCAGCGCCGGCGCCACCAGGTACAGCCGCGGTGCCGCCTCCGCCAGCCTGACCCCGGCAAAGTAGCCATGCCGCTGGAACTCGCCCAACCCAAAGCTCGGCCCGCTCGCCGAATCCGCGGTCTGCAGGTGATGCCAGCGCACCCGTACCCAGTAGTCCAGTCCCTGCAGCGCCAGGTGCAGATCGTCGTCCGCCTTCAGCTCGATCACCGCCAGCCGCCCATCCTTGTCCACCGACAACAGGTCCAGCATGCCGCGGTCCGACGCCGCATACGCCGGCACCTGCGTGTACACATGCGCCGCGTCGAGATGCGCATCGATCGCCGTCACGTCCCGCCGCAACACGCTCTCCAGCCACCGCTCCGGCTGCATTCGATAGAGCGGATCGCGCGCCGCCGACCGTGTGCCCTTTTCCCCGGCCGCGCGCCGCGCAAACAGCCGCGCAACCAACTCGCTCAGCTCGCCCGCATTCCCGTCCGTCAGCGAAGTCTCATTCGCTCCCGCGCCAAAGCTGATCTCCTGCACCCGGTTGAAGCCTTGTCCCGCATAGCCCATCCGCACTCGCGCAAACTCCAGCCCATGCAGCAGAAAGGCCATCTCCGCGCCGCTGCGTATCCGCTGCTCCACCACCTCGCGCATCGCCTCCGGAACCAGCGCCATCACCCGTCCCGCCGCCTCCGCAAAGCGCTCCCGCGCCGCCGCCTCATCCGGCGCGTGGACCAGCCGCGTGCTCAGATTGCCGCAATCGGCCGGGTCCCGCTGCTCCAACTCCTCAGTCTTCTCGTCGAACTCCCACAGTTCCCACTGCGCCGCGTCCGTGTTCATCCACTTCAGCCGCGCTGCCGTCAGCGTCGCCATGCCCTTGGGCGCAATCACCCGCAACCCCCGATACTGTCGCCAGGGCCGCCGGTCGCCGCTGGTTTCCCGGCAATGCGCCAGCCACAGCGCGCCCAGCGTCAGAATCCCGTCCACCGTGGCCTGCGTCTCCGCTGCATTCACCCCGATCACCGCCCACGCCTGTTGCCCTTGCAGCAGCGAACCGCGCGCATACGCCGGGCCGAAGCTCTTCTCCAGGTCCATCGCGGTGCGAAAGCCGTCCGCCTTCCAGTCGCCCCAGTCGTTTCCGCCGCGCAGCATCCCCCGTTCCAGCGTGCGCAGATAGCGCATCCGCGTTGCCTCGCGGGTTGTCGGCGGTCGCCGGTCCTTGTCCGCCAGAAGCTCCAGCGATCCCGGCCGCGTCTGCCCAAACCGGTGGGTCGTCAAGCGCAACATGCGTTCGCGCGCAGCCCCACGCGCCACTGCCCCACTCACTCGCCGAACGATGTTTCCCTCTTCGCCCCACAAATGCAGCGCGCATCGCCCGTGCTCAGTGGCCAGCGAGTACTTCGCCGTCCGCATGTCGAACACGACCTTGCCGTCTTCCACCACCACGGCCTGCGGATGTTCTGCGAGGAACGCCTCCAGCGCCACGGTAATCTGCTCAGGCGTCTGTTCAGGCTCGGCAGAGCCTTTGCCGGGGCGAACTCTGGTCGGCATCATGGCGCTGCAAGTCTAGCACTCCGCTCGCCGGACCGCCCTTGTCACCAGCCCTCGCGCTCCCGCAGCCGCGTAATGTGCGCCACATGGTGCCGCGAGTGCCACGCATACAGCAGCGTCGAGGCCTCAATCGTCATCGGTCCCATCTTGGCGTGCTTGAAGCCGCGCTGCCACTCGTCCACGGTCAGCGACTTCAGCACTTGCACCCAGCGCGCGTGCAGTCCCTCGATCAGGTCGAGCGACAGCCCGACCGGTGCCGTCTTCGAATCGATCAGCATCGACCACGCCTGCTCGTCGATCGGCGAGATCGCCGGCCAATCCTCGGTCAGCGCCCGCCGCAGACGGATGAACGCATTCATGTGGCTGTCGGCCACATGGTGCACCACCTGTCGCACCGTCCATCCGCCCTCCCGATAGGGCGTGTCGAGCTGGCTGTCGTCCAGCCCCTCGACGGCATCGCGCAGATGGCAAGGCAGCC
>PLUT01000209.1 GCA_003162875.1 Granulicella sp.
TTCAACAAGTTCCTAGAGCGCCAGGGTGCGCGGCTTAATGTGCTCGCGGATGAAGGTGACGGTGGACTCCAGCGGAGTGCCGGGGCCGAAGATGGCGGCAACGCCGCTCGCTTTCAGCGCCGGTTGATCGCCGTCGGGAATGGTTCCTCCGAGGAGCAGCAGGATGTCTTCAGCATGCTGTTCGCGCAGCAGCGCGGTAATGCGCGGGACGATGGCGTTGTGGGCGCCGGACAGGATGGAGAGGCCGATGCAATCGACGTCCTCCTGGATGGCGGCGGCGACGATCGCCTCCGGCGTCTGGCGCAGCCCGGTATAGATGACTTCCATGCCGGCATCGCGCAGGGCGCGGGCGATGACTTTTGCGCCGCGGTCGTGACCGTCGAGGCCCGGCTTGGCCACCAGAACGCGAATTGGAGGCATTGGCATCAGGTGAAAGTATACAGCCGCGCCGCAGTCAGAGGAGCCAGACTAGTCAGGCCTTCTCGGTGCGCGCTGCCTGCCACGCCTTCGCATACTTCCAGCTGGTGTAGGTTGCGTGGTAGAGGTGCAGCAGCAAGCCTTCGCGACCGTCGAGAAATCCGAGCCGGAAGATGTAGTTCCACAGGAACGTGAGTTGCGGAACGACGAAGACATTGCAGACGAAAGCCGGCCAGGAGCGGCTCACCTTACCCGAGGCAACCAGCAGGGTGCAGCCGAGCGTGCTGTACCGGTCCATGTGCTCGATGTAGGTTTCCAGCGTCGGGTAGGCGTGGTGAATCAGGTCGTAATCCAGCGTGTCGCTCACGCCGTCGAAGGCGATGGTCTCGTGAACAGGCCGGTTCTCAAAGCGGGGCGGGGGGGTAAAGTTGGCGGCGGTGCGGCGAAACAGGCGCAACTTGGGGTCGGGATAGAAGCCGCCATGCTTGATCCAGCGTCCCAGGAAGAGGTTGCGCCGCTTCAGGTAGTAGGCGTCGACCGGTGGATTGGTGGGCAGCAGCGTCCTGATCTGGTCCTGCAACTGCGGGCTGAGCTCCTCGTCGGCGTCGAGCGACAGAATCCACGTGCCGGTACATTTTTCAATGGCGGAGTTCTTCGATCCGGAGAAACCCTTCCAGTCTTCGTCGAAGACCCGGGCGTTGAAGGAGCGCGCGATCTCCGTGGTGCGGTCGGTCGACGCCGAATCCAGAATGACGATCTCATCGGCGAACTGCACGCTGGACAAGGTGCGCGCGAGGTTCGTCTCTTCATTCTTGGTGATGATGGCGACGGAGAGCGTTTGCGGTGGCGACAATGGTGTCAAGGTCGTCTCTTCCCGTTTGCTCGCTCCCGATCCAGTGCCGGGAGGTGAGGGCAAGATGATGAGGCCAAAGAACGACTGCATCTCCGGCCAGGACGGTCGCGCGATTTTGCTGCTTATGTGTTCTTGACGAAGCGCCGCGCCAATAAGTCGCAGTCGCGGGTGATTCAGCGGTCGCCGGCGTAACGCTCTTGTAACAACTTAAGACGGCTGACGACAGTTTAGCGGATCAGGGCTAAGGGCCATATAAAGTTCGCGCGCAACCCCTGAACCGGAGACCCGGACCGGAGCCTTCGCCACCAGTTCGCGACCGGCTCAACCCAGGGTGATGGAGGGATCGTCGAGATGTTCGCGCAGCAGGCGCTGGGTCAGCGGGAGCAGAGCCTCGCCGGTCTTGGGCAGGACAAACGCCTGGGCAGCGTCCGACCACTCCAGTTTGAAGCTGGTAGCCTGCGCGGAAATCCATATCTGGCGGACGGGCGTGTTTGGCGTAACCACGAACTTGCTGGAACCGTTCTCAAAAATAATATTCATGACGCCGTTGTTGTCTTCGAACTCGAAGCCGCCGGAGCCGTCCTCGGCAGCGATGATGGCCTGCTTCAGGGTTTCGAGGGCATTGTCGGATTCGCGGCGGAAGCTGGCTTCGTCAAGCATGCCTCAGTCTATCGCGGAAGGATGGGATGCTATGCTGTGTCCCGCAGTAGACTGCGCATACTTGTGGCCGCGTCCAGCAGAAACACGCCGTGCCAAGCCGAGAAACACGAATATTTCGCCTACGACTTTGAAGCTGCAAGAGGTACTTTGACTGGCAGTCATAGGCATGTTTTTTTTGAACCAGGGCAGGGTAAATTCCCCTTCGTCCTGTAAATGTCGATATGCCATCTCAAATTCTGATTCAACGATGGTTTTTTGGCTGCGCTTGCCGGTCGTCTTGTTAGGAATTGAATAGAAAAGCGCGCACTCTCCGCGAGACGCACGAACACCGGTAACGAGATAGTTGGGATCGAGCCTCGTACCAACCGGTAGCTCATTTGCGATCTTTTGAAGTATTCCTAAGTTGCCCAACTCTTCGCCGCCTTTCCGCTGCGCCAGAGTATATCGATTCCGGGTCCGTGTGCTTGCCGCCCCCTCCTCCACTCCGCCTCGTCAGAGTAAATGGACACACGAGAGAATATCCATTTCTAGAACGGGATATCGTCGTCGGTGATGCCCTGGTCGGCGAAGTCGGGCGCAGCCGCGGGCGTCGAGGCGCCCGCGGTGTAGGGTGTGCTGGCGGACTTGCTGTAGCTGCCGCCGCCTTCGCCGCCCGATTTAGAGCCGACGAAGGTGAAGTCGTTAACGATGATCTCCGTGCGGTATCTCTTCTGACCGCTCTCCTTGTCGTCCCAGGATCGGTTGGTGATTTTGCCTTCGACAAAAAGCGAGGAGCCCTTCTTGACGTAATTCTTGGCCGTCTCGGCGAGTTTGTCGAAGCAGACGAGGTTATGCCATTCGGGTTTGTCTACCCAATTCCCCTGTGCATCCTTTGCGCGATCCGCCGTAGCCAGCGAGAAGTTCGCGACGGTCATGCCGCTGCCGGTGGTACGAACCTCGGGGTCTTTGCCGACGTTGCCAAGGAGGAAGACTTTGTTGACGCCCTTTGCCATTTCAGTACGCTCCGGTTTCCTGTGGATTCGAAGGATGAGAATAGCAGATCGGCCTTTGTGGGAGGGTGCTATCTCTTCCGCTCGCCGATCAGCTTCGCGATCGCCAGCGCCAGCGTGAGCGTCCCGGTGGGCAGGCATCCCATCGCGATCATCAGGGCCAGCCAGCCGGAGTTGGTGTGGGGGCCCTGGCGGCCGATCCCTCCGCAGACGGTGGCGGCAAGCAATGCCGCAACCACCCCGGTAACAAGAATTGCGAGGCCGATGCGGAGAAGTTGGCGGGTGTCACGCTGCATCGCAATCAACGGCAGGCCGCCTGCATCACGTATACGATGACGCCGGTGACTGACACGTAGAGCCAGATGGGAAAGGTCCATCGGGCGATCTTCTTGTGCGCGGGAAAGCGGCCGGTGAGCGAGAGGAAAAATGTGATCAGGATCAGCGGCAGCGCGATGGTCGAGAGCACGATGTGCGATGCGAGCAGTTTCCAGTAGAACGGCCACCAGTGGTTGAAGCGGTTGAAATGCGTCTCGCCGTGGAGGGTGAAATTGACCAGGTAAGAGACCAGAAAGATGGACGAAAACAAGAAGGCGAAGGACATCGACGCGCGATGGTGATGAATGCGCCGATGCAGTATCTCGCGGAAGCCGGTGACCAGCGCGATGGTGGCCAGCAGGTTGAGCACGGCGTTGACCAGCGGCAGCGACCGCAACTGCGTGCCGGCGACGTCGGTGGGGGTGTGGAAGTAGACCAGCCAGCAGATGAGCGCGCTGGCAGCGGCGGAAAGCGCAATAATGCTGAGGATCGCGCGGGGTGGGGTGCGGAGGTTCGCGGATTTCGGCAGAACGTGGGGCATGGGATTCGTTCTCAGTCTTCAGTTCAGAACAGCAGGCGGCCGCGGGCGCCGAGCATCATGGCAGCGAGCAGCAGCGGCAGGTAAATGATGGAGGCATGCAGCAGGTCGCGCGCGGGCTGGCAGTCCGACTGCGCGTTCGCCTCGCTCAGGTGCGGGCTGCGAACGGCCTTTCCGAAGCCAATCTGCGAGAAGCGAACGGTGTACCAGAGATAGCCCAGCGACAGTACGGCGGCGGCGGCGGCGTAGGTGGCTCCGGTGGTGCCCAGCGCAAACGGCCACAGGCTGACGGCGATCATCAGCGTAGCGTAGAAGATCGCCTGGACGACGGTGGATCGGGCGGCGTAGCGGGTGTCGGCCAAGGTCGCGGTCAGGCGAATGCCGGCGCGGGCGTAGTCCTCGCGATACATCCACCCAATGGCCATGAAGTGGGGGAACTGCCAGACGAAGAGGA
>PLUT01000072.1:0-2022 GCA_003162875.1 Granulicella sp.
GCATCTGCGCGGCGGCCTTGAAACGCTCATGCTCCAGCAGCCGTTCCACCAACTCGCGCCGCGGATCTTCCGCATCCGCGCCGGCCACATCCGACGGATCGCGCGGCAGCAGCATCTTCGACTTGATATGGATCAGGAGCGACGCCATATAGATGAACTCGCCCGCCGCATCCACGTCCGTCTGCTTCAGCTGGTGGCAATAGTCCAGAAACTGCGCCGTGATCATCCCAATCGGAATGTCGTAGATATCGATACTCTGCTTGCGGATCAGGTCCAGCAGCAGGTCCAGCGGCCCGTCATACACCTGTCCCACCGTCACCGAAAACGGCGACTGCGATGNNACCGGCGCAATCTGCTCGTCCGCGGCAATGGCCGTAATCTCACCGCTTTGTATCTCTTCACTCATCGTCTCGAAAGCCCCACAGCGGTAAACACCTGCCGCATCGTTACCATCGCGCGCCCGCTCGCGCGAAATGCTCCCTCATCCAGAATCGCGTCCACCTCGTCCGGATTCGCCTCGTAGTGCCGCCGCCGCTCCTGGATCGGCGCAAGCTCCTTCACCACCGCGTCCGCCAGCCAGCCCTTGCATTGGATGCAGCCGATCCCCGCCGTCCGGCAGCCCTCGGCCGCCTGCGCCTGCACCTCTTCCGTCGAAAACACCTTGTGCAGATCGAACACCGGGCACACATCCGGATTCCCCGGATCGGTCCGCCGCACCCGCGCTGGATCGGTCACCATCGTCTTCAGCTTCGCCCGCACCTCCGCCTCAGGGTCGCTCAGCAAAATGGTGTTGTTGTAACTCTTCGACATCTTCCGCCCATCGGTCCCGGGCAGCTTCGGACTCGGCGTCAGCAGCACCTTCGGCTCCGGCAGAATCTCGCGCACATCCTTCACCTGCTCCAACTCCGCCAGCCGCTCCTTGTCCGAGATGTGGCCCGAGATGTGGCCGGAGACGTCGCCCGACTTCGCATCCGCTACCGCCGGCCGCTTGCTTCCGTAAAGATGGTTGAACCGCCGCGCAATCTCCCGCGTGATCTCCACGTGCGCCGCCTGGTCGATTCCTACGGGCACAAGGTCCGCCTGGTACACCAGAATGTCGGCCGACTGCAGCACCGGATAGCCGAGAAACCCAATCGTCGCCAGGTCCTTCTCTTTCAACTGCTCCTGCTGGTCCTTGTAAGTCGGAACCCGCTCCAGCCAGCTCAGCGGCGTAATCATCTCCAACAGCGAGTTCAGCGCAAAATGCGCCGTCACCTCGCTTTGCAGAAAGATCGTGCACTTCTTCCGGTCCAGTCCGGCCGCCAGAAAGTCCAGCGCAACCTCGCGCACGTTGGTTTGCAGCGCTTCTGTATCGGCGTAGTCGGTGGTCAGCGCGTGGTAGTCGGCGATGAAGTAGAAGCACTCATACTTCGGGCTGCCATCCTCCAGCACCTCGTTCTGCAGCTGCACCCAGTTCTTCAGCGCGCCCACGTAGTTGCCCAGGTGCAGCCGTCCCGTCGGACGCATGCCGCTCAAAACGCGCTTGCGCGCCGGATGATTTGTCTCTTCGCTCATTTTTCTCTCAGTGGAAAGGGTACAGGATTCTGCCCCGGCTTACATCGCCGTCAACACTCGGTCGAACACGCCCAGCAGCGGGTAATAGAACGTCCCGAAGATGAATCGGCCGCCAAATAGAAAGAGAATCAGCAGGCCGTACATCCCGATCCGGTCGTATACCTGCTCCACCCGATAGGGTAGAAACTGGCGCAGCACATGGCTCCCATCCAACGGAGGAACCGGAATCAGGTTGAATACGAACAGCAGCAGGTTGATCAGCACGCCGAAGTAGAGCAGCAGCGCCAGCGGAAACAGCGCCGGCAGGTTGTCCGTCTCCACGCCGTGAAACCGGTTCGCGATCAACATCGCCGACTGGATCGCCGCAGCCCCGTTCGGAACCGCATGTTTGAACACCACCAGCAGAATCAGCGCCGTGGTGGCCATTGCCAGATTGCTGGCCGGGCCCGCCAGCGACGTCAGAATGTC
>PLUT01000072.1:2138-2869 GCA_003162875.1 Granulicella sp.
TCCAGTTTACAGAACCGCACCGCGCGCCGGCAGGTCTGGCTCACACTGGCGGACACATGCGCCCGCACGCCGGCCCGCTAACTGTTCCCGCGCGCAGAGAACGTCCTCCCTGCTTCCACAATCGTTCCTTCCGGGACCAGCAGTTCGCCGTCGCCATCATCCAGCACCGCTCCCCGCCGGATCCTGCAGTTGTCTTCGATGGTCAGGTTGTATCCATACGTAAACCGCACGTCCGGATGGATCTTTACTCCCTTGCCGATGCTCCGGAAGATGTGCCCGCCCAGCATGCAGCGAAAGCGCGCCCCCAGCCACAGGTTCAGCCCCAGCGGCGATCGGTCGAACATCTGCCAGAACCAGATCAGCGGCTTCCTCGGCGCAAATTGCTTCGCATCCAGACCGTCCAGGTACTCGGTCTGCAGCGTCGCATTCCGGGCATCGAACGACTCCGCCAGCACGCAGGTCGCCAATTCACTGGTCAGCCCCGCATTCATGCGGCTGCCGCGCGGCTGCCCCAGGTAGATCTGGTACAGCTCGTCGCGCACAATCTCCGCCCGCCGGTCCGCTGACCCATGCAGTGTGAACTGCTCATTCAGATGGCTGATCCACCGCCGGTACAGCCCTTCAGCCTCCGGCAAAGGCTTCAGATCGCGCAAAATCATCGTCGCCATTGTTCCCTCGATTCAGTCCCCTCAATTCACTCATTCAATCGCAAACACAGCATAGACCGTCGC
>PLUT01000303.1 GCA_003162875.1 Granulicella sp.
ACACCGCCGCCTTCACCCGCCAGCTGGAAGCCGCCTACACCGCCATGTTGCAAGGTCGCCCCGTCTTCCCTTAAGCCGCGCACCTGCGCTCACATAGCTGGGGCCAAATCGGACCGGCCCTCTGTGATAGCAGTCACCGAAACCGGGCGCGAGCGGGCGTGTACTGGGTGCATGAGATTTGCAGGGAAAGTCTGCGCGATGAGTGTTTTCGCGACCCTGCTGGGGCTGGGCCGATTCGCCCAGGCACAGCACAAGCCCAAGGATGCGGAGTGTCTCGCGTGCCACTCCGACCAGACGCTGACCACCGATGTCAACGGCAGGAAGGTCAGCCTGTATATAGATGCGGACAAGATGAAGCAGTCGGTGCATGGCGGCACGTTTGCCTGCGTCGACTGCCACAAGGACGTCAAGTCCTCGCCGCACGCGGAAACCCCGGCGAAGGTTGAGTGCGCCACGTGCCACGCCGAGGAGCAAACCGCCTACCAGCACAGCTATCACGCCACCGCACGCAAGCCCGACGGCTCCGCTCCCGCCTCCTGCACCGACTGCCACGGCGACGCGCACACCATGCTGCCTTCCAGCGACCCCAAATCGACCGTCTATCACTCCAATATTCCGGCGACCTGCGGCGCCTGCCACGGGCAGAAGTTCCTGATGGAGTCGACCGGCAACAGTTCGCAGCAGTTTGTCAACTACCAGGAGAGCGTCCACGGCCGCGCGGTCGCGAACGGCTCGCAACAGGCCGCCGTCTGCACGGACTGCCACGGCGCGCACGACATTCTTCCCGCCAACGACGCCAAGTCGCTGATCAACAAGTTCAACGTACCCGCCACCTGCGGCCGCTGCCACGCCGGCGTGCAGTCGGAATACACCCAGAGCATCCACGGCCAGGCCATCGCGCGCGGCAACACGCTGGCGCCGGTTTGCACCGACTGCCACGGCATCCACACCATCAAAGCGCCGAGTGGGGCGCCGGGCGGGCCGGCCACTTCGTCCGCCGATGAGAGCCTGACGCGCGACAGTTGCGCCGGCTGCCACCAGGGCGTACGGCTTACTCAGGAGTTCGGCGTGGCCGGCAACCGCGTGTCCAGTTATCTGGACAGCTACCACGGCCTGGCCTCGCAGGGAGGCTCGGTGGTGGCGGCCAACTGCTCCAGTTGCCACGGCGTGCACAACATTCTGCCCTCCAGCGATCCCCGCTCCACCATCAATCCCGCCAATCTCGACGCCACCTGCGGGCAATGCCACAAGGGCGTCACCGCCAAATTCACCAGCGCCAAGGTGCATGTGGACATCGACGGCGGGCAAGCCAAAGATGCGGGCACGGTCGCGGTGCGCTATATCCGCTGGTTTTATGTCCCGCTCATCCTGCTGGTCATCGGCGGCATGTTCCTGCACAACGCCATCCTGTGGCGGGCCAAGACCTTTGCCCGGCGCCGGGCGCAGGCGCACCTAGTCGTGCGCATGACGCGCAATCAGCGCTGGCAGCACCTCATCCTGCTCACCAGCTTCTTTGTCCTGGTGGTCACCGGCTTCGCGCTCAAGTACCCCGATTCCTGGTTTGCCGCGGTGCTCGGCCTCAGCGAACACTGGCGCAGCATCATCCATCGCATCGCCGGAGTCCTGCTGATTGCCGACGGCATCTACCACATCGGCTATGTCGCCTTCACCGCCGAAGGCCGCCGCCTTATCCGCGACCTCTTCCCGACATGGAAGGATGTGACCGACGCCCTGGGTACGATGCTCTACTACACCGGCTTCCGCAAGCAGAAGCCCAAGTACGCCCGCTTCAACTACGCCGAGAAAGCGGAGTATTGGGCGCTGGTCTGGGGCACGGCACTGATGGCAGTCACCGGCATCATGCTGTGGGCCAAGGTGCCGGTCGGCAACCTGCTCGCCCGCTGGTGGATCGACGCCGCCACCGCCGTGCACTTCTACGAGGCCATCCTGGCGACCCTGGCCATCCTGGTGTGGCACTTCTACCAGGTGTTCTTCGATCCCGACGTCTACCCCATGAACTGGGCGTGGCGCGACGGCAGCATGTCCGCCGAGCACTATCGCCACGAGCACGAGCTGGACACCGAAACCCTGGCCGAAGCCGGCCCAGACTCAGACCCCAACCCAAACGCCCCAGCCGCGCCAGGAGGCGGCGCAAGTCGGGAGTAGCAGCGGGCTCGTAGCCCAAGGCTTCAGCCTTGGCTCTCAAGCGGGAAGCCGCTGCGAAAAAAGGCGGGCTTTAGCCCCGGGATTGCAAGCGTAACAACAGGTTTTCAAATCACACCACGAAAGAGAGAAACCGCAATGAAACTCCGCATCGCAACCGCAGTCGTAGCATCCATCTCCATGCTGGCCGGCATTCCCGCCCTCGCGCAGGACGGCGCCACGCTGTTCAAGACCAAGTGCGCCATGTGCCACGGCGACCAGGGACAAGGCAAGCCGGCCATGAATGCGCCCAAGCTCGTCGGCACCACCAAGAGCGTGGTCGATGTTCTGACCAAGGGCGGCGAAGCCAAGGCCCCGCACATCAAGCCGATGAGCACCGTCACCGCGGACCAGGCCGCTGCGCTGGCCGCCTACGTAAAGACCCTCAAGTAGTCTGCACTCGCAACGCAGCCCGGCGCGGGATGACCTTCTCATCCCGCGCTGTGTTGTGCGTTCTTGGTTGGGTCGCTTAGTTCGCGGGAGCGGTCGGCGCCGCCGGCGCCTTCGCTGCTTTCGCTGCCTTCGGCGCTTTCGACGTAGCCGGAGTCGCCGGCGCGAGCGTGATCTTCGGCGCTGCGGGCGAGACTGCCGGCAGCGGCTCGATGTCGCCCTTGTGCAGCGAGATGTCGCCGTTGGCGGTGGTGATGCGGACGACCGGGCCTCCGCCGCCCACCGTGCCATTGATACTCTCGCGGTCTCCGCTTTCATTGCTGGAAAGGGAAAAGTCGTTGCTGGTATCTCCGTTGGTGGTGGAGGCCTGCACGGAGAAGCCCGCCTTTTCCGGCAGCGTGGCATCGATGTTGCCGTTGCGGTCCTCCAGCGTGATCGTGCCCAGGGTGGGAGCGGCGGTCAGATCGATATTGCCGTTCTTGTTGGTGACCGCGATATCGCCGGCCAGGCGGTCCAGGCTGACGTTGCGATTGCTGGTGTTCAGCACCACCGGCCCCAGCACCTGATCGGCGGAGATGCCGGAGCTGCTGATCTCGGTCTCGCCGTCCAGGCGTACGAACTGCAAATCGGTGCGGCTGGTGTGGAAGCGGACAGCGCCGTTGATGTGCTCCATGTGGGTCGTGCCGAAGAATTCTCCATTCAGCGTGACCGGTCCGGTGATGTCGGAGAGGGTTACATCCTGGGCATGGCCCTGGATGGTGATGCCGCTGCCCATGCTGTGCGCGGAGATGGACGAGCTGCCGCTGTTGATGTGGGCGGTGGCCGCGCCGGTAATGGCGGAGAGTTCAATGTCGCCGTGGTTGGCGGTGGCAACCACCGGGGCTTTGATCGACGCAATATGGATGTCGCCGTGGTCGGCGGTGACATTGACCGGGGTGGACACGGGTACCGTGAGCACCAACTCGGCGCTGGCGCCATCGATCGACGGCATGGTAACCGTCCACGCCGAGTTCTGGTATTTGTTGTCCGGGTTGAAGTGCTGCGCCTTCGCGTCGGCCTCGGCGTCCGAGCTGGCGTAGACCTCTTTGTGGATGGCGAGGTGCATGGCGTTGTCGTCGCTGGTGCCGCTGACGGTCACGCTGCCGTGAGGATTTGCGATGGTGAGCGAATCGCCCGGCGCGAACGAGAGGTCTATCGTCGCGTCGCTCTCGTGCTTGTCGCCGAACAGCCGGTCCATCGAATCCTGGTCAAAGTGGAAGCCGGGAAACATCCTGCTGCTGCCGGAAGGGAACCCGAGGACGTGGTTCGATATGGCCCCCATAAACGCGAACAGCACCAGCAAAAAGATAACGCCGCTGCCGACGGAACGCCGGTATGCCGGTCGTTGCGGATCGCGCAGCAGGGACTGGTCGATCGCCCACTCGATCAGCACGACCGCGCCCGCGGCAACCAGCAGCAGCGGCCACCAGTGTCCGTACCAGGCCCAGAAGCGCTGGTGATCCAGCCGGCCGGTCTCCATCAGCAGAAAAACGATGCCAACCGCGATCAGCAGGATGGGTCCCAGCACGGAGCCGCGACGCATTCTGCGCATCTGGTAGCGCATCTGGTCGCGCTGGGCACGGAATGCTGCGCGCTGGGCGCGGGCCTGGTCGTGCAGGTAGCGGCGCTGGGCGCGGGGGTCGTAACCCGGTGGGGGAGGCACGGGCGGTATGGGCGGAACTCCCGGTGGATAGCTGGCCATGATTTACCTTCCTTCCTGGCCGTGGCCGGGTCCGTCCTCGTACGGCGGTTCGCCCGGCGGTTTGCCGGGCGCGGTCTCAGCGGCAGCCGTCGTGGCCGCCGGCGGAGTTGGATGGATCGGGTAGCCCGGCCCGTAGTCAACCATGGCGCGCCTCAGGATCAGCAGGACTCCGCCGGCGATCAGGAACAGCGGCCAACTGACGGACCAGCGCAGGATGCGCAGCACATCGAGCAGCCAGATCACGCCGACCAGGACGACCCAGGCTGCGCCACTCATGGCGCGGCCCAGGCGCCAGCGATACAGCGGAGTGCCGTCATTCTCCAGGCTCCCGCCGTCCGAGGTCATCCTGTGGACGAACATCCACACGCCGACCCCGATCACCACCAGCGGGCCAAACAGGCGGCCGGGAACAACGTGGAAGACTCCTATGTTGCCCACCAGAAACAGCAATCCGAGGGCGATCAGCCAGATGGCCCCGCTGGGAAGACGCCGGTAATAGGGCAGATTCGGATCGGGGTAAGGCGGCACGGGAGGGGCCGGTGGAACCGGCGGCGTCGGGGGCATGGCATACGAGTCCTGCGGCGCGGCCCACTGCGCGACCGGCGGGACATACCCGTAGCCGTATGGCGGAGGATTCGGAGAAGCAGCAGCACCGGGATCCCGGCCGCCGGCCGCGGGCTGGGCTGAGGAATCGGGATCGGGGCTGGGCGCGCCGGCGTACGGAGGCGCGCCAGGCGAGTTTCCCGGCCACGCCCTGCCAAAGCCCATCCGCTCCGAGATGTCGTTCAGTCCGAACGGATTGGGCAGCGGCGTGCCGTCGCGGCGGGCGCGCGCGGTGTGGTACGCCTCGACCACCATGTAGCACATCCAGCCGGCCACGAAGAGTCCGAAGATGCCGACATCGTGGGACAGCGACACCAGTACGGCGAACACGATCAGATGGACGATCCCTTTGCCGTACTGCTCGTTGTACATCGCGCCAACGCCAGGAATCAGGCCGAGCAGCGCGGCCAGTCCGGGGCTGGGCTCGCCCGGCGCGGGCGGTGGCCCAGCCGGGCGTCCGGGCGCGGGATAGCCAGCGTAGGGAAAACCCGCAGGCTGCGCGGGCCCATGGACGCGCGCAGCCAGGCAGGGCTCGCAGTACACGGATGTGCCGACCTTGCGGACGCAGTCGTCGCAAAGCGGCTTGCCACAGTGCTGGCAGAAGGCGGCGCGCTCGCGGTCAGGATGGTTTGCGCAGTTCATACCAGGCTCCCTTCCATTCCCGTGCGACCGCTGCGCACCGGGATCGTGCGCCGGATTCGAGCGGCGTTCAGCGGTCCGGCGGGTTCGCTGTCCGCCGGATCGCCGGGGTTTGCCAGGGCGGCGAGCGATAGCCGGCTGCTGGGGCCCTCGCGGCGGCTGGTGCCGGAGCCCGGCGCCGGATTGGCTGCCGGCCGCTGCCGTTGCGCCGGCGGCGCGGCGGGGGCGTGATTGGCCGGGCCGGGTTGGCCGGGCCGATCGGGCTCTCCGGCCGGCCGCTCACCGTTCGGGCTGGCCTGCGGATTTGGCGACGCGCTTTGCGGCGTGCTCTGGCTGCCGGCGTCGTTGTTCTCGGTGGCACTTTGCAGATCGTGCACGCGCGACTCCAGTTCATAGACCACGCGCAGCCCCTCGTAGTACTGGACCACGTGGGTATTCACCGCGGTAAAGTCGCGCTTCAGGCTGGAGGGACGCAAGTCGCTCGCCCGCAGGTCCTGCAGGCGGACGCCGGTCAGGTTCATGGTGAGCGCGATGGAAAAGAAGGCCATCGCGGCGGTCATCACCAGGCGCGGCTGCAGTGCGATCTGGCCGAACACGTTGCGGCGCAGCACGGCGGCCATCCGCGTGGAGAACGGAACCAGGTTGCCCAGGTTGCCGTTTCCGTAGCCTGCCGCCGGAACGATCGGCTGTGCCGAGTATGCTCCGGCCATTCCGGCAGGTTGCATTCCTTCCGCAACCGCCTGCGCCCCGCTGGTTTGCGCCAGAATGCGATCCAGCAGCGTGGCCGGCGGCTCGGGAGCGGGGGTGCGCAGCATCTCCAGGAAAGCAGCGCCGCGGCGGGCGTCCGCCAGCATCCGGCTGCACGGATCGCAGCCGGCCATGTGCAGGTCGAAGATCTCCTGGTCGGCCGCGGAGAGGGTGCCGTCCAGCGCGTCGGCCAGCATGGCCTCGCACTGCGCACAGTGCCCGCTGTCGCCGGGCCGATTGCCCGCGCTCCTGTCCCCGAACTGCAAAACCTTCGGGTTGCCGAATTGTTTGCTGTCTGCCACTCAAACCACCTGCCCTTCTATACGTTGCAGAAGCCTCGCAAGTTCCCCTCGCCCCCTGCTGATGCGGCTCTTCACCGTGCCTTCAGGAATGCGCAGGACCTGCGCGATCTCCTTATAGTCCATATCCTCCAGGTCGCGGAAGACGACCGCCTCGCGCAGTTCCGGCGAGAGTTGCGCCAGCGCCTGCTGGATGCGCACCTTCAGTTCCAGCCCGGCCGCGTGCGCCTCCTGCGATGGGCGCGGGTCGGCCAGGCGGCCAGCCAGGCTGAGGCCGCCGTCCTCCGCGGACAGGCTGGCGTCCAGCGAGTCGGTCGCGCGCTCCAGGCGCGTCCGCCGGAAGTGGTCCACCAGCAGGTTGCGCGCCAGCGTCGTCAGCCAGGTCTGGAAGTTGCCCTTTTGCGTGTCGAAGCTGGCCAGGTTGCGGTAAAGCTTCAGGAAAACGTCCTGGGTCAGGTCCTCGGCGTCCGCCGCCGATCCGGTAAACCGGTAGCAGATGCCGTAGATGCGCCGGTGCTGCGTGGCCACCAGCCGCTGCCACGCGTGCTGGTCGCCGGCCATGCACTGGCGGACCATGCGGTTCAGTGCATCCTGCTCGGCCTGCTGATCGGGGGTGCGTTGCAATATCGCCTCTTGCCTTGCCGTCTGATGCGCCGTCTGAT
>PLUT01000212.1 GCA_003162875.1 Granulicella sp.
CGCTCGCGTCAAATTGACCCACCGTCTCCAGCCCGTGAGCATTGCGAATTCCTTCAGATTCCGCCATACTTAGTTGTTGGGTTGTGTGAACTGCGGTCCCGCCTGCCATTTCGGTGGATCGCTTGATTCGTCTCTTCGCCCACTACACCGTTTTTTTGAGAGGATTCCCAAGTGTTGATGATCCGTCTGGCGCGCGTCGGCGCCCGCAAGCAGCCCCACTACCGCGTCGTTGTCATCGAGAAGGATCGCGCCCGCAACGGCCGCTCCATTGAAGTTGTCGGCACCTACAACCCCCGCACCTCGCCCGCCTCGCTCGAACTCAAGCGCGACCGCATCGACTACTGGGTCGGAAACGGCGCACAGATGTCCGGCCGCATGGCGAAACTCGTCTCCCAGCCGGTCGCCGCCCAGCCAGCAGCCGTTGAGCCGGTCGCTGAGTCGACCCCCGCAGCCTAGTAGCTATTTAGTTATCTAGTAACCAGTTTGAAGTTCCCAAAGAATACTCCGGCGTCGGGTTCCCGTACCGTAGATTTCCAGAATCTTCGCGTAGACTTTTCAGAGGCTTGTTTGCAAAACTTGAGGCAGGCCTGAGTGTCCCCCCGGGTTTCCGGGGGTCACAGCGCAGTGCAGGCAGAACGTCGTCCTCCCTCCGATGGCCTTAATATAAGGCGGTTAAGACCAGGGACGGAATCGAGCCGGCGCGGCGTATTCCCGAGAGGTGTCTGTGATGACCGCAACTGCACCAACTGCCTCCGAACCAGCAGAGCTGATGAAACAACTTATTCTGGATATCGTCCAGGCGCTGGTAGACCAGCCCGACGACGTTGAAGTCCAGTTGATCGATGACAACGACTCCACCGTCATACGCCTTCGTGTCGCCCACCAGGATATAGGCAAGGTAATCGGCAAGCAGGGCCGCACGGCCCGCTCGCTGCGCACAATCCTGGGAGCCGCCAGCATGAAACTCCGCCATCGCTTCGCGCTCGACATCGTGGAAGACGGCGACGGACCGCCGACGGCCTGAAGCCCCAGCGGCCGCTCGATCCAGTCTTGTCCATGCCTCCCGGAAAAACTGTGCCTCAGCAGCAGGCGGATTTGCGCCAGCAGCGGAAATCCCGCGACCCAGGTACCATGCATTCCATGGAATCGGCTTCGCAATGGATCGTGCTGGCACGCATCCTTCGCCCTCAAGGGCGTAAAGGAGAGCTTCTCGCCGACCTCTTCACCGACTTCCCTGCGCGTTTTGGCCAGCACCCCCGCGTCTGGCTGGCTCCGCCCGGCTTCGCCGAGGCCGCGCCGGACGGTTCGCCGAACTCCGTTGCGCAGGCCGCGGCGGCCGAGCCGGCTGAGGTTGTCTCTCACTGGCTCCCGCTGGGCAGAAACGCAGGCCGCATCGTTCTCGGCTTTGCCGGCGTCGACAGCATCGAACAGGCCGAGAGACTTGCCGGCAAGCAAGTGGTCGTTCCTCTCGTCGAGCGGCTGCCGCTTGCGCCGGGCTCAGTCTACGTCTCCGATCTCATCGGGTGCACGGTCTACGACCGCGGCCTGCCCCTGGGTTTAGTCGAGGACGTCCAGTTCCCCACCTCGCCCGATGGCGCACGCCGCCTGGAAGAAGCCGTGCCGCTGCTTTCCATCGCTTCGCAGCAGGGCGGCGAGGTTCTGGTCCCATTCGCCAACGCCTACCTGCTCTCGCTCGACGTTGCCGCAAAGACAATCCGCATGGCCCTGCCGGAGGGACTCGCCGAACTCAATCGTTCCAGCAGTCAGTCCCCCGAAAAGGAATAGGCGACGCAGCCCAGGGTTGGGTTCGCGCTCGGAACATCAGGCCGCCCCAGGGTTAGGCAAGCAAAAGATCTCCCGGAAGGCCGCCGCAACGGCGAAACTGCTCTAAACTGCGAATGCGTCCCTAGCCCTGCACACCATGCGCTTCGACATCCTTACCCTCTTTCCGAAATTCTTCTCCGGGCCGCTCGATCACGGCATCCTGAGCCGGGCCATCGCCACCGGCGCGGTCGAGGTGGCGATGCACGATCTGCGCGACTTTACCCACGACCGCCATCGCACCGTCGATGACCGGCCCTTCGGCGGCGGTGAGGGCATGGTGCTCAAGGCGCAGCCCATCTTCGAGTGCGTCGAGACGCTGGGCGGGCCGGCGGGAGTGGGGATCGCCGCCAAGGCGGATCGCGATCTCGCGCGCCAGTCCATCATTCTGCTGTCGGCCCAGGGAAAGCGGTTCACGCAGGCTACGGCGCATCGCCTGGCCGCGCTGGAGCGCGTGGTGCTGATCTGCGGCCGCTACGAGGGCGTCGACGAACGCGTTGGCGAGCTGCTCGCGGACGAGGAACTCTCCATTGGCGACTACGTGCTCTCCGGCGGCGAACTGGCCGCGGCTGTGGTGCTCGACGCAACCGCGCGTCTGCTGCCCGGCGTGCTCGGCCACGCCGATTCATCGCGCTACGAGAGCTTCGGCCTCTCGGACGCCGACCTTGCCGGAGAATCTGATTGTCATCCTGAGCGGAGCGCGCAGTGCGCAGTCGAAGAGCCTGTCCTGAGCTTGTCGAAGGAACCTGCGTCTGTAAAATCGCCCGGTGTTCCGCGCTCCACCCACGGCGCGGGTGGTCTGCTGGACTACCCGCACTACACACGGCCGGCGGAGTTCCGCGGGGTCCCCATTCCCGAAGTCCTCGCCGGCGGAGACCACGCCGCCATCCGCCGTTGGCGCCGCCAGATGGCCCTCGCCAAGACCCTCCGCAACCGCCCCGACCTGCTCGCCAACGCCACCCTCAGCGACAACGACCGCGAGTTCCTGGCTACCCTCGCCGACCCGATTTCAGACCGTTAACTATTCCGGCTCGGCCGCTCGGGGTGCATCGTACAAGTGGAAGCTCCCTCCAATAATCCAGTCTTCTTCGAGGCGATCAGGCGTATATTGGCCGCGTACCGACCCAAGGGAGATTTATGAATCGTACGTGCCTGCAATTCTGCCTCGTTCTTCCCGCATTCGTGCTGTTCTCAACAAACTCCGCCCCAGCCCAGGATGTGCCCGCAGCCACCACGCAACAACAATGACCACACCAGCCACGTGCTCTTATGCACATCGATTTTCACTCAGATGAATTCTGCCAAGGGCAGCCGTGCACACGACATCTCCCTCCAAATGATCATCTCCGCTGCCGCCTTCCTGTACGAACATCCCGAGGCCGCAAACGACTCAGGAAAACAGAACGTCGCCGGGCTCAACGCTGCGCTGAATGTGTATGAGAAGTTCCTCGCCGCAGATCCCAAGGCGAAATCGTCCTTCTATGACAATCTGCTCAAGAAGCGGAGCGAGGGAAAGCTCGAGAAGGAAGTTGCCGATACATGCCCCAAGTAAGAGACCCGGTTGCGGCCCCAAACCTACTCAGAATCTGATAAACTATGGCTTCGAGTCTCGAACAGGAAAGTACCCATGTCCATTCATCCGATTATGCAGAAACTGGCCGCCAAACTTGAGCGGACAGACCACCCGGCCTTCGGCCCCGGCGACACCGTTCGCGTGCAGGTCAAGATCCGCGAGGGCGAGAAAGAGCGCCTCCAGGCCTTTGAGGGCATGGTAATCGCCACCAACAAGGGGCCGCAGGGCACCTTCACCGTGCGCAAGATGAGCTTCGGCCAGGGCGTCGAGCGCATCTTCCCCTACAACTCCA
>PLUT01000113.1 GCA_003162875.1 Granulicella sp.
TCCGCACCTACTTCCAGATGCTGGTCGATGAGATCGCGCTCGAAGAGGCCGCCGAAGCCGCCCGCGCCGCGAACATCATCGCCAACGGCCAGATCGCACGCGATCAACGTCACCGCGACGCCGTCGGCAAGATGAAGCAGTTCGCCGCCTGGTTCACCCACGGCGTCCCCAACGGCGCGCACCTGCGCAAAGCCATCTTCGAAGCCAAGTCCGGCAACGCTGTCCTCGCCGAAGTCGAGCGCTTCTTCGACTCCCGCGCCAACGCGCCCGCCGAGCCGTTCACCCTCGAGCCAGACCACGAACTCGAATCCGCCCCCGCTGCCTGGGGCTGACAGCGCTAGTCTCTCAGCGCTTCGATAATCTCCGCCACGCTTCGCACACGCCCCATGATTGGAAAGATGTTCTCCACCGGAAACCGGTGCATCTCCGCGCTCATGCTCGACATCGCGTCCTCTGCGAACACCAGCGCATAGCCTTGGTCGTGCGCTGCCCGCGCCGTTGATTCCACGCCCATGTTCGTTGCAATGCCGCCGAGGATGATCGTCTTGATCCCGCGCCGCCGCAGCACCTGCTCCAGGTTCGTCCCGTAGAACGCGCCCCACTGCCGTTTCGTCACCAGCGCGTCGCCGTCGCGAAAACCCGCCTCCGGCACCAGTTCCGACGCCTCTGGCGGAATCTGCCCATCCGGCCTTGGCCTCGGCCGGTCCGCAGGCAATTGCACCGTCTCGTTGATCTGCACATGCACGTAGATCACGCTGCCGCCGGCCGCGCGCACCGCCTCGGCCAGCTTCGCCGAACGCTCCACCACCTCCGCTGCCGTATGCGGCTTCAGCTCTCTCGACACAACGGCGCGCTGCAGATCGATCAGCACCAGCGCGGTCTCCCGCGCATTCAACTCAAGACTCATCTGTCTATCTCATCACACCCAGGCTTATTTCGCCGCCACTTCCAGGTCCTCCCACTCAGCATCGCTCAGTGCCAGGTCGCGCGCCTTCAGGTTCTCTTCCAGGTGCGCCACCGACGACGTCCCCGGAATCGGCAGCATCACCGGCGAGCGATGCAACAACCATGCGAGCGACAACTGAGAAACAGAAGCCCCATGCTTCTTCGCCAGCGTATCCAGCTTGCCGCCCGGCCGCGCCAACTCGCCCGCCGCCACTGGGAACCACGGAATAAACGCCAGCCCCTCGCGCTCGCAATACTCCAGCACCGCCTCGCTCTTGCGATTGCCCAGGTTGTACTCGTTCTGCACGCTCACGATGTCGATGACTTTGCGCGCCTGCTTGATCTCCTCCACCGAAACCTCGCTCAGCCCAACAAACCGAATCTTGCCTTCCTTCTGCAGCTTCTTGATCGCGCCCAGCGATTCCTCCACCGGAACCTGTGGGTCGATGCGATGCAGTTGCCACAGGTCGAGCCGCTCCTTCTTCAGCCAGCGCAGGCTCATCTCCACCTGCTGCGTCAGATACTCCGGCCGCCCCACCGGCAGCCAGAGGTCGGGCCCCTGCCGCGTCAGTCCCGCCTTGGTCGCGACCACCGTGCCCTGCGCATACGGCGCCAGCGCCTCTCCGATCAGCCGCTCGCTTACCGCCGGCCCGTAGCTGTCCGCCGTGTCGATGAAGTCCACGCCCAACTCCACCGCCCGCCGCAGCACCTTCTTCGCGCCCTCACGATCCGCCGGTTCGCCCCATATCCCCTTCCCGGTGATGCGCATCGCCCCGTAACCCAGGCGATGAATCTTCAACTCGCCGCCCAGCTTGAATGTCTTCGAAACCTCGGTTGTAGTTGTCATCAAAACTCTCCTGTCTCTCTTGCGAATAGACCAGCCCTGGGTTCGATGGCCCGCTGGCCCGGTCCGATTCACCACTTTACTCCCCGCCGCCCTAACAGTTTTCATCTCATGGAAGCCGTCGAGTATCCTATCCAACCCACCCATCATCCACAACTCGAGCACAACACGCCGCTTATGCCTCATAAGAACTTCTACTTGGACGCGCACCCCCGCTTGCCCCGACAGTAAATCAGGAGACACATTCCATGCTGACCGCAAGCGAGCCACGGCCCATCCCAACCAACATCCACCTTCGAGCCACGCTGCGGCGCCCGGACGCGAAGACCGTCTTCTTCCTCGGGCTTCTGCTTGCCGCCAGCGGTCTCGTTTCGCCGCCTGTGGCCCTCGTCGGCGGCATCGCCTTCGGCTTCGTCTTCGCACATCCTTACCGCGCTGAGTCCAGCTCCCTCTCCAAGCTGCTGCTGCAGCTCTCCGTCATCGCTCTCGGCTTCGGCATGAATCTCCACCAGGTCCTGCACGCCGGCCGCTCCGGCTTTCTCTATACCGCCATCAGCATCACCGGCGTCATGGCGGTTGGCCTGCTGCTCGGCAAGCTCTTCCACGTCGCCGGCAAGCCCTCGTTCCTCATCACCGCCGGCACCGCCATCTGCGGAGGCTCCGCCATTGCCGCCATCTCGCCCATCGCAAACGCCAGCGAAGAAGAGATCTCTGTCTCCATGGGCACCGTCTTTCTGCTGAACTCCATCGCGCTGCTGCTCTTCCCCGCCATCGGCTACGCACTGCATCTCAGCCAGAACCAGTTCGGCCTCTGGGCCGCGCTCGCCATCCACGACACCAGCTCCGTCGTCGGCGCCACCGCGAAGTACGGCAACCAGGCCCTCGCCATCGGCACCACCGTCAAGCTCGCTCGCGCCCTCTGGATCGTTCCCGTCTCGCTGCTCACCGCAGCCTTCATCGCCCGCACCAGAACCCATCCCGCCGGCGCGCACAAGGCAAAAGTGAAAGTCCCCTGGTTTATCTTCCTCTTCCTGCTTGCGACCGTCGTCAGCACCATGCTCCCGCGCTTCGCCCCCGCCTACGCGGCGTTCAGCCATCTCGGCCGCGCCGGCCTTACCGCAACCCTATTCCTCATCGGCACGAGCCTCTCCAAACGCACGCTGCAGCAGGTCGGCGTCCGCCCCTTCCTGCAGGGCGTCATCCTCTGGATCATCGTCGCCAGCCTCTCACTCGCCGCCATCTGCACCCACCTCATCTCGATCTAG
>PLUT01000319.1:0-3459 GCA_003162875.1 Granulicella sp.
GTCGACGAACTCGGCGTCCCCGACGCCTGCCTCATGTTCTTCGACCAGGTGCTCGCATTCGACCACGTCAAGAAGGAGATCCACCTCATCGTCACCGCCGACCTTACGCGAGAGCAGGCTGCCGGCCACACCGCGGCGGTCGCCTACACGCGTGCGCTCAAGCGCCTCAAGCGCCTCGAAAAGCGCCTTGCCCGCGCGCTGCCCAAGCCCGGCAAGAAGCATGCGCGCACTCCAGCGCAAGCCAAGCTGCAGCTCACCTCGCGCACGCCCCGGCCCGCGTTCCTCAAGTCCGTGCGCCGCGCCAAGCAGTACATCGCATCCGGCGACGTCTTCCAGTGCGTGCTCTCGCAGCGCTTCGACTGCGTCCCCGGCGTCGACGCCTTCGACGTCTACCGCGCCCTGCGCATCGTCAATCCCTCGCCCTACATGTACTTCCTCCGCTTCGGCCTGGATGCAGCACTCGCCACAAACCCGGACGCCCCCTCAGAATCTGTCATCCTGAGCGAAGGACGCAGTCCGAAGTCGAAGGACCTGCGGTTCGAACCCTCGGCCTCCACAACCGCCGGAGTAGCAGCGGGCTTCAGCCCGCGGAACACCCCCGCAAAGAAGGATGGGGCTTCAGCCCCGGGCCTTCCCTCAAAATCCTCAGCCTCCACAACTGCACCCTCCATTCTTCCCATGAAGTCCGGCAAGAAGGCGAAGAAGCACAAGAAACCCAAACCAACGGTCCACCACATCGTCGGCTCCTCCCCCGAGCTGCTGGTCCGCGTGCATGGCCGCGACGTCGAATACCGTCCCATCGCCGGCACCCGCCCGCGCTCCGCCGACGAGGTGGAAGACCGCAGGCTCGAAGCCGACCTCCGCGCCGATGAAAAAGAAGTCGCCGAGCACATCATGCTGGTCGACCTCGGCCGCAACGATGTCGGCCGCGTCTCCGAATACGGCAGCGTCAAGGTGAAGGACCTGATGTTTGTCGAGCGCTACTCCCACGTCATGCACCTGGTCAGCACGCTCGAAGGGCGTCTCCGGCCCGAACTCGCCGCCATTGACGCATTCCGCGCCTGCTTCCCCGCCGGCACGCTCTCCGGCGCGCCCAAGATCCGCGCCATGGAGATCATCGAGGAGCTCGAGCCCGCCAGGCGCGGCGTCTACGGCGGGTCTATCTTCTATGCCGATTTTTCGGGAAACTTAGACTCCTGCATCGCCATCCGCACCCTCTACATGGCGGGCGAGCAAGGCCACATCCAGGCCGGCGCCGGCATCGTCGCCGACTCCGTCCCCGAAANNCGCGCACGCCAGCAATAGTCCCACTGAATGTGCTGCCGCTCACCGCTTCGTATTACCTCAGTACCCAATTGGGGCATGGCCAGCCCCGGATGCCGGTGTCACTCTCTCTGCATGCGAGTCAACCTGATCACCCAAGCCTGCACCCCTTCCGCTTCCGGTAAAGGAGCGATTCCGCTCTCCCTCACCATCAAGCCTGCCTGCGGCCTGCCTGGCGATTACCAGTACCTGACGGATAGCAATGCCCTGATGCGGTTGCTGCGCCAGACCGACCTGCCGGCCGCGGTCATCCTGCGCTTCGAAGGCAACATGTTCCATCAGCCTACCGCCAAGCTGCTGGGCGTGGAACTAAGCGATCGCCTGCTGACGGACGTCGGCTACTTCATCGACTAGAATCCTCCCATGTCCATGGCTTCGTTCGAGCAGGCTCTCCGCAAAGACCTTCCCCACCATTGGCTCGAGACCGAGGCCGAGGTCACCGACTGCACCTTCGCCCGCCAGAGCTATGAGATCGACGGCGCTGGTATGGACACTGATCTCGCCCACTACGTGGTCACCTTTACCTACAGGGTGAACGGAACCACCTACAGCGGCGAGCTCAGTTCGCCGGTCCAGGTCGAGCCCGGCGACACGTTCCTCCTCCGCTACAACCCCGCCGACCCCAAAGAGAACAACTCCCTCGAATCCGAGCTCGACCGCCCCTGGTTCAAGGAGTACACCTGGCTGGTCGGCGCGCTGATCGTCGCAGCCATGCTGTTCGGTCTCGTTAGCCGGTACTTCCCGCACTTGTTCCATCGCTGACCTTAGCGCAACCACAGCCGGGTGCCCCACATCTCGGGGTGAGCATCTCGCCTTTGAGATGTGGGACCCAGCGTATACCCTCATCGCATGCAGGTTTCGGCACGAATCGGTCGCGGGCTGGCAGTCGCTGCCGGCGCGCTGCTGATGCTGTGGCCGGCCATCCTCAACCGCTACCCGCTTATGTACCCCGACTCCATCGGCTACCTGGGCGATGGCCGTCCGCTGGCGCGCATTCTGTTCCGCTACGCGCCCAAGGGCTATCCAGCCATGCGCTCCGAGTTCTACTCGCTCGGCATCTTTCCCTTCCACTGGAACCTCACTCCCTGGCCCATCGTTGTATGGCAGGCGCTGCTTACCTCCTGGGTGCTTTGGCTCACGCTCCGCAGCGTCCTTCCGCAGCGCACCGCGCGCCGATTCGCCGCCACCTTTCTCATCCTGGTTGCGCTGCTCAGCCTGCTCACCAGCGTCAGTTGGTACGTCTCGCTGCCCATGCCGGACATCCTCGGCCCGCTGCTTTACCTCGCCATCTATCTCCTGGTCTTCGCACGCGAGACGCTCTCGCGCGGCGAACGCAGGGCGCTCTCGGCGCTCGCCTTCTGGGCCATCACCGCCCACTCCACGCACCTCATGCTCGGCGTCGGGATCTGCTTCCTGCTGGCGCTGCTGCGGTTCTGGCCCCGGAACTGGGTGCCCCACGTCTCGACCTTGAGACGTGGGTTCTCGACCACCGGCCTCGCGCACATCGCTCTGTTGATTGCTATCGCGATTGCCGCCCAACTCGCCCTGCACCGCTACCTCTACGGCCACGCCACGCTCAACGGCAACCACGCGCCGTATCTCATGGCGCGCATCGTCGCCGACGGCCCCGGCGCTCTCTACCTCCGCCAGCACTGCGCCACCCTCGACTGGGCCATCTGTTCGGATGTCGGCCATCTGCCCGACAACGACGACGACTTCCTCTGGGCCCCCGGCGTCGTCTGGGCCGGTGCCGACGCCCGCACCCAGCAGCGCCTGCTCGCCGAAGAGATGCCGCTGGTCCTCGCCACCCTGCGCGCCTACCCGTTGCAGCAGGCGGCGCGCTCGTGGGCCAACTTCACGCAACAGCTCAACGATTTCGGCGTCAACGACTTCGATAACAACGACCGCATGCAGCAGTCGCTCGCCCAGGTCATTCCCAGCTCAGCCATCCCCAGCTCGGCCACCAGCTACTCGCGCAGTCTCCAGGCCCGCTCCATCGTTCCCACCAACGCCTTCACCATCCTCGAGCGCTGGGTGGTGCTGCCTTCCGCTCTGCTGCTTGCCGTGCTTCTGCCCTGGCTGTGGCGTACTGCGTTTGCGGGGCGTGATGACAGGCGCGGCTCACAGGTGAAGCTG
>PLUT01000319.1:3472-9444 GCA_003162875.1 Granulicella sp.
CCCACTCTTTTCGCCAACGCCTTCCTCACCGCCGTGCTCTCCTCCAGCGATTCGCGCTACCAGGCCCGCGTCATCTGGCTTGTCCCCCTGCTGGCCGCGCTAGTCGCGCTGGACCTGCTTGGACAACGCGGCCCCGCGACGCGCCCGCCCAGCAACTCGAAAATGGCACACTACTGCAGTAGTTATTAGGAGTCCGCCTTCAAAAAGAAGAGTTTATTTCTAGACTCGGCGATAGCGATGAATGTAGGCTGGTGCTGTCTGGGACGTCTATGCTGACGACGCAAGAGCGGCTCCGAGTATTATCCCGCCTGTTCACGCGGCCGACGGTCACGGCTTTGGCCAAAACGGGTGACTGGAAGTCTGCGTGCCGCTTCCTGTCTCAGTACAACCTCCTTCGCGCATCGAAAGCCCAAGCGCTCGCCGCCCTATTCGAGAGCGCATGGCACGAACTGCGGCAACTCTACCGCAACGAATATATCTACAAGAGCGAAGTTGCGAACCGAATTGTCTTCGGCCGCCACAGCCCGAGGACTGCCGCCCTGCATCTCGAATTTCCAGTCGGCAGGTCGATCGTTGACGTCGCCATATTCAACGGGACCTCCACAGCCTACGAGATTAAAACCGAGTTCGACTCGGCAAGGCGCTTAAAGACGCAGACGCGGGATTACACCAAGGCCTTTGAGGCGGTATATGTTGTCGCTCATCCGGCCCTTGCAAACAGCTATGTAACAGTCGTTGCTCCCGAAGTGGGGGTCCTAGCCCTGGATAGGAGAGGATCACTTTCGGAGATTAAGGCGGCCAGGAAGAGCCAATCCCTCTTAGACCATTCGGTGGTCTTCCGTTGTCTCCGACGCGAAGAGTATCTGCGCGCACTGCGGCCAATGTCGCCCGAACTGACAGCACTTCCGAATGGGGTGGTGGGCGAGTCCGCTCTCGCATTATTCAGGACGCTCTCCAAGCGAGAGGCACACGATATATATGTGGGGGCACTCCGAATGCGCAAGACGGAGGGCGCAACGCCGTCCTTCGCTCTGCGTTTGCCAGAAAGCCTGCGAGCACTGGGATATGGAATTCCTCTCTCAAGACCGCAACAGGAGACCCTCCTCTGGAGCCTTTCCCAACCCATTGAATTCGCAATCGTCTAGCCGGCCAGTCAGGAGAGCCCATGTATCACCCTCATCTATTTGCACGCAGAGCCGAACTGCTAGCCCTGCGCGACTTGGCGCCGACGCTGGAAATATCGACGACGATTTCGCCCATCTTGGAGGCGGTGAAAGAAGATTCGCGTGATCTGCTCCGGTGTATGCAAGTCATGGGAGAAGCTGGAATGGTCGCGTCCGTGATAGTCAATCCGGTCGATGGAGATTTCAAGTCCGGCGACGCGGTCGAAGCATGGCGACAATCTCTCAATGAGCGTTTCCAATTGTTTCCCAGCATGTTGCCGGCCTACGTCTGCAGACCGAAGAGCACCGCGCAACAAATTGATGCCTTCCTCGCGGCGTACCCAAATCGTGATGTGGCCCTGCTCTACTGGAGTCCGAAGATTTCGAATCCTACCCTCACGGATTTGGTGGGACGGCCCCGGATTCGATTTCACATAAACCTCCACAACCAGATGTCAGCCGCCCAACGCGGCATGCTTCCCACGAACAAAGCGGTCGACGTAACCGACCACTTCGAGCGCTGCCTAAGGAACGCTGACTACGGGAGCCCTGAATTCTTTAGCGACGACCACCTCAACNNCAACTATTCGACTGATTCGGCCGGATTCGGCGACTTCTCGATTGTTGGAGCCCAATACATACCGGGCGGGGGACAGGCCCATGCCGTCGCCATTCATGCGATTTACAAGGCGGATGACGACGCCCTCTGGGTTGAGCATTTCATCTCTGATGACACCGACTTAGACGTCGGTACAGTCGAAGGCAAATACCTGCAAGCCGCCAGCAAACTCACAGAGGCCACCGCAGCTCGACCCGCCGAATTCGGTCAAGACATCGCCCTTGAGGGATTTGCCGCCGACGTCGAGAATTCGACCTTTCCAGGCCTAGCCGTAAGCAAGCGCAGGCAAATCTATCACCATCTTGCTCTAGTCCATTCCCTAATCTACGAGCCATAGGAGCCACATTGCCGAGACAACCGTGGTCAGTAGACAATTCGGTCGACGGAGTCTCGACCGTAAGGCTCGCGTCGTGGAAGCATTTTCACGACTATGTGACTCAAGAGTTTCTTGGTTTTCCAAGCTTTGTTTGGCGCGGGCAGAGGGAATCATTTTGGGCTCTCCAGTCGAGCTTCGACAGGTTGGTGACGGCNNCGCAGCACTTGGCGCGATTTAAAATGGCCGCCCGCGGGCGGCGCGGCGCTACACCGGCAAAGATCGAACACGAGAGCGAATGGTGGGCTTTAGCACAACATAACGGCATGGCCACACCCCTTCTCGACTGGACCGAATCCCCATTCGTGGCACTCTATTTTGCCTTTGAAAAGGCCGACAAGCACACAATAACTAGGGCGGTCTGGGGCCTGAGCGATGTAAGAAAAAAGAATCGGGAAATCAAAGACACCGGACAAGAGCACTTGAATCCACTGTTGGAGATGGTCCGCCCCATGCAAGACGAGAATATGCGCCTGGTGAGCCAGGCNNTGGATTCGAAAGAATTTTGCCGGAGATAAGGACTCCATATGGTTAGTGAAAATCGAGATTCCCGATGACGGTCGAGAGGAGTGCCTTCGAACACTGAATCGAATGAACATTAACCACCTTTCTCTGTTTCCGGACCTTTATGGTGCAGGCTCTTACTGCAATAAGGCTCTCCAAATTGCCAACTATGCCGCTAGAATCCCGTCTTGACGCTTAAGCCAGATGCCCCATTCATCGCGGCCTCATCACGATGGGTGGGAGTCCGCTCCCGCCGAGCCCTACCGCCCCTCCAAGTCCTTCAGCATCCGTTCCCGCAGCATCCGGTTCGCCCGCGTCTGATACCCGTGCCCATCCTTTTTCAGCCACGCCAACACATCCGCGTCCAGCCGCCCATTCATCCGAAAAGCTGGAAAGTAGATCTCAGTGCTCCTCTTCCGGGGGTTTACACTCCCTGCAACATCCTTGCTACAATTTATCTCCGTCTGCACCATCTCTGCGCTACATAGGAAACATATGATCTTCGTTCTTCGCCCGTCCCGCCTCTCCAGCCGTCTCGCTTTCTCCTTCCTGCTTCTCATCTTTGCCGCATCGGTTACTCACAACGCGCTGGCTGCGGGCCGCGTCTGCGATCCTGCAAAGTTCGGCGCCAAGGCCGACGGCGTTTCCAAGGACACCAAGGCCATCCAGGCGGCGATTGACGATTGCGCGGCCCACGGCGGCGGCACCGTGACCCTGAACAAGGGCACCTACGTCAGCGGCCCCATCGTGCTGAAGGACAACATCACGCTGGACGTCGCGACCGGGTCCACGCTGCTCGGCTCACCCGACCACAGCGATTATCCGCAGATCACCGAGTTCCGCAATCCCGGCACGCAATCGCTGGTCAGCGCAAAGAATGCGCATAACCTCACCATCACCGGCGGCGGCGTCATCGACGGCAACGGCGAAAGCTGGTGGGCGCTGGTGCGCGCAGGGAAAACCACCGGCGTGATGGGCGGGGCCAACGTCTTCCGCCCGCGCCTGGTGGTATTCGATCACTGCCGGCATATCCTCATCGAAAAGGTGACGGTGCAGAACTCGCCGAGCTGGCAGATCGTTCCCTACTACTCAGACGACATCATCATCCGCAACATGAAGGTGCTGGCCACGCTGCCCTCGCCCAACACCGACGCCATCGATCCCTTCTCGTCCAGCAACATCGTCATCGATCACGTGTACGCCGACGTGGGCGACGACAACATCGCCATCAAATCCGGCGCCATCAATTCGCCCGGCCCGGATGCGCCGAGCCGGAACATCACCATCACCGACTGCACCTTCGACCACGGCCACGGCCTCTCCATCGGCAGCGAGATCGCCGGCGGCGCGCAGAACATCCACGCCGAGCGCATCCACTTCAAAGGCACGGACCAGGGCATCCGCATCAAGGCCAACCGCGACCGCGGCGCCGACGTCTCCAACATAAGCTTCAAGGACATCGACATGGATGGCGTCAAAACCGACATCCTGATCAGCGAGTATTACCCCCGCGTGCTGCCGCCCGACCCCAACCCCGCGCAGCCCATCACGCGGCTTACGCCGTTCTTCCACGACATCCTGATTGAGAACGTCAAGGCCATCAACAGCGGCACCGACGGCGTAATCATCGGGTTGCCGGAGTCGCCCGTAAAGGGCGTCGTGCTGAAAAACGTCGACCTCAGCGGAGCCAAAGGCATGACCATCAGCGACGCCGAGGTCACCGGAGAAAACGTGACCGTGAAAGCCGACACCGGCAAAGGCATGGACATCCTGCCCTCGGCCAGGGTCACGATCAAGTGACGCGGTCGGAGGATGCATGAACCGTCGCGACTTCACCAGGCTTTCCACTCTCGCCGTGGCTGCCACCCAGGTGCCCGCCGCGCTCGCCGAAAACCTTGCCCCGGCGCCGCAGAAGCCCATCGGCTTCGCCCCGGTTGGCATCGGCTCCGCCTCCACCGCCTTTATGGAGGCGTGCGCCGGATCGCCGTCGGCGAAGATCGCCGCGCTGGTCACCGGCCATCCCGACACCAAGGGCGTCCAGTTCGCAGAGAAGTACGGCATCCCCAAGAGCGCCATCTACACCTACGAGACCTTCAGCAGGATCCGCGACAACCCCGACGTCGATGCGCTCTACATCGGCCTGCCCAACGGCATGCACTGCGAGTACACCGTGCGCGGCGCTGAGTACGGCAAGCACATCCTCTGCGAGCAACCCATGGCCATCTCCTCGGCCGAGTGCCGCGTCATGATCGACGCCTGCCGCAAGCAAGACCGCAAGCTGATGATGGCGTATCGCCTGCCGTGGGATCCCACCTGGCAGCAGGCCTTCGCCATTATCAGCGCCGGCAATATCGGCAAGCTGCAGTCCTTCCGCGGCTGCTTCCTGGCCTCGCCAACGGCCGGCTCATGGCGGCTTACCCGCGCACTCGGCGGCGGCGGGTCCATGCTTGGCGCCGGCATATATCCCCTCAGCGGCATCCGCTTCCTCGCCCACGAGGAGCCCTCCGATTTCACCGCCGTCGTCGCTACGCGCGATAAGGACGATCCGCGCTTCGCCGAGGTGGAGCAGTCCGTGGAATGGACCATGAAGTTTCCCTCCGGCATCGTCGCCTCCTGCGGCAGCTCCTACGGCCAGTACGGCCCCGCCTTCCTCAGCGTGCACGGCGACCGGGGCTACATCCGCCTCGACAACGCCTTCAGCGACTCCGGCATTCACCTCACCGGCAAGGCCGGCGACATCGCCTTCGATCAGCTCGGCTCTGGCCAGGGCCACTTGCAGCTACGCCAGATCGCGGAACACTTCGCCGAATGCATCCGCCACGGCTGGCAGCCGCTGACCCCCGGCGAAGAAGGCCTGAAGGACCTGGTCGCCATCGAGCGCATCTACCAGGCCGCCGGCGCACCCATCGCCTGAGCCGCCGAATCTCAACCGTTGTCTGAGGCAAAGCCGCGGGAACCACGGTGGTTGATTTTTGAGACAGCTTCCAGGCACACCAAGGCCGCTTCTAGGTACACCAAGGCTTTAGCCTTGGTCCTCTCTGCGCCCAAATGGGATTGGGCTTTAGCCCCTGGGGTATGTTCTCTTCCATTTCTGCGTTGAGAGGGCCAAGCCTGAATCAAGATTTATGAGATAGCTTCCAGATGGTTTTCATCCCGCGGTATGCGACAATCGCTCCATCCGGGCCCGTATTCCGCTCGTCGCTTCACCATTCCACCAGGAGCCCCCAATGCCCGACACCGCCGCTGCACCTGTCCTCAGCCTTGAAGTGGAACGCTGTGCCGGCGGCAACGCGGTGCTCGTGCACTGCCACGG
>PLUT01000228.1:0-3236 GCA_003162875.1 Granulicella sp.
ATGCGAGAAATCTATCTTCCTGCCTTTGAATATGCAGTCAAGGACGCTCACGTCGGCGCCATCATGAACTCCTACAATCTGGTCAACGGCATCCACGCTACCCAGAACGGCTGGCTCAACAACACGCTGGCTAAGCAGGAGTGGGGATTCGACGGTGTCATCATGTCGGACTGGATCTCGGTCTACGACGGCGTTGCAGCAGCCAATAACGGCCTTGATCTCGAGATGCCGTTCGCCCACTACATGTCGACCGAAGTGCTTCTATCGGCTGTGAAAAGCGGCCAGGTTTCCGTCGCCACTATCGACGATAAGGTGCGCCGCATCCTGCGTCTCATGCTGCGTTTCAACATGATCGATCGCAAGCCCGACGACAGCGTCTCCCTGTTTTCTGAAAGCGGCGACGCCGTAGCACTGAAGGTCGCTCAGGAAGGAATCGTTCTGCTCAAGAACGAAGGCCACATCCTCCCACTGGATGTGGATCGCACCTGCATCCTCGCCGTTGTAGGCCCCAACGCCTCGCCAGCAGTCATGGGCGGCGGCGGCAGCGCCATCGTGGATACCTACAAATCGGTGAGCATCCTGCAAGGCGTCGCGGACTTCTTTNNCCCGCATCGTGTGTTATACGATTCCGGCTGGCCGGAGCGCTATGACGTCTTTCACCCCACTCATTTTGACAAGGGCCTCACGCAGCAAATCTTTACCACGCGCGATTGGACCGGCCACGCCGAGGAGATCGTCCGGCCCGACCTCAACGAAGATCGCATCGTCACCTCGAAAACCGGTTCCATTCGCTGGACCACGGAATTCACCGCGCCCAGTGCCGGAAAATATTTCGTGATTGTGCACGACGGTCGCGCAGCCGATCGCCACAACCTTTCCGTCGACGGCCAGCGCCTTCCCCCGGTCACGATTTCCCCCAACGAGTTGTACTACGTTCCTCTCCCGCACCCGCTCGCGAAGGGAGAAACCGTGCACATCCAACTCGACTACCTGCCCAACGACAATGAGGTGTATCCCGGCCTCGGCGTCCTCAGCGAGAACGACATTCTCTCCGCGCGCGCGCGCCGGCTTGCCTCCAGCGCTGACGCCGTCGTCATTGCGGCAGGGTTCGACAAGATCAATGAACACGAAGGCATGGACCGCACCTTCGCGCTGCCGCCGCTGCAGGACACCATGATCCGCAACCTTGAGGCGCTCAATCCGCATACTGTGCTGGCCATCACCGCCGGCGGCAATGTCGACATGAACCCTTGGATCGATCGCACTCCTGCACTGCTGTATCTCTGGTATCCCGGCGAAGAGGGTGGCGTGGCCCTGGCCGATATTCTCTTCGGCGTTCAAAATCCTGAGGGCAAACTCCCCGACAGTTTCGCCAAGCGCTGGGAAGAGAATCCAACCTTCAACAGCTACTATCCGCAGGACAAGACGCCCACCAGTCAGCCCCAGATTCATTACACTGAGGGCGTCTTCCTCGGCTATCGGTATTTCGACTCGCCGTCGGTGGACAAAGCGAATGTGCAACCACGCTTCCCTTTCGGCTTTGGCCTTTCCTACACCACGTTCGCCTTCAGCGGCCTGCACCTTAGCCGCACAACGATGCATGCGGACGATCCACTGATGGTCACCCTGACCGTCCGCAACACCGGAAAGGTTGCTGGCGCCGAAGTGGCACAGGTGTATGTCGGGGAAAACAATCCAGCCCTGCCGCGTCCGGCCTATGAGCTCAAGGCGTTCCTCAAAGTCCGAATGCAGCCCGGCGAGAGCCNNTTTGCCTATTGGTCGGAACAGGATCACAACTGGAAGGTCGACCCCGGCGTTTTCACCATCTACGCCGGCGATTCCTCCGCCAGCCTTCCCCTACACGCGGAAGTCACGCTGCAATAGGGCTCGCGCACCGCGTTACGCCCGGTTCTCCGCAATGACCTTCGCATACCAATGGCCGGAGTCCTTCACGATCCGGCGCTGCGTGCAGCGATCTACATACACCAGGCCGAATCGCTGGCTGTAACCGTCCATCCATTCGAAGTTGTCCATGAAGCTCCACGCGTGGAAGCCGCGCAGCTTGGCGCCATCGGCGATGGCGCGCGCACACTCATTCAGGTGATCGCGGTAGAAGCCGATGCGCTGTGGGTCGGGCACGCCGCCCTGCTCGTCGACCGCATCATTGTAGCTGCAGCCGTTCTCCGTGATTTCGATCGGAAGACCGTAATCCTTGGAAATCCGCACGACAATATCGTAAATCCCCTTCGGCCACACCTCCCAGCCCTTCACTGTCAGCGATCCCTGATAACCTCGAGCAACGCTTAGTCCCAGCCTCGCTTCACCTCTGCTCTCAGCTGTCACCGTACGCGCCTTCACGATCTCCCGGTTGTAATAGTTGATGCCGATCCAGTCCAGCGGCGCCTTCAGCCTCTCTTCATCGCCCAGCTCGAAGCCCATCTCATCCAGCGGCTGCCCGCCCACGAAGGCCTCGGGATAGCGGCCGGAGAGCGAGGGCTCCAGGAACCATTGGTTCTGCCACGCGTGATACCGCTCCGCGGCCGCGTGATCTTCAGCAGAAGCCGTCGCCGGATCAGCAGGCGACATCGAAAGCGCATTGCCCACGCTCGCATCCCCATGCGCAGCCTTCAACGCTCGGAACGCCTCGCCGGTCGCCAGGTTCGCGCCATGCTGCGACTTCAACGCGGCGGCAAACGAAGTCTTCTCCGGCGAATCCAGCGGCAGTCCGTACGCGCCCCGCGCAAACACCGCCGGCTCGTTCAGAATCGCCCACGTCTTGATACGATCGCCGAGCACGTCGCCGGCCTTCGCCGCGTACTCGCCGAACAGCTTCACCGTTTCGCGCGACCGCCACGCAGGGTCCNNGCGCCACGACCTGTCGGCCGCACGCGCGACCACGAGACGGAGAACCGGTAGCTGCGCACGTTCATCTGCTTCATCAACTGCAGTTCCGCGGCGTAGCGATGGTACACGTCGCATGCAACGTCGCCCGTATCGCCTCCCTTGATCATGCTCGGCGTGTGGGCGAAGTGGTCCCAGACGGATTCGCCTTTGCCATCCTCGTTCCACGCCCCTTCCACCTGGTACGCCGAAGTCGACACCCCCCAGAAAAAGTCTTTGGGAAACCGGTGAACTCCAGTCCTGTCGCCCACGCTTGCCGCGGCAGCAGGAGCCACCAATTGCTTTGCCAACGCCGCCAGCGCAGACGGACCCAGCGCCGCCGCGGACACGGCGGG
>PLUT01000228.1:3254-5066 GCA_003162875.1 Granulicella sp.
GCTGGTTGAAATGACGGAGACCGAATGCAACGCTTAGGACAGGTGTTGAAATTGAAGCCCGGCCGCAAGGCCAGTTACCGGGCGTGCCACGCCGCGGTCAGGCCCGAAGTGCTGGAACGGATTGAGCAATGCAACATCAGGAACTGCTCGATCTTCCTCAAAGGGAACACCCTCTTCGGCTATTTTGAATATCAAGGCGACGAACTACAGGCCGACTTCAAGAAGATGGCCGAGGACAAGCGCACGCAGGAGTGGTGGACCATCATGGAGCCGATGCAGGATCCCCTGCCCGACCGCAAGCCCGGCGAGTGGTGGGCCTCGATGGACGAAGTGTTCCACCTCGACTAATGCCTACCACGTCGACACGCCGGCGGGCACTCGAGGGCCGACCGTGCTCACGTCGATCGGGTGGAAGCCCATTTTCAGCGCAGGGGAATCGGGGCGTAGGCGAAAATCAAATTTCGCGGNNGCAAAGGGCTTGTTGAGGAACAGGACGACGCTGCTGCGCGTGTCGTAGTAGAGGTTGTCGCGCAACACGTAGCCTCCACTGGCCCAGTTGCCACCAAGGACAGTGCCCTGGTCAAAGTAGATGATATTGTTCTGCAATCCGAAGGAAAGATGGTCCGGCTCGAACTTGGTTCGCATCAGAGAGTGCTCGAAGTTGAACGCGAAAATGTTATTGCGCAGCAGATTGTCGGCGCCGGTGTTCTCGTGAAAGCCGGCGCTCTTGCAGTGGTAAACGATGTTGTTCTGCACCAGGATGTGGCTGGAGCCTTCGTCGAGGTAGATACCCCAGCCGCCGTAAGTGAACGAACTCACATCGTGGATGAGATTGTTCTGGATCACTGTGCCGGGCTGGATGCCGAGCGTGTAAATGCCGCCCATGTCGCTGGTAAGGTTTTGGCCGATATCGTAGATGCGGTTATAGGCAATCAGATTCTGCTCGGCGAACGAAGGCCCGTATCCCCACGTCCACCCAACTGAAATCCCCGTCTGGAACGCGTCGTGAACGTCGTTATGCAGGATGCGGTTGCGCACGCTCTGCTGTACGAGGATGCCCATGCCGCTCGCGAACACCTGGCCGATATGGTGAATCAGGTTGTCAGCAATTAGGTTGTCTTGATTCTGTTCCGCAGCGTCAGTGCGCAGCGCGGGCTCGCCCACTTTGATGCCACCGCCGCCCAGATCATAGAACTCGCTTGCGCTCACTTCGTTGTGCTGAGACCCTCGTCCGAGCTCCAGCCCATACCCGCCGAGATGCGCAAAGAGGCAATACTCAACGTGGAAGTTTACCGCACCCACAGCGCTCACTGCAGCGGGAAGCTTTGATGCTCCCTGGCCGTCGAAGAGATTCGTAGGACCGGGCACCCACTCGGTGTACGCGAACGTAAGCCCCCGGAAAACCACATTGCGCACAAGCTCATTCGCCTCCGGCTGGCCCTCGAGCTCGATCAGGCACTCAAGCGTGGAGGCGATCACTTGCAGGTGGCTGACATCCTGGCCCGGCAAAGGGATGTACGAAACCGTGTGCGTCGCCCGGTCCAGATACCACTGCCCCGGTGCGGTCAGGGCCTCGGAAAGGTTTTCGACAAAGTACTGCGCGTCGGCTTCCTTCGAAAACCCCTCCTTGGCATCCAGCGCCACCATGTGCGAGGACGCGTCGATGTTGACAATCGGGCTGCGAAAATCATTCCATGCCAGCACCCCCACGACCTCGGCATCCGGCTCACTCGCCCATTGCGGCTTGATATCGTCGTCACGATAGTGGAAGCGAAGCTGCTGAAACGGAGTGCTCCCTCCGTCAAAGCGGAA
>PLUT01000016.1 GCA_003162875.1 Granulicella sp.
AACAAACCGGTGTCAAGGAATTGCCAAAAGTACTCCACTTCAGAGGTTGCAAATCTCACGCCCAGAGACCAAGCCAGAACCCGTGACAAGATGAAGCACGCTGCAATATCTCCAAGCGTCATGCGCTCGGCAGAATGATGGCGGCCGGTGTTGGATGCGGTGCCAATCAAATTCTTCTCCAAGTCTGACATCTCCTGATCTGGTAGGGCCGACCTGTGGCCATTCTACTTGAACTGTGTAGCGAAACTTGAATTGCAACGAAACATCATAGCGATCGCTCGTGCAAGAGCGCTTTGAATCCTTCCGCGAGGGTGATCCTGGGTTGCCATCCCGGCAAGGCTGGGCCATCCCACAGCTGCATGACCTCGCGGGGGCGATAGGGCGTGGCTCCCCAGTTGATTCGCAAGGTTCGGCCTGCTGCCTTTTCCAGTATGGCCACAATCTCACGCAAGCTCTGACGTTGCCCACCGCTGACCGCGTATGAGGATACTAGCGGCTGCTCCGGATCGCTGAGCAGGCGAGCAGCATGGAGGAAGGCGCTGCAAATGTCGTCTACGTGGGCAAGATCGAGGACCTGGTCGCCAGGCGACATCTGCGGTTCTGCATCGGTTTCGAGGCTGTCAAGCAGGATGCGCAGGAGCTTCTTTCGAGTATCGCCCGGACCGTAGCTATCGAAGAGGCAGAGATTGATTGCCCGTATGCCTGCCGCATCGGCGTAGTAGGCAAGGATGTCCTCGAAGGCTTGTTTTGTCGAGGCATAAAGGTTGACCGGACGATAGCTGTTCCCGTGAAAGTATTGCCACGATGTGCCTGTGTTGATCAGCGACTTTACGCCGGCGCAGGCCATTGCTTCCAGCAATTGGGTTCCCAGCAGAATGTTGGCCTGAATCATGGGAACGATTTGATCGGTAGTATGCTGCGCGAGAAAGAGTGAAGCAAGATGAAAGACGACGTCCGGCTTGCTGCGCTCGACGGCTTCGACAACGTCGGAGGTCTCACCCCGGTAAAGATGGATGTGAACATTCGCAGGCGGATTGTCCGTCCCGGGCGAGTTCGGCCGGAGGAGCATATGAACAGCGCAGCCCGCATCAACTAGATGACGGACCAGATTCCGCCCGATAAAGCCGGTGCCACCTGTGACCAGAGCACGCTGGCCGAGCACACGCTGAGAAGGGTCGCGCATGAGTTGCCTCAGAACTTAAAGGGGCTGTCGAAGTCTTCCATGGCGGGAAGATTCCTGTCGCGTTCGGAAAGAATCGGGTCGGTGATAGGCCACGGAATGCCGGCGGAATCCCACCGTATCCCCGCATCATGCTCCGGCGAATAGACGGTGGTCAGCTTGTAATAGAGAAGCGCCTCATCTCCCGTGACGCAAAAACCATGCGCTACTCCGGCCGGAAGGTACAGCGCGTTCGATTGCATACTGCTCAGGTTGACTGAGATGTGCTCTCCGTAGGTCGGAGATCCCTTGCGCAGATCCACAGCTACATCGAAGGCATTTCCGCGAAGGCATAAGACGACCTTGTCGTGCGCCATGGGAGGAAGCTGAAAGTGCAGGCCGCGCAGTGACCAGGGAAGCGAGTAGGTAGCGTACTCCTCGGCAAAGGTCGTTTGGAGGCCAAGATCCTTCCAGAGCGGCCGATGGAAGACCTTGGCGAAGAACCCGCGGGCGTCTCGCGTAACGGTGGGACGCAGCTCAAAACAGCCGGGGATGATGGTCTTAACAACAGCGATCTTCGGACGTACGAGAAGGTTCTCGTCAATCTCAGATTCATCGCTGATAGAATTTGGTTCGGCTAACTTAGGAGAACTCATCGTCAGAGATTAGTATATCGAATGTGATTCGCGGCTGTACCTCATCGCTGCCAACGCGGCTGTTCAGGTTTGCTGCAGAGGATCCCGTTTTTCACACAAGTTCGCCAGATCGAAAGCGACCCGATATCTGTAAGCTGGATATGCTTTGCCTTGGCCCCCGCTCCCGGACGGGAAGAGTGCCGCGCCCGCGTCACTCGGTGCGAATCATTCGAGCCGAAAGCCGAACTTGAGCAGTAACAGAGTGTTCTTGCGTAGAATGGACTTGCCGCCTTGGCATACACCGCCTGAATCGGAGGTTGGTCCGTTCGGGTCGACGTAGCGGCCGTCAACCTGCCGAAGTAAGCTGAAACAACGAGGTTTGAAGGAAAAGAATGGCTGAGAGTGCAATAGATCGGACGGATATGGCGGAGTCTCATGCAGATGCATCGTCGGCTGTCGAAGAGGAAGAGAGTTCCATCGACCTGGTNNCTACGCATTCCTCCTTCCTTTCCAGTACACCTCGGCCGTATCGTTCATTCCCCCAAATCTCAACGGCAGCAGTTCCATGGCTTCGGCGCTTGCAGGGCAGCTTTCTGCGTTGGGGGCGGGGGACCTTGTTGGTGGTGTGAAGAATCCTGGCGATCTGTACTCGGGAATCCTCAAGAGTCGGTCCATCGCCAGCGAACTTGTCAAGCAATTCGATCTCATGCACGTCTACCGGGTCAAGAAGGAGAGTCAGGCGGAAAATATTCTCGCCGCCAGCACTGATGTCTCCGTGGATACGAAGTCCTCGATTGTTACTGTCTATGTGACTTCCAAGAGTCCACAGCTCGCGCATGATCTTGCGAGTGGGTATATGGATGCGTTGCGTGCGACGAATGGGCGCCTGGCGCTTAGCCAGTCCTCGCAGAGAGCGCAGTTTTTTGGGCAACAACTGGCAAAGGAAAAGGACGACCTGGAAGATGCCGAGGTTGAGTTGAAGAAGACCGAGGAGCAGTCGGGATTGATCGCTCCGTCCGGGCAGACTGAGATGGAGATTGGGACGATTGCGCAGACCCAGGCTCAGATCGCGGTGCGCGAAGTTCAACTTGCTGCACTGCGCGATTCGGCCACTGAACAGAATCCAGAGGTAATCCGCTTACGGAGCGAAATCGATGATCTGCAAGGCCAGCTTGCCCGCCTCCAGAGAGGGAGTGGTAAGGAATCTACCGCGGCTATTCCAACTTCAAAGGTGCCGGAGCTTCAATTGGAATATGTGCGCAAAGAACGCGAAGTGAAGTATCACGAGGCGTTGTTTGACATGCTCTCAAGGCAGTACGAAGCTGCTCGCCTGGATGAGGCGCGCGATGCTCCGGTGCTGCAGGTGCTCGATGCGGCATCATATCCGGATACCAAGTCTTCGCCAAAGCGGTCGTACTACATGGCCGGGGGCCTGGCGTTCGGATTTATCGCAGGCGCAACATGGATCCTGATCCGCCCCCGTATCCGGGCGCTTCGCGCTTCTCTTGCTCCAGTCGATGCGACCTGATGCTGTGAGCCCCTAAAGACGATGACTGATTTGCCGAGGTGATTCTCTTCATGGTTCTAAGACCCTTTGGGAGGCGGCGCTGGTTAGCGGCTACGGTGGGAGCGGTCTTGGCTCTTGTTGGCCTGGTCCCCGAGGCGAGAGGCGCAGCGGAGCTTGCCAGGTGCAAAGCAGGACCGGG
>PLUT01000233.1:0-3477 GCA_003162875.1 Granulicella sp.
GAATCTGCGCGCCAGTTCGATGATCCACTGGTCCTGCCGCGCAAGCAGCGCCTTCCTGGGCATCAGTTCCGACCCGATCCCAATCGCCGCGGCGCCGGCAACGATGAAGTTTGCCGCTGTCGCCTGGTTGACGCCTCCGGATGCAATCAAAGGGACCTGTGGCAACGGAATCTTCAGGGTTCGAATGTATTGATCTCCGCCCAGTTGCGCGCAGGGAAATATCTTCACAAAATCGGCGCCGGCTCGCCACGCAGCAATCACTTCGCTGGGCGTCAGCGCGCCCGGGATGACGACCGTTTCATTCTTGAGCGTGAATTCGACCACGTCTGGAATCAACCCGGGACTGGTGATAAACCAGGCGCCCGCGTCCAGGCAGCGTTTTGCGGTTTCCGTATCCAGCACGGTCCCTGCGCCCACGATGAAGTTTGGGTAATTTCGCGTGAGCTGCGTAATGACATCGATCGCGTTTGGCACTGTGTTGGTAATCTCAACCACCGGGATGCCTGCTTCGTAGACCGTCTCCGCGGCGAAGAGGGCCAACTCCGCCGCAGAGACACGGACACTTGGCATGATGCCAATCTCCGTAATGCGAGCGGACACTTCTTTTTTGTTCATCATGCTGATCTCTCCCTGACGTGATCCTTCTCGGGGACGACGCTTGATTGTACCCGTGAATATGCGGCCTTCAAAACGAGGGTCTTGATCTCCTGACACCAGACTTCAAGTTACGGGATAACCTCGCGTCCGACGGCCAGATTCAGCTGGCTGGCTGAACCCATGTAGGAGCCGATCAGCTGCAGATAGGCCAGCTGTACTACGCGGTAATCGCTCTGTGCATTGAGAAAGTCCATCAGGGATGCTCCTCCGTGCTGGTAAGCGTAAGTGACGGTGTCGCGCACCCGGGTTGCCTGATCGCGGTACTGCGCCCTGTAGGGCACCAGCAGCGCGATGCTGCTGCGCAGTTGCTCGTAGGCCGAGTCGACGTCGCTGAAGATCTGCGCGGTGGTGACGTCGGTTAACTGCTGGCTGCGGTCGATATCGATGAGGGTGCGCTTCTTCTCGCCCTGGTTCTTATCGAAAATGCGCAGCGGGATGCTGACACTGAGGCCCAGGGTGTCGTGGGCGTAGGGGTTGGTGAAGGACGGGTTGTAGGTGAACCACGCGCCGAAGGTCGGATCTGTGGAGCCGTTTGCGACTGCCAGCTTGTGGTTGGTCTTCGATTGCTGAAGCGTCTCCATCGCCTCCTGGAGATCGGGACGCGAGGCCAGGGCCAACTGGTGGAAGTCGTCCAGCGGCCGAAGGGAGTCGCTCCAGTCGAAGACACCGGTCACGTCGAACTGATCGACCGGCGTGCGATCGTTCAACAATTGCAACAATTGGATCTTCTGAGAGCGCAAATTGACGATCGCGTTTTCGATCTCCACCTCATACTGCACCCGAAGCAGCTCAATGCGGTCCAGGTCGATCCGCGCCAGATCGCCTGCATTGAAGCGGGCCTTGCTGATGTCGATGATCTTGTCGTAGTACTGCAGGTCCGCCTGGGCCAGATCCAGCACGGCCTTGGCCTCGAGCGTCTGCACAAAGGCCGCGCGCAGATTGTAGAGCAGGCTGCGGGTCAGGTCATCGTGTCCGAACACGCCGATCTGGGTGCCCTCCTTCGCGCTCTGCAGGCGCAGCTCGCGCTTGTGCTCGCGCTCGTGCAGGTAACTGAAGTTGGGTGAGACCTGGGTGCCGGAGGTGGGACGCCAGATGCCTTCGTGAGGAACAATCTGGGTGCCGTCCTCGCCGAGGGTGAATTCCGGGTTGGGCCGCAGGTAGGCCGTGATCTCCTCGGCCTTCATCTCGTCGACGTTGAGCAGTTGGTCCTCTTTGAGGACTGGATTCGCCGCCTCGAACTTTGCCTTCACCTGATCCCAGGTCAAGGCGCCCGCCCCAACTGCCTTCGCCGACTGAAAAGTCTGACCCGGCATACCCGGCCCGCCCAATGGTCCAGGCGGCGGCGCAACGACTGTGGCCGGCGCTGGAGCCGAAGGCAGCGGCGGCGCTGCCTGCGCCAATGCGACAGAGGTTTCCAGACGATCGGCCGCCAGCAAGCAGCCGGCCAGGCAGACGATACGCGCTGCACGACACGTCAGGTCCTGATGCTTAGAATTCATGAACTGCCTCCGCTACCGGGAGTTCATCGTCATCCCTGGCGATCCATGCATAGAACGTGGGCAGCAGGAATATGGCGAGGATCAGATCGGAGATCAGGCCTCCTACAATCACAATGGCGAAAGGCCGCTGCGAGTCCGATCCGATATCGTGCGACAACGCCGCCGGCAACAAACCAAGCGTCGCCACCAGCATCGTCATCATGATCGGGCGAAGCCGCAAGGCAGCGCCCTCTACCGCAGCATCCACAATGTTGAGGCCCCTCGCTCGCAGCTGGTTGATGTATTCCACCATGATGACGCCGGTCTGCACCGACACACCAAACAGCGCCAGCATCCCGATCCCCGAGGACACGCTCAGGTAGGTACCTGTAAACGCCAGAGCAAGCAGGCCGCCGACCGGAGCCAGCCCAACATTCACCAGGATCAGCAGCGACCATTTATAGGATTGGAACATGATGAAGAGGATGATGAAGATCATGAGGACTGTGATCGGGACGATGATGGCGAGCCGCGCCGCCGCCCGCTTTTCACTCTCATATTCACCTGACCAGTCCAGGTGGTAACCACGCGGCAACTTCACCTTGTCGTTGATCTGCTTGATCGCGTCTTCCACCGTGGTCCCCAGATCCCGGTCTCTCACGTTGAACGTAATGGCGATATACCGGCCGTTGCCTTCCCGGTAGATGTCGTATGCGCCGTCCTTGACCCTTACCGTGCAGAGTTGCGCCAGCGAAACGCGCTCGCCAGAGGGCGCGAGCAGGCGAATGTTGCCGATGGCCTGCTGGGTGTCGCGATATTGCCCCTGGTAGCGCACGGTCACGTCGTACTGCTGCTCTCCGATCAACACCTGGCTTACCGCGTTGCCGCCAACCGCGGTCTGGATGGCATCCTGGACGTCTGCCACGTTGATGCCGAAGCGGGCCGCCATGGCGCGGTCGACTGTGATATCGAGATTGGGCTGGCCGAAGTCGCGCAGCAGCTTGACGTCGTTCATGCCGGGGATGGCTGCCATGACGGCAGTGACCTCTTCCCCCTTCTGCTCGAGAACGGTAAGGTCATCCCCGAAGACCTTAAGCGCCAGAGACCCCTTGGTGCCAGTCATCGACTCGCCGACGTTGTCCTCGATCGGCTGCGAGAAGTTCCAAGTCGCTCCGGGGTACTTTTGCACCGCGAGGTTCATGGCCGCGATCAGCTGATCCTTGTTCTTGTGAAAGATTGGCCGCCACTGATCGTGCGGTTTGAGGTCGACAAAATACTCAGTGTTGCCGAATCCGCCGGTGTCAGTGCCGTCATCGGGCCGGCCTGCCTGCGACACCACCGT
>PLUT01000233.1:3534-35604 GCA_003162875.1 Granulicella sp.
CCGGCCGCCAGAAACTCCATGACCCGGTTGCGCCGCTCCTTGAATCCCCCGCGAAAGAATATGCTGGCTAGCACCGGAACGATAAAAATGGAAAACGTCATCGCACCCAGCAATGCAAAAGCAACCGTCCACGCCATGGGCCGGAACAGCCGCCCTTCGATCCGCTGCAGCGTGAAGATAGGCATATAGGCCGTAATGATGATGGCAATGGCATAAAACACCGGCCGCTGCACCTCGTGGCAAGCGTCGCGGATCACATCGGCAATCGGCATGGGCGGATCGTTGGGGCCCTGGTCGCGCATATGCGACAAGTGGCGAATGATGTTTTCCATCATCACCACCGCGCCATCCACCACCATGCCGAAGTCCAGCGCGCCCAGCGAGAGCAGGTTCGCGGGAATATGGTTCAGATCCAGGCAGATCGACGCAAACAGCAGCGAAAATGGAATCGTGAGAGCAACAATCAAAGCCGCCCGGGCATTCAGCAGAAACAGCAGCAGAATGATGGTTACCAGAACCATCCCCTCGGTCAGGTTGTGCATCACCGTGTGCAGGGTGAAGTGCAGCAGGTCGCTGCGATCCAGCATGGGGACCACCTTCACCCCCTGAGGCAGGATACCGTTGTTCAGCTCGTCGACTTTCTTGTGAATTGCGTCGAGCGTGGGCTGTTCCTCGGCGCCCTTCCGCATCAGCACGCCGCCCTGGATGACATCGGGCTCGTCGATAATGCGCCCGTCCAGCAGGTGGTTGGCCCGAGCCATGTGGCCCAGACGGATCTTTGGCCCCTGAACCACGTCGGCAATGTCCTTGACGCGGATGGCGGTGCCGGCTTGAGTCTTAATTACCGTCTGCTCGATATCCTGGATACTCTTGAAGAGTCCAAGCTCGCGGACATTCATCTGCTGCATGCCCAGGTTGACGAAGCTGCCGCCGGCGTTGGAGTTGTTGATGGACAACTGCTGTTCCACCTGGCCGATGCTCAACCCATACGACACCAGCTTGTTCGGGTCCACCCGCACCTGGTACTCGCGCACGGTTCCCCCGAAGTCGGAGACGTCGACCACGTTGGTAACAGATTTGAACTCCTTGAGCAGCAGCCAGTCCTCGAGCGACCTCTGTTCCATCAGGTCGTAGCGGGGATTCGTGCTTCTGATGGTGTACCAATAGATCTGGCCCGTGGTGCTCCAGTCGGTGCCTATTTGCGGCTGCAGGTTGGTTCCGTTGGGAAAACTGACCTGGCTCAGTCTCTCCAGCGTCTTCTGACGGTTCCAGTCGTTGACGGAACTGTCATCGAAGATGAGGGTCACGTAGGAGAGACCGAAGATGGACTCGGACCGCAAGAACGTCATATGCGGCATTCCGGCCATTTGAATTTCGATAGGAATCGTCACCAGCTGCTCTATTTCTTCAGCGGAACGACCCGGCCACTGGGTAATGATGGCTACATAGTTATCCGCAATGTCGGGGTAGGCTTCCACCGGCAGCTCATGAAACGAGAAGGCTCCCCAGCCAAGCAGCAGGATGGCCACAGCCAACACCACAAACTTGTTGTTGAGGGCAAAGTCGACTAGAGCTCGGATCACTGTGCCTCCATCACGGCGTCAAGCAAGAGAACCTGCGCGACGACCTTTTGGCCGGCATCGAGGCCAGACAGAATCTCTTGCCGGTTTCCGGGAAGCACATCGCCCGCCTGGACCTCAATCCGCCTGAAGGTCTTCTCGCCAGCGGGAACGAAGACAAAATCGCGGTCATGCATATGCAATACAGCGTCTGCGGGAACGACCGCGTGAGCGACCTTGGCCTTGCTCTCAAACGTCGCGGTGACAAACATGCCCATCTTGAGGATGCCGGGATTGGGAACCTCAATACGGACCTTGGCAGTGCGAATACTCGGGTCGAGCACCGGGCCGATGTCGCTGATGTGGCCGACCAGGACCTTATCCGGATAGGCATTGAGCTTGATCTTCGCTTCCTGTCCGAGCTGCAGCTTGGGCATGTCATTCTCGTAGACATCGCAGACAATCCAGACAGTCGACAGGTCGGCAATGGTAAACGCCGTAGCAGAGCCGGAAAAGTTTACTCCGGCAGCAGCGGCGTTGGTCACATACTGGGCAACGATAACGCCGGAGATCGGTGCGTAGACGGGGACGACCGGGCCGGGATGGTTCTTGTCGATGCCCAGCGTCTTCAACTGCTCGTCAGCCGCGGTCAGGTCCGCCTGCGCATCCTTCTCGGTGTCCTCGGCCTGTTCCAGCATGCCTAAAGAAATGGCGCCATGATCGTTAAGATCCTTGGCGCGAACGTATGCCTTGTTGGCGAGCTGCTCATCGTTGACCGCCTTCAGGTAAACGTCGAATGCATTGGTAATATCCGGGCTCTGCACCTTCAGAAGTAACTCGCCCTTCTTGACGTAGTCATCGAGGCGGGCCTTGATATCCACCACGCGGCCACTGGCCAACGAAATGACTGGGACTTCGCGAGCAATGTCAGGGAACACTGAGCCTGTTGCCTGCAACTGGTCGGCCACATCGACTCGCTCGGCCACAGCCAGCGGGAACTGCTCCGGCTTGTCGACGGTAACCAGGTTCAGATTACCCGTCTCCACGATCTGAGCGGAGGGAGGCAAGCCGTCGGCCGGGTTCGACTGCTTATTGCAGCCCGCCATCAAGGCAAGAGCGGTAAGGCAGCTGACCGCCGTTACCAAGGACCTGCTTGTCATTGGAACACCTCCCGTACTAGGGTCAGACTGACCTGTCCGGCAACAACGATGGCAGCCGGCGCCCAGAGACACAATTGGTCTGAGCCTTGTCTTTGCGTATCGAGAATCCGCTTCATCGCATTAATCCCAATGAAACGCCAATACCCATAACTGGGGCATAAGTATCGGGATTCCTTTATGAACTTTTTGCATAATTATCCGAATTGATCCGAAGAATGAGAGGAATAGGCTGGCGACCTATGACTCATGGTTCTGCAGGGCTGAAGGATTACTTACTTCTTTTTCACGCCGCGCAAGATATCGTCTATACCCAGGGGCAATATGCGGCACGGGATCATCGCACGCGGATTGCGCATTCTCGGCCAAGCTAATCCAGGCCCCGCACCCAGCGGCCATCTGCCAACCGCTGGGCTGCGGTGTCCTGGTGTTTGCGCGGAAAGCTCGGGCTTTTCCGGAGTTAGAACCTCACCATGAGCGCTTCGGTGACCACGAGTTGATCTCTGACCAGCGAGGGGAACCAGACTGCCGAAGTCTGGCCGGCTGGCCCGCCGCATGCTGCCTCGGCAGCCACAATTCCAGCCCCGCCAGGCGCCCAGCCGACGCCGGAGGAGGAACCGGTGGCGCAGGCGTAGGTCGACGGGGAGCCGTTGTTACCACCCGGAGGAGTGATGCCTCCGCGACCTGTCCAATATGGGGAATCCGAGTGACGATAACCTGACTCTGTGCGGAAGGTGATGTATTGGCTGGGCATGTAATCATAGGTGACTGTCATATCCCATGCATGCGCCTGATCCCCTGGGTTCTCCGTAAAGTAAGGCGATCCAGTGAAGGCAGTCGCGCCATTGATGGGTGGCAACAGCGTAAGATACCGTCCGGGATTGGTCATCATTCCGCCACCGAGCGTGAGGGCATACTTATCCTTGCCCCACCACGTCCGGTCATAGGCCATCCAGCCGAGAAAGTCCTGCTTGAAGGCCCGCCCGCCGCCAACGGACGCAGGCTGCTTCGGGTTACCGTGGCAGGCTACGTTCTCAACCGGAGGTCCAGCTCCATCCAGTCCAAATTCACAACCGGCGTCTGCGGTAAAGCTGAATGCAGCCTTGTCGATGTATTTATTCTTGTTGTCGTAGTATTTGACCTCGATGCTGTCGTCTGTGTGCAAACGGTGACGATACGGCAACCCAAGATCATCTTCGCCCACACCGTAGTTGTTGAAGACCAGGTCCAGCCACGGCCTGGGACGGTAGAGGATCTGTCCGCCCAGTCCCGGTTTGCTGTTAGGTCTTGCATACGTCTGCCAGCCATTGATGAACCACGGCTCAATCTTCAGCTTCTCGGTCGGAAAGAACTGTAAACGCAAGCCAGTGAAGAACCATGGAGTATTGGAGGATACATAGGACGGCTGGTAGGCCCAGTTGTCGGCATTGTAGTAACTGAACAACCCAATGTAGGAGACGAAGATCCCGGCATCGGCATTAATGCCATGCATTTTGTTCCAGTGATATCCGCCCCAGGCCTCCGAGACATAGCGATAAGCATCCGCAAGGTCCCACTGGCCTCGGTTATAGCTGGCATCGTTGCGCGGCGTGGTCGTGGCCCACTCACCAAACATAGTGAGAAACCTGCCGCGAACATTGTCGATCCGGATATCGCCACCGAAGCTCAACTGCTCCAGTTGGAATTCCTCGGCGCGGAATGTCTCGGTCGAACCGCCCAAGGAGTCGTCTGCCGGATGGTTATGGTCCCAGGTGTAGTTGGTGTCCGCGCGAAACTCCGGCGTGAAATACTTCGTTGACATCGGGCTATCGACCACGCGGCCGTTTGAATTCATCCACGTCCAATCACCCGGGAACGGCGCGCTCTTGGTGGTTGTCTCCGCGCCCATCTCTGGATCTGTCGCAGGGGCCGCTGCCGCCGCAGGCGTCGCTGCCGGGGCCGGCGGTGCCTGTGCGGACGCGTTCATCATCGTCGCAGTTAGACAGACAAGGAAGGCTAAGCCGCTTGCTACGCTGGCAGTAAGGTGATTACGGGGCATAATTGTCCTCTTTCTCCGGCGGACACACGTCCACCTGCGTTGTTGTGCTGCGTAAACTACCTGTTGTGCGGTTTAAGCCGGACCTACTTCAAACGTGCGATGCGGTGCTGCACCAGATTGATTCCGCGCTGCAGTTGGCTGGCCTGAGCGGCCGCTTTTAGATCCTGACGCTTCATTGCCTTTTCGTGCAGCCGAGCTACCCGGTCCATTGAGTGGCTGAGTTGCTCCTCTAAGGCATTAAGTTCCACGGTGTAGAAATACTGTGTCTGAGCGAGGGCCATAAAGTTACCGCCTCCTTGTGTCGTGTTTCGTTAGTGTCACAGAGAGCGTGTCAAGATGGCATAAAGATTGAGTAGAAACTTCGCAAAAGTCATAACTGATATTTTCCGCTCTTGATTAGGTTGGAGGTAGGGACACAGGTTCCACTCTGCACAGGGTTACCGGGCGCATAATGCCTGCGCATCTATATTTAATGAACTTCTTCGATCTCCCTTATGCGCTCCTTATGTAACCTGTCCTACCTTCTTGGAAGGGGGACTAACGATATGAATCGCACACGTTTTGCAGTTGTGACGCTATCACTTATGTTGCCGCTCGCAGTTGCGGCGCAATCGAACGTACAGACGGCAAACATGTCCGCGCCAATGGCCGGGCATGAGGTGCAGAGCCTGATCAAGAGCGCCCACAGCAGCGCACAGTACACGCAGATCGCCGGCTACTACCACCAGCGGGAGGCTATGTACCGCGCCAAAGCTGCTGAGGAGAAGGCAGAGCGGGATCGCCGCGCCCAGGTTAATGCGGCCCTGATGCAGAAATATCCGCGTCCGGTCGATTCGGCTCAGTATCTTTACGAGTCATATTTGTCGGATGCCAACAGTGCCGCCGTGCAGGCCCAGCACTACGATCAACTGGCCGCCGACGCGCAGACTCACGACAGCCAGTTCGCCACGGACAGCCACGGCAAGTCGTAACTCTGTCGCGGGGCTGACACAGGGAGCACGTGGAATCGGACCTGCGATTTCACGTGCTCTTCTTGTCTTTACATCTTTCTTGCAAATTCTTGAGTTTTTCTTTATGGCTTGCCAGCTAACCTGAGGCTGGGGATTGTTCGATGACCTCACGGCTTACAATAGCCATCCCTCTATCTGAGAGGCGCGCATGGTTACAGTTGTCAAAGCAATGCGTGCTTGGCTGCGCAGCCATTGCGGCTGTGACCTTTGTTGCCTATAGGTTGAAGTTTCCGCTCGCGACGGTAGGGTTTGTTTATTTGCTTGTCGTCGTAGTCGCTTCCCTTATTTATGGGATCTGGCAAGCGACCCTTATTTCTCTGGTTGCAGTTTCCTGCCTTAACTATTTCTTTATTCCGCCAGTTCTTTCTTTTACAGTCGCCGACCCGCGGGATTGGGCGGCGCTGGTTTCTTTTCAAGTCTGTGCACTCTTTGTGAGCCGGCTTTCCTCCCGAGAGCAAAGGAACGCGCGCGATGCCAATCGGCAGCGCATTCATATGGGGAAGCTCTACGAGTTGAGCCGGGGTATTTTGCTTTTTGATCTGCACAACCCCCCAGGGCCGCAGTTGGTGCACCGCATTCGGCGGATTTTTCTGGCGGACGATGTTGCCATCTTCGACGCAAACCTGGCGCGCCTGGATCACGAAGGTAGCTGGTCTCCGGAAGAGCAGCAGGTTGCCAAGACGACCTACTTTGTAGACAAGAACGAGGACGACCACGAGGTTCGCACCACGCGGCGGGTGATACGCGGCGGAAGCAATTCCCTGGGCGCCATGGCCATTCGCGGAGACGTCGATCCCTTGATTGCCGATGCCATCGCGTCGCTCGCGGCGATCGCCTTTGAGCGTTATCGCTCCTATGAGAAGGAGGCGAGCGCGGAGAGCGCGAGGCAGGCGGAGCAGCTTCGCGTGGCTGTGCTGGACGCTCTGGCGCATGCATTCAAGACACCGCTGACTGTGATTCGCACTGCCAGCTGCGGTCTGCTGGAGATGGGCACGCTGGACAAGGCGGAGTCGGAGTTGGCGGCGCTGATCGATGAGGAGTCAGTCAATCTGAATCAACTCTGCACCCAGCTGCTGCAGACCGCGAAGCTCGAAACCGCCAGCGTGACTCTCCACACGGAGCCGGTGATTGTCTCCAAGTTGGTGAATGAGGTCGTGGCGGACCTTGCGAATACTCTGAAGGGACATCCCGTCGAGCTGTCCATCGAGGAGCAGGCCGCCCCGCTGCAGGGCGACCGGGTGCTGCTGGAACTCATCCTTACCCAGTATCTGGATAACGCGGCCAAATACTCCGCACCCGAGACGCCCATCGAAATCAATGTGCGCGAAACCAATTCCGAGCTAATGCTGTCGGTAAGAAACCGCGGCTCCGTGATCCAGATCCAGGACCGTGAACGCGTCTTCGAGCGCTTTTATCGCAGTTCCGACGCGAAGGATCGTGCGCCGGGGGCCGGTCTCGGCCTGTCGATCGTCAAGAAGGCGGCCGAGGCGCACCACGGTCATGTATGGGTGATAAGCAGCGAAAGCGAAGGGACAACGTTTTTCCTGTCGATGCCAAAACTTCAAGCGGGAGGCTATTGAGCATGGAATCCGGACTGATTCTGGTGGTTGACGATGAGATGTCAATCCGTCGCGCGCTGCACTCGACTCTCAACAAATTGGGATTCAAAACCGTGGAGGCAGCGCGCGGCGAGGAGGCTCTTTCGCTGGTGCGCACCAATCCTTTCGACGCAGTCCTGCTGGACATCAACATGCCGGGCATGAACGGCATCGATACCTGCAGAAGCATGCGCCGCCTGTTTCCGCGCATTCCTATCCTCATGCTGACCGTGCGCGACAGCGAAGACGACAAGGTGGAGGCGTTGGACGCAGGCGCGGACGACTACATTACAAAGCCGTTCCAGCTGCGCGAATTGACTGCGCGGATCCGCGCGGCCATGCGCTGGGCCAAGGCCCCCTCGCCGCAGGAGGATGCGCCCGTGCTGCACGTCGGCGATATTGAACTCGATCCAGTGCGCCGCACGGTAAAGAAAGCGAACCGCCTGGTTCATCTCACTCCGAAGGAATTTGACCTGACCCAGCAACTGATGACCTACGCAGGAAGGCCGATTCCTCACACCCGTCTGCTGAATGCGGTGTGGGGGCCCGAGTATGGAGAAGAGCTTGAATATCTGCGCACGTTTGTACATCAGCTGCGCAAGAAACTGGAGGATGATCCGGCGAATCCGCAATATCTTCTAACCGACGCCCATGTCGGCTACCGTTTTGCGGAGAAGGTGTAGGTTGCAATTTGCTTCCAACGCCTTATGCTTAGCTGAAGCCGCTGCAAGCTGGTTCGGCGATGCCGCCGTGATGATTCCCATTGCGACAACAGAGAGATGAGATATTCGTTGCTCAGCCCACATGTCGTACCGTAGGATCGCGAAGCCGGACGTCTCCGTGACCATTACAGAAGGGCTAGAATGTTGACCCAGCTTCCACCCCGGGGCAGACTGGATTCTTATGCCAAGCGACACGGAGATTTATGCCGTTCTTCGACCTTCTAGTCGGTAAGCCACTGGCAACCTCAGAAGAACGCGCAGAACAAATTGGCCCCATCGCCGGCATTCCGGTGTTCGGGCTGGATGCGCTCAGTTCGGCTGCCTACGGCCCTGAAGCTGCCCTGACGTTGCTGATTCCCCTGGGCCTTATGGGGATCGCCCACATTGTGCCCATTAGCATGGCCATCATCGGCTTGCTGGCCATCGTCTATCTTTCCTACTGCCAGACCATCGATGCTTACCCTCATGGGGGCGGCAGCTACACCGTCGCCAGCGAAAACCTGGGCGCGAACGCCGGTCTGCTGGCTGCTGCCGCGCTGATGATCGACTACATCCTCAACGCCGCGGTCGGCATCTCGACCGGGGTCGGCACACTCGTTTCCGCCTTCCCGCGGCTGCAGCCTCACACTCTCGCCCTGTGTCTCCTGATTCTGCTGGTCCTCACTCTGATCAACATGCGCGGCGTCAGAGACACGGGATCTACTTTCCTGGTGCCTACCTGCCTCTTCGTCGGCACGCTGTTGGCCGTGATCGTCATCGGGACGATCCGCACCATTGCCGCACACGGCCATCCGCTGCCCATCGTCGCGCCGCCTCGCTTGCCGGTAAGCGGGGCGATGCTTTCGCTATGGGTTTTAGCAAAGGTATTCGCAAGCGGCTGCACCGCAATGACCGGCGTCGAGGCTGTGTCCAATGGCATAATGGCCTTCCGTGAACCCAAACAGAAAAATGCCCGCCGCACTCTCACCATCATCATCTTTCTGTTGATGACGTTTCTTGCCGGCATCGCCCTGCTCTGCCGCGCCTATTCCATCGGCGCCACCGAGCCCGGCGTCGCGGGCTACCAGAGCATCCTTTCGCAGCTCACCGCCGCAGTCATCGGCCGAGGCTGGTTCTACTACCTCACCATCGCCTCCATCCTCTCAGTCGTGGTGCTCTCTGCCAATACTTCCTACGCTGACTTTCCCCGCCTTACCCGCGCCATTGCCCTGAACAATTACCTGCCTCACGTCTTCCTGATTCGCGGCCGCCGGCTGCTCTACTCGCACGGCATCTATGCGCTGGTGGGGTTCACCGCGCTCCTGCTGATCGTCTTCGGCGGCGTTACTGACCGGCTGATCCCGCTATTTGCCATCGGAGCTTTCCTGGCCTTCACCCTCTCCCAGGCAGGGATGGTGATGCACTGGAAGCGTCTAGGAGGCGGGGGGGCAAATTGGCGCATGGCGGTGAACGGCATCGGCGCTGTCGCTACCGGCATCACCCTGGTGGTGGTGCTGGTGGCGAAGTTCACAACGGGCGCGTGGATTACCGCTATCCTGGTCCCGGCACTGATGTCCGTCATGGTCGCGGTTCGCCATCACTACGACGGCGTTGCCCGCGAGGTTGCCGTTGAAGGACCCATGCGGATGGAGAACCTCGCCGAGCCGCTGATCATTATTCCCGTGGACCGCTGGAGCCGCATCAGCGAGAAAGCGCTGCGCTTCGCCATGAAGCTGAGCGACCAGGTGCAGGCCGTCCACGTCGACGCGGAGGAGTGCTATGAAGAGGTAAGCCGGAACTGGCAGCAGAACGTGGGCGGGCCGTTTGCGCAGGCGGGCAGGGCTGTGCCCGAACTGGTGTTCCTTGAGTCGCCCTACCGCTTCGTCTTGACGCCTCTCCTGGATTACATCGGCAAGGTGGAACGCGAGTGTCCCGACCGCCAGATCGCTGTCCTGGTGCCCGAACTCGTGGTCAAGCATTGGTGGCAGACTCCACTCCACAATCAGCGCGCACGCCTGCTGAAGGTATTGCTTACGGTCCAGCGTAACCACCGCATCATGGTCATCAGCCTACCCTGGTATCTGTAACGCCTGCAGTGGCTCGGCGGTGAGATTAGTACGCTACTGGAAGTTCCCTACCAGCACGAAGGGCGCCCAATAGTATGGATGGGAATAATCATTCGTCTGGTGGGCGGGCGGCGCTTCCTCATCCAGATGGGGACCGCGCGCCCTTCCCGTTTCACTTGCGGCTGGTGCGCCGTGGAGCAGTGCCAGCTGTGCCTGCCGCAGCGCTTCCGCCTTGCCGTCCTTTGGGTCGTTCATCCATCGGGCATAGAAGTCGCCCATCAAACGGCTGGTGCTGGCGTCGTTCACATCCCATACGGTCGCCAGCACCGCCGCCGCATCCTTCCGCTGCGCGAGCATGTCGAGGCTATCCATCTCCCGCCCGTTCTGTGCGGCCTCTCCCCTGGCCGTACTGCAGGCAGAGAGCGTCAGCAGTTGCGTTCCGTGGAAGCTTACCGTGGAATCCTCCAGCTTGGAGAGCGTGAGCGCATAACCCGCCGCATCGCTCGTGGTATTCCCGCCGAGCATGAGATACGGTTCCTTGTCGCTGCCTGTCTCCAGCACAAAGTGGCTGGCAATATGGACCACCGCAAAGCTTTTGCCGCTGCCCAGTTCTTCCTTCAACGCCGCAAGAGTGAACTGCTCATCGGGAAGCAGTCGTCCCTCCAACGGCCCGTGCGATGCAGGCACTGCCGGGTCGCGCACCACGGACTCCAGTTCGGGCAGAACCCCGGGCAGCGCAGGCAGCCCCCCATAGCTCTTGGTCAGACCCATCGCCAAAACTTGCCAGGCAGCAGGGTTTGCGCCGGCCGGAGGAGACATAGAACCATAACTCTCCGGCGTGAATAACACGTTTTTGAATCGCTCCGCCAGGTAGGTTTTGCCGTTGTATAACGCTGCCATCGGCAGGTAGCGCAGTACGCCGTCAAGCGACCACAGCAGCGTCGGAACGCCGGCCCGCGCTTCGCCGCCTGCCTCCAACGCCTTCAGCGAGGGTTCCAGCGGAGCAATCACCATCGCATACAACTCCTGCAACTGCGGTTTTGGATCGGACCGGGGCGTGCGCAGCGCGTCTCTCGCCTCGAGCACTTTGCTGCGCAACTCGCCCGGAGTGGTCTTCAGTTCAACCTTCTGCCTGCTCTGCGCGGTCACCACAATCGCGTACACATGCGCTTCGCCGAGCAGTATCCGTATTCCAATCACACGCGGCCCCAACTGTGCCAGAGTTTTTTGCAAATCGCTCACATCCAACTTCTCCTTGTTCAGCGCTGCATTGGCATCGTCAACCCCTTTGGCCTGCGCCAGCTCCGGAAAGAATGTATTCCGCAAGAAGTCCGACAACTCCGCGTTGCCATCTTCAATCTTTGCGTCCAACTCCTTCAGCCGTGCATCTTCTTCGGGGAGGCGTTTCTGCTTAGCCAGCAGGGTGGCGTACTCCAGCCCCAGCGCAGTAAGCGTGCGAGCGGTTTCTTCCGGCATGTTCAGATCGATTTGTGCTTTCTGCTGGGCCGCGGTCAGTTGCACCGGAGCGACCTTCGCCGCGGCATCGTCGGGCGCGCCGCGCACCACCTCCTTGAACTCCTGTTCCTTGAGCAGGTCGAGTACGTGCTCGGCCTCGCCCAGCCGATCCATCTGGATCAGCAACTCCGCCAGTTGGCGGTATATGGACGACTTGGATTTTGCAAAAACCAGCTGAACCTTGGGATCCAGTCCGGAGATATTCTTGCGTATCTGCTGAAACGAGTTCACCGCCTCGGTGCCGAAGAAGATCGCTGTTTCCGGCTGCTTGCGATCGCTAAAATACGTCATCAGCGAACTATCCACTCCGCCCTGCGAATCCGGATCGCCCATTTCTTTTGCCAGCGACAAGGCGGCCAGATCGTTCCGCAGCGCATTCTTGTCATCGCCCAGAGCGCTTTCCGAATCCCCCATCCCCCACATGGTGTAGATCTCGTCGGCATCCATGCCGCCCTGGCTCTCCAGCGGCAGTGCCTGCCTGTAGTAGGTCAGCGCTTTTCTATAATTCCCGGCATGGCGATACAGCAGGCCGAGGCTATCCAGCGTGCTGGCTGCGATGTTGCGATCGCCCACTGCCCGCGCAATGGGCAGCGCCTGCCCCAGGTAGGCGAGCGCGCGCTGGTACTCCCCCGTCGATTGATAACTCCAGCCGATGTTGTTTAAAAATTGAGCTTCACCTCTGCGGTCGCCTGCGCTGCGGCAGAGAGCCAATGCCTGCGCGTAATACCGAATCGCCTTCGCCTTCTGGCCGAGCAGATCGTAGGCCCAGCCAATGTGGTTCAGCGTGTCGATCTCGCAAGTATGATCGGCCGCCTGCTTGCACATTGGCAGCGCCTGGTTGAAATACTTGAGCGCCTTCTCCTTCTGCCCAAGGTCGGAATATACGGCGCCACGGCCGCTGAGCGTCGTTCCTTCGCCGCCCGGGTCGGGCACATCGCGCCAGATCGTCGCGGCCTGGTCGTAGAAACTCAACGCCTCCTGGGCCCGCCCGAGATGACGGTCGACCCAGCCGATATTATTCAGAATCTGTCCTTCAACCCGCCGGTCTCCGGCTGCGCGCGCCACCTCCAGCGCACGATTGTAGTAATCGAGCGCCTTGGGCGTTTCAGTCAGATTGGAATAGACGCGGCCTATGTCCTTTAGCGTGGTTGCCTCGCCGCTTCGGTCGCCAATCGCTTCTTCGATCGGCACGGCCTGTTCCAGATAATTCACTCCCGCCTGCTCGTCCTTGGTCAGCACATACAACCGGCCGAGTTGGCAAAGTTCCGCGGCGGTGGCCTTGTCGCTGTGCTCCGCGCGCGCCGCCGCCAGCTTCTTTTCGTGGGCGCTTATCTGATCCTGCAACGTCGGCTTCTGCCCATGCAGGGTGGAACAGGGCGCCAGCCAGGCCGCAGCCACTGCGAGCCGGCAAAGAACTCGAAGCGCTCGCTGGTGCAGAAGACAACCCATACTCATTGTCCCGTGCCGTAAATGATATGCAACCCGTCCGTAAATCGGCTGGTTCGGACGGCGGTCTGTTGCTGGAAGGGAAAATCAACTCCGCGCGCTCCGTCCTCCGGATATGCGCTTCCCGACTTCCGAATCGTAAACCGTGACCGAGTCGCCACCGAATTCGTGCACAGCTTCACAATCGGTGTTTTCATCTCCGCGATTCCGTGCAGGACCGACCATTCCAGCGGCCACCGCAGTATCTCGGAGGTCCATGCGATTGCATCCTCCTGGCCGGCGCTCCTGCCCACGCCGGCAAACTGCTCGGCCAGGTGCAGTGAGTCGGCACAATTCAAATTGCAGGGAATATGCGGAACCGCCTTTACGCCCAGGTAACGCCAGAAAATATTCAGTTCCGGATGTCCGTCGACCCGCAGCAGCCGGCTCTCCGCGCCGGTTGTATAAGAACGAGCGGCCACGGTCCACAGCATCTCCTGGTCGGCGGATTGCCGCATCGCGTCGGCAAAGAAGCGGCAGCAGCACTCCGGATATCCCAGCAGCGCACCCGCTTCTGCGCAATCCAGGTTGGCCCACGCGCGGGCAAAGCGCTTTGCATCCCTACGCCGGCCAATCACCGCCCGCATGATCATTGCGGAAGGATTGGCTGCGGCTGAGCCTTTGCTCATGCTGCGCTGCACCATCAGCGGCACAACCGTCAGTCCCTGCTTCTTGCTTCGGTTTCGCAACTCGCTCCAGCCGTCGGTGGATACACTGCACAGGACACAGGGCCGCACACCCTCCACCACAGTCAGCCACTCCATCTCGCGCCACGCAGTGGAGATGCTTTCTATCCTTGGCTGCCAGCGCAAACGGGCTTCGTCGCTTACCCACATCGACCGCAAAAACTCCGGCAGTACGAAATCCATCCGCGGCAAACGCGGAAGGGAGTATCCCCGGTTGGCATCAGCCTTCAAACTGGGCTCGGTTCGCCGCAAGAAACGTCTCCATGTTCGGATTTTCTCCTCTGGTCCAGGCATCGAGAAACCAACTCTCAAGCTGCGCACGGATGGGATGCGTCGACAGCGGCGCCTTGCCGGCCTGCCGCAGCCCGTCCTCAAAACGCTGGAACAGCGCCATCCACACCTCGCAATGTTCCGTTCGGTTGCGCCAGTCGCCATCGATGGACGTCCCCGGACACTGCCCTTTGCACATCAGGAAGAACCGGCAGCCATTGCATCCGCCCGCCTCGCGGTCCGTGTGGAAGAGCGCAAGGTAACGCTCGAAGCCGGGGAATTCGGCCTTCACAAAATCAACGCCGTCCTTGTTCGTCCGTCCGCAGTTGCTCCGCTGACCCTGGCCCTCCACACCCCTTACCGCGGAGGTTGTGTAGGGATCGCACGCCCTCCAGATGCAGGTCGTCCCTCCGTCATCGCCGAGCAGGAGCCGGCGCATTTCATCGAAAACATCGAATCGCAGCGTTCGGAATCCCTCTTCGGCGCGCGCAAAAAACAGGAATGCCGCGATATTCTCTTCCGTGGTCAGCGAGCACTTTGCGCGTACCTGGGGATCGTCGACCTCCAGGATGTGCAGGCGCACGGTATTCACCCCAATCTGCTCTAAAGAGTGCAGCCATTGCTCCAGCACCGGCAGTTTATCCGGCGTCGCATTGCTCCGGTGAAGCGTCAGGATGAGGGCTGGCGGCATGCCGGCCTTGCACAGCCGCTCAATGGCATCTTCCGTGCGCGCCGTAGCCTCGCGCGTCGCCGCCAGCGACCCCGCCCAACGGATGTCGCTGAGTTCCCCCGGCCCGTCGCAGGAGATGCCCACCGCAACCTGGTATTTGCGGAACAGCTCGATGTGCCGTTCGTTGATCAGCGTCCCGTTGGTTTGAATCCCGTTGGAGCCGAATCGATCCAGACCAAAAGCCCACAACTCCTCCAGCGCATCTTCGGGCAGAAGCAGCGGCTCTCCGCCAAAAAGGCGAAAATCCGTGCCCTCTTCCTCGAGCGCCTGCTTCATCCGGCCCATGTCGTAATGGGCTCGCACGTTGCCGGCGCTTCTCTGGGGGTTCTGGTAACAGTACTGGCATGCGATGTTGCAATGCACGCCGAGCGGTCGCAATTCGACTGTCATACACACTCTCTCGACGCCGTGCGGTCGCTTACGCTAGCTCATCAGGCCCTTGGTCTTCGGGCTTCTGCCATTTTGGATCGCCTGGCCCTGCTTTGACGGAGGGCCACCCTGCTCGACTATGCGCTGTCGCTATGCGTCTGGTCGACCCTGCGCGCCACGGCACTATCGCTATGCGGAGTCTGGTCGCCTCTGCGCGCCACCGCACTATCGCTATGCGGAGTCTGGTCGCCTCTGCGCGCTACGGCACTGTCGCTATGCGGAGTCTGGTCGCCTCTGCGCGCCACGGCACTATCGCTGTGCGGAGTCTGATCGCCCCTGCGCGTCGCAGAACTATCGCTATGCGGAGTCTGATCGCCTCTGCGCGACGCGGCACTATCGCTATGCGGGGGGTTATCCGAGGATCGCCGCCAATCCGTCTCCATTCCGCGCGCTACCATGCGGAACAGCAGCACGACGAAAGAACCCATGATGACATTGGGAATGAATCGCCGCCGCGACATGCCCGCTGAGCCATACGCCCCGTCACGGCTCCACAGAATCTCATCGGCTCTGTCATCGCGCACGGCGCGGTTTGACCGATTGTCAATGGGCCCGGAACTCTGGGGCGTTTGCCGCCGCAGAAGACGGAACAGCAAGCCAACCGCAAGGCATAAAAGCACGGCACACAAGGACAGCAGAATCCGAATTAGCATGGAGCGCACTCTCCGGCACGGCTCGCTGGATGGAAACCGCGCAATTCTAATTAGATAAAAAACTTGCGGGCACCCGGCTGTCAAGAAAAACCCGGCGGCAAGCTTACAACTTTGGTAACAGACTCGCCATTACCGCGGCTGTCAAAGGCCGCAGCATTTGCCGAGGCCAGCGCCTGACCCGATGCTGCGGCCTAATGACTTGCGGCGCCTGCCTTTTGCGCGGCGATCCAGCGGCTGGTGCGGTCGTCCAGCAGGTCCAGCGGAAGAACTCCCCCGGAGAGCATCTCGTCGTGGAAGGTGCGCAGGTCGAAGCGGGGGCCGAGCTCCTTCTCCGCGCGCTCGCGCAACTCGCGGAACTTGAGCTCGCCCAGCTTGTAGCTGAGCGCCTGCGCAGGCGAGGCAATGTAGCGGTCGGTCTCGGCCTGCAGGGTCGGCTCGTCCACGGCGCCCGACTTGCGCATGAAGTCGACGACCTGGTCGCGGGTCCAGCCTTGCGCGTGGATGCCGGTGTCGACGACCAGGCGGACAGCACGGAAGATCTCGCTGGAGAGACGGCCGTAGTCGGAGACGGGGTCCTGATACAGGCCGACATCCTTGCCCAGTCCCTCCGCATACAGCCCCCAGCCCTCGATATACGCAGAGTTGTAGCTGTGCAGGCGGAACTTGGGCAGCCCCGTCAGGGTCTCCGCCACCGAGATCTGCATGTGATGGCCGGGCACGCCCTCATGGTAGGCGATCGCCTCGTCGTCCACGAGCGAGCGGTGCGTGGGGTCGGAGGTCTGGACAGAGACGCGGCCGGGCCGTTTGCCGTCCGGAGTTCCCTGCTGGTAATGGGTGGACTGACCCGGCTGAAAGGCGGGAATCGCCTCGATGGTGACGGGAATCGTGGGGATGACGGTGAACAGCTGCGGAAGCCGCGGCTGCATCTCGGCGACGTACTTGCGAAAGTCGTCGACGATTTGCTCGGAGGAGGTGGCCATGTACCTGGGGTTGCTCGCCAGCCAGGCGCGGAAGCTGGCCAGGTCGGCAAAGCCCTCCTTCTTGGCGAGCACCAGCATCTCGGCCTGGATGCGGTCCATCTCGCTCAGGCCTAACGTGTGGATCTGCTCGGGAGTCAGGTCGGTGGTGGTCCGGTTGCGAATGTAGTTCTGGTAGCGGGCCTTGCCGTCGGGCAGCGAGGTGACGGCCAGCGCGGTGCGGCCATGCGGAGCATACTCGTTGGCGATAAAGGCGGCGAAGGACTTGTACGCCGGTAGCACTTCGTTGTTGACGGCCTCCGTAATCGCCTTGGTAAGGCGTTGACGATCTTCCGCGGAGACGCTGCTGGGGTACTGCCGGGTGGGGTTCAGGAACGGGTCGGCGGCGATAATGCCCTGGCACTGCGCGGGGACCTTTTCCAGCAGGAATTTCACCGGCATCAGGTTGTCCTTCATGCCCGCGCGAAGCACCTCTTCGGTCTGCCTGAATACGCGGGGAACCTGGTGCAGGCGGGCAATGTAGTCCTCGTAGTGCTTCACCGAGTCCAGCGGCACGGCATTGGGCAGGTCGGCGATGTTAAGGTGGATGCCGCTCCGTTGGTTCACAGGCATCTCGTACTCTTTGAAGTTGAAGTCCGCAATGCGCTGCTGCAGCGTGCGGACGAGCAGGTCGCGGGAGAGCTCATCCTGATCCGGAAAGCCGGCGGTGGAGATGGCCTGGAGGCGCGTGAGGTAAGCCTCGTCGGCACTGTGTTGGCGGACGTTGCCGGCGAGGGAGTCGTCGTCGAGCTGGTCATTGTAGCGGTAGTCGCCGTAGGCCGTGGCCATCTGGGGCGAGAGCTTCAGGTCTGCCTGGTACTGCTCCTCGAACAACTCGTTCTGGGCCGCGATGCGAGCCGCGGCGTCTGCGCCAGCGCTGGGCTGCTGGCCCAGGGCCGCTCGCAACGGCGCGGATAACAGCAAAACGCAAACGGCCAGAGGGCCACGCAATCGCATGAAAGCTAGAGTAGCAGAGAGCCACTGAAGCGCACTGAGAGGGAAACTCCTCCTGACCGCGACGTTCGCGAGTCCTTGTGAGCACGGCTGCCGTCCGGTCGTACACTTGCTCTCATGCAGCGTTGCAATCGTGCCAACGGGCTGACGCTTGGCTTGATTCTGCTTTTGGGCGCTGTGCTCCTGGCCGGGGCACAGAACCCAGCCGCGGGCGTTCCGGTTCTGCTTACCGTTGTCGACGAGAATGGCTTGCCGGTCCCCGATGCCCAGGTTGTGCTCTCCGAGCCGGGCAGTCCTCCAGTCCAACTCCGGACCGACTCCATTGGGCGCTGTGCCTTCCTGCTCCACCAGGAATCGCCCTACCAGCTTCGCGTGGAAAAGCCGGGCTTCTACCAGGCCCTGGAGAGCCAGGTCGACGCTGCCCAGCAAACCGTGAAGCTGGCGCTCACGCACGAAGCGGTCGTCCAGCAACAGATCGATGTGGTCGCCTCCACCGGCGGCATCGATCCCGAACAGACCTCAGACTCGAGCGTTCTCAATATCGAAGAGATTACCAACGTGCCGTATCCTACTTCGCGCGACATCCGCAACCTGCTGCCCTTCAACCCCGGCGTGGTCCAGGATTTAGCCGGTCAGACCCATGTGGCGGGATCGCCCACCTACGCAACGCTCGACCTGCTGGACGGCTTCGATATCCGCTCCCCGGTCAGCGGCGCGCTAGCCATGCGCGTCAGTGCCGACGCGGTTCGCTCCATCGACACGCAGTCGACCCGCTACCCCGTGGAATTCGGCAGGGCCACCGGCGGGGTCGTCGCCTTCTACACCGGGATGGGCGACAACAAGTTTCACTTCAATGCCACGGATTTTGTTCCCTCCGTTCGCAATCTGAATGGCCTGCGTTTTGATAAGCTTGTCCCGCGCGTAACCTTTTCCGGGCCGTTGGCGCGCAACCGCGCTTGGTTCCTCGACGGCCTGGAGATGGAATACGACGACATTTACATCCCGGGGCTCCCGCTTGGCGCCGACGACAACCGCCTGTTGCGCGGCAGCAACCTCAGCAAAGTCCAGATAAACCTCACCTCCGCCAACATCCTCTCCGGCGGATTGCTCGTCAACGGCTACCACTCTCCCTACGACGGCATCTCGACACTCACACCGCAAATGAGTACCACCCGGAACGACTCCCCCGCCTGGCTCCCCTACGTGCGCGAGCAGCACACTTTCTCTGGAGGCGCGCTGCTGGACGTCGCCACTGGAGCCGTCCACTTTCGCGACGGCTACGAGCCGCACGGGAATAGTCCCTACCAGATCACGCCAGAAACCTCTCAGGGTAGCTACTTTGAAAACGCGGTTGCGCACTCCGACCGCGAAGAGACCACGGCGGCTCTCTACCTGCCGGCGCGCGGTTGGTTAGGACGCCACGAACTGAAAGCCGGCGCCGAACTCGATTTCGTCGGCTTCGACGAAAGCGTATCGCGGGCNNGAGGACGGGACCCTGCTGCGCCAAAGCGTCTTTCCCCAGCAGGCTCCCTTCTCGCGCCATAACCTCGAAGCGGGCCTCTACCTGCAGGACCACTGGCTCGCGCGGCCAGGACTTGTCGTCGAGCCGGGTTTGCGTTTCGACTGGGACGAGATCCTCCGGCGTCCGCTGTTCTCGCCCCGGCTCGCCTTTGCCTACTCCCCGCCCGGCGCAGAGTCCACCACCAAACTATCCGCAGGCATCGGGCTCTACTACGAACACACCCAACTGGAGTATCTGGAGCGCGCGCTGGCGGGTGTTCGCTACGACACTTCCTACGCGGCCGACGGCGTCACTCCGCTCGACGCTCCCACCCAGGTCGTCTTCACTGCAAACGACGCGTCGCTGACGCAGATGCGAGCGCTCAACTGGAGCGTTGGCCTTGAGCGAAAACTCCCCGGCTCCCTGTATGTCGGCGCAAACTTCATGCAGAAGCGCGCGTCCGATGGCTTTACCTACGCGCTTCAAGGCGTGTCCCCGCCGCTGCAGCAAACCTATCTGCTGACCAACCAGCGACAAGACCATTACTACTCCGCGGAATTCAATGCGCGGCGGACCTTCGCCAATGGACACACCCTGTTTGCGTCCTACACGCATTCTTCGGCACGCACCAACTTCGCCCTCGACTACGTGCCGACCCTATCGCTGCTGGGTCCGCAGCAAAGCGGCCCATTGGCCTGGGATACGCCCAACCGCGTGGTCTCCTGGGGATGGTTGCCGCTGCTGCTGCCGAAGCTCAAGAAGAGCTGGGACTTCGTCTACACGCTGGACGTGCACTCCGGTTTTCCCTTCACGGCCGTGGATGCCAATCAGACGGTGGTGGGCCTGGCCGGCGGCCAGCGCTTCCCTGAGTATGTTTCCTTCAGCCCTGGCCTGGAATGGCGGTTCCACCTCCGCGGCAGCTACTTTGGCTTGCGCGGCGTTCTGGAGAATGCCACCAGCAGCAGTGACCCCTACGTTGTGAACAACAACGTGGATTCACCGGCGTACGGGACCTTCACTGAGCCGCTGGGCAGGGCCTTCACCACGCGCATTCGCCTGATCGGCACAAAATAGCCCCGAACTTTTTCCGGGCGTGCGGGTGCGCCGGCGAAGCAGTTTAGGAAATGCCGCAGGGTGAGTCGATGAGGCTAAGTCGACGCGACCAGCAGGGAGCGCGACCCTGCAAACACCCTCCAACCCCACACTGTTTTCCTAAACTGCGCTTGGGCAAACTACCTGAGGCTGTTGGCAAAGACTGGTTCGCTGTGCAGCGGCAACCTGGAGAGACGATCCGAAAAATGCGTAGAGAGAAATCGCTATCAGCGTTCTTGCGCAGTCTTGCATGGCCTGTCCTTACTTGGCGGAATCTGTTGGATATATTGATTGGAAATACTTGATTATTTCCGATTGAGTCCGTCCATCTATGGCCTGACGACTCGACCAAGTTAAGGTTGGGTCATCTGGCACCGCTCTCCCGCTGCTCATATCCCATTGCGCCGAAATGTAGTAGAGGCCCCCTGCACTTAGCGGCCCAATTTCCATCAGGTAAACATGCCCGGGTTGGGCTTGGTATCGCTCCGGCCATAGTCGCCACGCCTCTATCGTTCCGTCTGGTTTCTTGATCCGGCCGCCCTTCTTAGCGACGTCAAACGCCATACCCGGAGCGAGGAGCGATGTCGAGGGCTGACGGACGACCTGGTCGATATCGAAATCCATTTCCGTGTAGAACAGATTGAAACCGGCATCGATGGGGATAACCAGGAAATGATCGAATGTAGCAACAACCCAGATCGCCTTGGGATCGGGCTTTCCATAATCAGATTTCAGACCTGGTACTTCGGTTACTAGACCGCCACCCTTTTCACTCTCTCGCATGTCCTGCAGCATGGGCCGCAAGAGCGCATTTCTTGCTACCCGGACGCTCGGCGGAACTGGATCCATCTGAGCCTTTGGATCAACTACGGTCAACCGCCATCGATTCTCCGCGTCAGCAAACCGCTCCATACCCTCCGGCGAAATATCCTTCGGTCTTGGCGGGCCAGATGTATTTGGCCGCAGCGTGTTGGGGGGTTGGGACAGGAGACTGGGCCGGGATACCAGTTGGGCAAGTGCGAGAGCGGTGACCAAGCAGATTCGATGCGTATGTGCTGAATCCATGTAGAAACCCTCCTATCTTAGAAGCCCGGCGGCCTGTCCCCGGAAACGCCGAACGCCCGTTCCATCGCGATACCGGCTTCGGCCATCTTCCCTTCCTCGAACAGCCGGCCAACCAGCGTGACTCCGTAGGGAACGCGCCTTGGCGGGGAAAACTTCGGCTGCGGGTTCCTGGGGTCAGGCGCCCAATCGCTCCGGGCCTCCGATACTTCGACGAAACCCGCTCGCAGCGTCAGCGACGGGTGGCCGGTAAAATTTGTAATCACCAGAAACTCGTCGCGCAGAGAAGGCACCAGCAACAGGTCGACCTCGGAGAAGACCCTCGCCATCTCCAGTGCGACCTTCCGCCGCAGCCGGTCTGCTTGCACGAAATCCACCGCCGACAGGAACCGCGACTGGCGGAACGTGTTGGGCCACGCATCCGTCACCTGCATCTTCAACTCATCCACCTTACCGCTCAGCGTCAACTCCTCGAATGCTGCCGCAGCCTCCGCAAACAGAATGATGTTCAGCGAGTCATAGGGCCAGTCCGGCAGCGAGACTTCCACCGGCGTCATTCCCAGCTTCTTGACGGTCTCGAGCGCCGCGCGGTCCACCTCGGTAGCCGGAGCACTCTTCATCCAGGCTGGAATGTAGCCCACGCGGAGGCCCGCAATGCTGGTGCCCGCATCGAACGCGAGCCGGCTGGGAATGCTCGCCAGGTCACCCGCATCCGGCCCGCTGATGGCTCGCAGTACCAGCACGGTGTCCTCCACCGAGCGCGCCATCGGCCCCAGCTTGTCGCACGTCCAGCTCAGCGTCATCGCGCCGGTGCGCGGCACCCGTCCATACGTCGGCCGCAGCCCCGTCACGCCGCAGCGCATCGATGGACTCACGATGCTTCCCTGGGTTTCGCTGCCGATCGCAAATCCGACCAGCCCGGCCGCAACCGCCGCGCCGGGTCCCGCGCTGGAGCCCGACGATCCCTCCTCCAGCAACCACGGGTTCTTTGTCTCTCCGCCGAACCAAACGTCGTTCAGCGCCAGCGAGCCCAGGCTCAGCTTTGCCACCAGCACCGCGCCCGCATCGTTCAGTCGCGCAGTCACTGTTGCATCCTTCGCCGGGACGCGGTCGCGATACGGCTCCGCACCGTAGGTTGTCGCAATGCCCGCGGTATCCAGCAGGTCCTTCGCGCCCCAGGGAATGCCGTGCAGCGGCCCTCCGTATTTGCCCGCTGCGATTTCCTTGTCCGCTGCCTGCGCTTGTTTCAGCGCGTGCTCTCGGGTCAGTGTGATCACGCAGTGCAGCTTTCGATCGTACGTCTCCAGCCGCTGGAGATAGATCTCCGTCAACCGCTCCGAGGTTATCTGGCGCGTCTTGATCCATTCTGAAAGATGAGCGACCGGGGCGAACGCGATGTCCTCGTCGCGCGCGGGAAGTTCGGGCGCCGATTGCGAACTGGCGACAAAGAAATCCTTCGCAGGGCCACTCGCGATCCCGGGCAGCGTCGGATTCCAGGTTGTCGCCGGAGCAATCGTATCCTCGATGGCGAGCTTCTTGGGCCCTGTCCGGCGTTCATAAACCCCGGCCAGCGACTCTTGCCAGTTCTCCGCCGCTTGAGCCAGGTCCTTCGCAGTCATCTCGATCTGGACCAGCTTCTCGGCCTCGGAAAATGTCGCCGCCGACACTGCCGGTCCAACCGCCGGAGAGGTGCCGAACGCAGGAGGAGCCCCCGGCGTATCCTGCGCCCCGGCCCTTGCGGCCATCGCTGCCCCTATCAATCCAAGCGAACTACCTGCGAGAAACTCACGGCGTGAAGCTGACATGGCGCCCTCCGGCATGTCCTGAATGCTAGCAGCAGGGACGCCATTCCGATTCCGCCGATGCGAACTTATTGGCCTGCGGTCGCTGGAGCCGTGCTCACGAACTTCGCATTCTCGTCCAGTTCCAACCGCAGATAGTCCCACACCACGCCGCTCTGCAGATCGCCGGCGGGAACGGTGAAGGTCATGGTGTTCTCTCCCGGCTTCAACAGCGCAGCGTCGAACTTCAGCGTTCGCTGCTGCCACAGGCCTTTATCCGTGTTGTAGCGGATCGCGTTGGTGCCAATCAGCCGCAGGTTGTTCAGCCGCGCCGATAAGTGCCGTGAATTGATAGGGCTTTAGCCCCCGAGGGAAGGCTCGCTTGTCAAACTCCACCGCTGCCCAGCTAAGCTATTGGCTGTCATCCCCGGATACAATCGGGAGGCTGGGAATCTGAAGCGCCTCGATCGTCAAGGGGAGACAGTATGAGCAATACCGCAACGCCTGCTCCCAGCCTTCTCGAACAGCGCGCGATTTGCAAAATCACTCGCCGCCTCATTCCCTTCCTGATGCTGCTCTACCTCGTCGCCTTCCTCGACCGCATCAACGTGGGCTTCGCCGCCCTCACCATGAACCACGAAATTGGCCTGACGCCGCGGATGTTCAGCTTCGGCGCGGGCATCTTCTTCGCCGGCTACTTCGCCTTCGAAGTCCCCTCCACCATCATCCTGCACAAGGTCGGAGCGCGCTTCTGGATCGGCCGCGTCATGATCACCTGGGGCCTGGTCTCGGTCGCCACTGCTTTTATTCGCGGCCCCATCAGCTTTTGTGTCCTCCGCTTTCTGCTCGGCCTCGCGGAAGCCGGCTTCTTCCCCGGAATCATCCTGTACCTCAGCTATTGGTTCCCAGCGAATCATCGCTCCGCCGTCACCGCGATGTTCATGGCGGCCGCGCCGGTTGCCGGGCTCGTCGGCTCGCCAGTTTCCGGCGCCTTGATGCGGCTCAACGGCCCACTCGGCCTGCATGGCTGGCAATGGCTCTTCCTCATCGAAGGCCTTCCCGCCCTGGTGCTCGGCCTTGTCACCCTCCGCTTCCTCACCGACCGTCCTGCCGACGCGGCATGGCTCGCCCCGGACGAGCGCGACTGGCTTTCGCGCGCAATTCAGCAGGAGCAATCCAGCTTCAGGGATCCCCGCAGCCACAGTGCCTGGCGCGCCCTCGCGGACCCGAAGGTCCTGGCCCTCTCGCTTGCCTACTTCGGCACCTCCGCCGGACTCTACACCATCGGCTTCTGGGCGCCGCTCATCGTCAGCGGTCTCGGCTTCTCGATCCTCCGCACCGGCTTCCTCGTCGCCATCCCCAACCTCATCGCCGTCATCGGCATGATCCTCTGGTCGCGCAACTCCGACCGCACCGGCGAGCGCTACTGGCACGCCGCCATCGCCTGCCTCATTGCCGCCGTCGGCATGGCCGTGGCCGCGCGCGCCGGCTCTTCGGCGATTCTCGCCATCACCGGGCTCTCGCTCACCGCGTTCGGCGTCAGCGCCGCCAAGCCGCCCCTTTGGAGCCTGCCCACCACCTTCTTCGCCGGCACCGCCGCAGCTGCCTCCATCGGACTCATCAATTCGCTCGGCACCCTGGGCGGCTTCGTCGGACCCTACATGATCGGTTCAACCACCGGAACCGGCGGCCATTTCAGTCGCGGACTCTCGCTGGTCGGCGGTACGCTGATAGTGTCAGCCGTCACCATCATCCTCATGCGTCTGATGCTCCATCGCAATGCCGGCCAGGACCTTCAACCTCGAAAGGCGCTCTAGTCATGCCTCAAGCAGCTGGGAACCGCACCTACAGGATCGCCGTCATCCCCGGCGACGGAATTGGCAAGGAAGTCGTCCCGGAAGGCGTGCGCGTCCTTGACGCCGCTGCAAAACGGTACGACTTCTCGCTCCAGTTCGACGAATTCGACTTCGCCTCCTGCGACTACTACCTGAAGCATGGCACCATGCTGCCGGCCGACTGGAAGCACCAGATCGGCCATCACGACGCCATCTTCTTCGGCGCCGTGGGCTGGCCGGAAAAGGTCCCCGACCACATCTCGCTCTGGGGCTCGTTGATCCTCTTCCGTCGCGAATTCGACCAGTACGTGAATCTCCGTCCGGTCCGCCTGATGCCCGGCGTTCCCTGCCCGCTCGCCGGCCGCAAGCCCGGCGACATCGACTTCTTCGTCGTCCGCGAGAATACCGAAGGCGAGTATTCCTCCATCGGCGGCAGAATCTTCCCCGGAACCGATCGCGAAGTCGTCGTGCAGGAGACCGTGATGACCCGCATCGGCGTCGACCGCATCCTCAACTACGCATTCTCGCTCGCGCAGCGCCGCGCGAAGAAACACCTCACCTCCGCCACCAAATCTAATGGCATCTCCATCACCATGCCCTTCTGGGACGAGCGCGTCGAGGCGATCAGCAAAGCCTTCCCCACGGTAGCTTGGGACAAGTACCACATCGACATCCTCACCGCCCACTTCGTGCTCAACCCCGACCGCTTCGACGTCGTCGTTGCCTCCAATCTCTTCGGTGACATCCTCTCCGACCTCGGCCCTGCTTGCGCCGGAACCATCGGCATCGCACCCTCCGGCAACATCAATCCCGAACGCCGTTTTCCGTCCCTCTTCGAACCGGTCCACGGCTCCGCCCCGGACATCGCCGGAAAAGGCATCGCAAATCCCATCGCCCAGATCTGGTCCGCGGCCATGATGCTCGATCACCTCGGCGAAGTAGAAGCCGGCGCTGCCATCCTGAAAGCCATCGAAGCCACCCTGATCGACAAAGCCTGCTGCACCCGCGACGTAGGCGGCTCCGCCAATACCGCGACCGCGGGCAAAGCCGTCGCCGACGCGCTCGCCTAGGCTCGGTAATCCGATAGTGCACGGCTCCTGGATCGAGTATCGTTGAGATCGTGGACACGGCCTCGTCACAGCCCGGCGATCTCGTCCTGCCGCTGCCAACCGCGCAGTCGTCCACAGCCGCCTCGTCGGCACCGCGCCTTTCCTCGCTCCCGCTCGGTCTTATCCAGGACCTCTGGCTCGCAGCGGAGGCAGAAACTTGCAGCTTGACATTAGAAGAGTTCAGCGTCGCCCTCGCTGCTGTCGGCGCGAAGTTCAACCATGGCCTTCCCTCTGCCACTTCCCCCGATTCCGCGCAGAAGGCTGCCTTCTTCCACTCGCTCCATCTCCCTGAGCTGGCTCTCGCTCACGCCTGCGCCCTCGGGCGGGAAGTCGCATGGCAGCGCTTCCTCGGCCTCTATCGTGCTTCCCTCACCCAGGCCGCAATCGCGATCGCCGGCTCGGCCACGCTGGGCCACGATCTTGCCGAATCGCTCTACGCGGAACTGTACGGCCTGCGCCAGGTCGACGGCGTGCGCCAATCTCCTCTGGCTTCTTACTCCGGCCGCGGCTCGCTGCTCGGCTGGCTGCGCACCACGCTCGCGCAACGGCACGTCGATCACCACCGCCGCACCTACCGCGAGGCCCCACTCGACACCCTCGACAGCCCAGCCCGTGAGCCTGACCCTTCGCCCGTCCCCGCCGAACTCGCGCACCTTACCCACGCCATTGCCCGCGTGCTCCAGGCCCTTCCGGCGGAAGACCGCTTCCTCCTCGCCGCCTACTTCCTCGATTGCCAGACGCTTCTCCAGATTGCCCGCATCCTCCACGTGCATGAAGCCACCATCAGCCGCCGGCTCAAGCGCCTGGTCGCCGATCTGCGCAAACAACTCCTGGACAACCTCCAATCCGGCGGCCTCAGCAGGCGCGCCGCTGAAGAAGCTCTCGGCGCCGATCCTCGCGATCTTGAAATAAACCTGCGCGCGCTGCTGCAAACTTCGCAATCTTCTTCGTTCTCCGATAAGACGGCCCCGGCCCCAACCGCAACCTCCGGTCAATCATGAGCGAACTCCATCAATCCGGGCACCATCCAGACGCGGACCAACTCAACGCCTTTGTTGAGCACGCACTGCGGCCGCATGAGCGCGAGCGGACGCTCGCCCACCTCGCCGGCTGTCCCGCATGTCGCGCCGTTGTCTCGCTCTCGATGCCTCCAGTCGCCGAGGCCGCGCACCCGCACGCCGCACCCGTACGCCAGCCATGGTTCCACGGATGGAACCTCGCGTGGCCCGTCGCCGTAGCCTTCGCCGCGCTGGTCCCGCTTGTCCTCTACGTCCACAGGACGGAAACCGCCCGGAGCCGTGCCGCCGCACCCTCCGAAATAGCAGAGTCCCAGCCGCAGGCGCCGCCGCTCGCGCCTCCTGCATCCACTCCGCTTCTTTCCCCCAAGGTTCCATCCCCGCATGCCTCGACGGAAAAATCCGCCGGCCCACCCGCTGCCGCTGCATCGCCATCCGCAAAACGCCCAGAGCCAGTCGCCCCGCCTCCACCTCCCGCTCCAACCTCCTTCGCGCGAATATCCAGCGCCGCGGCAGTTGGGGCAGCAGCCGCTCCCCCAAATCCTCCAGCCGGCGCTCCTCAACCTCCAGCGGCAAGTCCTGGCACTGCCCGCTTCTCCGCGGGCTTGGCTGTTTCCGCCGGCTCTCGACCCGCAACCGCTGGTTCGGGTAACAGCGGCATCTACGGAGGCACAGGCCAGTCAAATCTGAACGAGAATTACATCGAGGGCGTGCCCGTTGCGTCGGCGCCCGCTCCGCCACCGCCCGCCTCGCCGCCCGCTGCCGCAGCCTCCGCCGGCGCAGCCATGCAGACCGTAACCGTCACCGACGCGCCTCTCATGCTGGAGACGAGCGACGCCGCTCTCGGTTTGCAACTCCGGACCGCTGCACCCGAGGCTCCTCTGCCCAGCGGCCTGCCCGCGCTCTCCACCGCCACCAGGGGCCGCCTGGCGCTCGCGCTCGACACCGCAAACGCGCTCTTCATCTCGGACGACGGAGGCCGTCGCTGGAAGCCGGTTCCCGCGCAGTGGAAGGGCCGCGCCGTCAGCGTTAAGCTCGCGGCCGCCCCAGCCGCGCTGGCACGCGGCGCAGCTCAGGCGGCCGGGGCCGGCCTCGCAGGGTTCGCCGCCGCACCTACGCTCGCAGTTGCTCCGCGCCAAAACTCCGGCGTCGCCGGCGTCGTCACCGATCCAACCGGCGCGATCATCCCCAACGCATCCGTCGCCGTCACCGACGCCGCCGGGCAAACCGTCCGCAACACGCAGACCGGTCCCGACGGTCGCTATCGCATGGACGGCCTCGCTCCCGGCAGCTACCACCTTCAAGCGCGCGCGTCCGGCTTTCAGAGGCTCGACGTTCCCATCACCCTGGTAGCTTCGCAACAGAGTCTTGCCAACTTCACCCTCCAGGTCGGCGCGGCCACCGAGACCGTCAGGGTCACCGCTGCGCCGCCGTTCGAAACCGATGAGTTGGCTCGTGCCCAGTCCCAAATGAAAGGCGCGCTCGCCGGCCCACTCCGGCCCACTCCGCTCTTCGAGATCACCACCGAGTCAGGCGAACGCTGGATCAGCCCCGACGGCCAGACCTGGACGCGCAGACCTTAAGTTCTCTCACCGGCGCCCACCCCCTCAAAAAAAGTTCGCCCATCCTGCAAGTTTCCCGTTCCCCCGCGTTCTCCGAAAAGAACAAGCTGCCGGCGGCACCATCCGACGGCCGCACCAGGAGAACGCTCATGCCACACTTCGCACGCCACGCTTCCCCCCGCCTTCTGCTACCTTTCGCACTCATCGTTCTCTTCGTCGCTGCCATCCTCTCGCTCACCCATACCCAGGCCCAGCCGCTTTCCGCCACCTACACGCGCGGCACCCTGTCGGTCACCATCCCGTACCGCTCCACGCGCACTGCCTCGGGCAAGCTCATCGCCGAAATCCTCGACCCCGAAGACCACGTCCTCGGCCACTCCGAGCGCAATCTGGACATCGACAAAGGCGATGGCTCCTGGCAGCAATCCATCACGCCGGACCAGCCCATCGCGTTTGAAGACATCATCTGGCAGCGCATCCGCTACCGCTTCGAATACGCCGACGGCGCGCTTCCCGCCATCGAAGGCATCGAATCCATCTCGCAGATCCTGCGCCGCCCAATCGTCCGCATCCTCGGCCAGAGCGAGTACCTCGCCGGAAGCCAGGCCGCCATTCGCATCGTCGTCTCCGACGCCAGCCAAAGCGACGACGCCCCCTCCGCCATCCGTACCGGCACGGTGCGGGTTGAGCTCATCGTCCCCACCCAGTCCGCCGAGCCCACACAGAAGCCGCGTCCGCTCTTCTCCGGACGCCTCAACCGCCGCGGCACGCTGGAAGCCCAGTTCCGCTTTCCCGCCGGCCTCACCGGCGCGGCCGAGCTGCACTTCATCGCGGACACGCCCATCGGCTCAACCGAGTACACCCAGTCCATCCACCTCGACGACAAAGCCTCCATCCTCCTCACCACCGAGAAGCCCATCTACCAGCCCGGCCAGACCATCCACGTCCGCGCACTGGCGCTGGACCGCGACGGCCACCAGGCCGACGCTGCCCACAAGCTCACCTTCGAACTCGAAGACTCGCGCGGCAACAAGGTCTTCAAGAAGATCACTGAGACCGACAAGTTCGGCATCGCCTCCGCCGAGTTTTCCCTCGCCGACGAAGTCAATCTCGGCGCCTACCATCTGCGCGCCCTTATGGGCGACAGCGCCGCGCCGTCCAACACCGCCGAAATCGCGCTCAACGTCGAGCACTACGTGCTGCCCAAGTTCAAGGTCGATGTCGAGTTCACCCAGAAGGACGGCAAACCCAAACGCGACTACCGCCCCGGCGACCACGTCACCGGCACCGTCCGCGCCAACTACTTCTTCGGCAAGCCGGTGGACCACGCCGACGTCACCATCAAAGCCTCCAGCATGGACGTCGCCGTCTTCGAGGCCGCCTCCGCCTCCGGCAAGACTGATGACGACGGCGTGTATCGCTTCGACCTGAAACTCCCCGGCTACTTCGCCGGCCGCCCGCTCAGCCAGGGCGCCGCCCGCGCCCTCGTCGAAGCCACCGTCAAGGACTCCGCCGCCCACGCCGAAACTCGCGGCGAACCCATCACCATCAGCCAATCCTCGCTGCTCGTCACCGCCGTCCCCGAAGGCGGCACGCTCATCCCCGGCATCGAGAACCAGGTCTTTCTCCTCACCTCTTACCCCGATGGAACGCCCGCCGCCACCACCCTCACCGTTCAGTTGGCGGATCACAGGCCGGATGACGGCACACAGCTAACCGCCACCGACTCCGGCGGCGTCGCCATCATTCATCTCAACCCGGGCGCCGGCACGCAAACCCTCAACGTCGAAGCCGATGACCACCACAACAACCGCGTCTCCACCGCCATCCCGCTCCAGGCTCGCGACGGAACCGACCAGATCCTGCTCCGCACCAGCCGCGCCGTGGTCAAGGCCGGCGACCGCATCCAGCTCAAGGTCATTTCCACCCGCGGCACCGGCTCTGCTTACGTTGACGTCGTCAAAAACGGCCAGACCATCCTCACCCGCGACCTCGACCTCGAAAATGGCCAGGCGGACCTGACCCTGAACGCCACGCCCGATATGGCCGGCACCCTCGACATCGACGCGTACCTCTTCGGCCGCGACGCCCAGCCCGTCGCCGACCATCGCCTGCTCTTCGTCCAGCCCGCCGATGAACTGACCATCGAGACCCGTGCCGACGCCGCCACCTACAAGCCCGGCGACGACGCCAGCATCCACTTCCATGTCACCAACGCTCGCGGTGAAGGCATCAGTGCCGCGCTCGGTCTCCAGGTCGTCGACGAAGCTGTCTTCGCCCTCGCGGAGAAACAGCCTGGCTTCGCCAAGGTCTTCTTCTATCTCGAACAGGAGGTCATGAAGCCCCGCTACGAAATCCACTCGCTCTCCATGTCGGATGTAGTCGAGCCCCCAGTCGCCGAGCCCGCCGGCGCTGCTGCACAGCAGGACCGGCAAAACCTTGCCGCGCGCGCGCTCTTCTCCGCAACTGAGCTGGCCGCTCCTGCCCGGCTCGACGTGGAGTTCGGCCGCAGCCTGCCACAGGATAAGTTCGACGAGTACCAGCAGCGCTACCGCGAAGCCTTCACCGATCAGATCCGCAGGCTCGCCGAAGACCTCAACCGGAGTCTGGCACAACAGCCTAACCAGGACCTCACCAGCGCCTTTGCAAACCTCACGCAGCAGAACGGAACCCACCCCCGCGACGCCTGGAATACTCCGCTACGCATCGAACGCACCAACTGGAACCAGGGCAGCAACCGCACCTTCGTCGTTCGCAGTGCCGGCCCGGACCGCCAGTTCGACACCTCCGACGACCTCACCGTGTACGTCCAGGTCACCGATTACCCAGGCCGCTCCGCCAGCGTTGTAACCCAGCCCGGCCACCGCGGCTCCCTCGATCTCCGCATCGAACACGATCGCGGCCCCTTCAACGGACTGGCTGAGGTCGCCGGCTCTGTCTCCGATCCAACCGGAGCCGTCGTCGCCGGATCGACCATTACCCTCCGCCTGCTCTCGACTCAGAACACGCGCACCGCCCGCGCCGACGCCGCTGGCCAGTTCTCGCTCCCAGGACTCCCCGCCGGCCGCTACGAGGTCCGCATATCCTCGCCCGGCTTCGAACTCCTCACCCGCCAACTCACCATCCAGCCGCGCGACCGCGCCGTCCTTACCACCACCCTCGCCATCGGCGCCGCGACTGAGACCGTCACCGTCACCGACGCCCCGCCGATGATCGAAACCCGTCGTGCTGTGGGCATGGCGGGC
>PLUT01000112.1 GCA_003162875.1 Granulicella sp.
ACGCGGACCGCATCGGCGCGGTGGATGAGCACGGCAACGTGGTGGACGCGCACAAGATTCTCGCGGTGCTGACGAAGTGGCTGATCGTGCGCAAGGGGTGGCCGGGCGATGTGACGCGCGCGTTCAACACCACCAAGATGATCGACCGCATTGCGGCGAAGTACGGGCGCAAGCTGCACGAACACGGGATCGGCTTCAAGTACGTCGTCGACCTGATGCTGGCGGGAGACATTTTGATCGGCGGCGAGGAGTCGGGCGGCGTCGGCATCAGCCGGCACCTGCCGGAACGCGACGGCCTGCTGAACGCGCTGCTGCTGGCCAACGTGATGGCGGACGAGAAGAAGACGCTGGGCGAGCTGGTGGCGGCCTTGCAGGCGGAGTTCGGCGAGCACCAGTACGGGCGCATCGATATGCGCATCGATGAGGAGTTGAAGCAGTTGGCGATTGCGCGCGCACGGGCGCTGGCTGCCGGCGACACGATGGTCGGAATGAAGGTGCTGCGGGTGGAGACGATGGATGGAATCAAGTTCTTCCTGGAGAACCCTGCGTGCGCGGGGCGGGTCTCAAAAGGCGGGGCGAACGCGGCGGAGACGTGGCTGCTGCTGCGCGCGTCGGGAACGGAGCCGCTGCTGCGGGTGTATTGCGAGAGCTGTTCGACAGAGTCGGTGACGGCAATACTCGAAGCGGCGCGTGAGTTTGTGCTGGCGGGGCGAGCGGCTTGAGCGTGGGAATGCAGGCGGAGGCGCGATTGGCGGAGACGTGGGTTGCGACAAAAGGGCTGCTGTTCGACATGGACGGCGTGCTGATCAGTTCCACCGCCTCAGTGAACCGATGCTGGAAGCAGTGGTGCAAGCTGTACGGCGTGGCGAATGCGGATAGCTTTGAGGTTCCGCACGGGATTCGCGCGGTGGATATTGTGCGGATGCTGAAGCCGGAGTTCGACGAGGCGCAGGTGGCCGAAGCGTTGCGCGCGATCGAGGACCTGGAGATCGAGGACACGGGCGACACGGTGGCGCTGCCGGGGGCAAAGGCGCTGCTGGAGAAGCTGCCGGCGAAACGATGGGCGATTGTGACCTCAGCTACGCGGCGGCTGCTGCTGGCGCGGCTGGCGGCGGCTGGATTATCGGTGCCTGAGCAGTTGATCTCCGGCGATATGGTTGCCCGCGGCAAGCCCGACCCGGAGCCGTACCGGCGCGGCGCAGAGTTGCTGGGGCTTGCGCCGGACGAGTGCGTGGTGGTGGAGGACGCGCCTTCAGGAGTTGGCGCGGGCGTGGCGGCGGGCTGCGGCGTGCTGGGAGTGCTGGGCACCCATCCTCTGAGCGAACTCGAAGGAGCGACATGGTTGGTGAGGACGCTCAAAGAGATTGAGGTGCGGGTGCGGGCAGACGGCCTGGAGTTGGGGTTTGCGCTGGTGGGCGTCGACAAGTAACTGGAGAGGTTACAAAAAAATGCCGGAGCCAAGGGGTCTGGCTCCGGCGATGAGTGGATCGGAAGTGCCGCATCGTTTTGGCGGTGCGCCGATCAGTTGAGCGCATCCACGTAATGGGCAAGCAAGACCGGCTGGCCCGAAACGGGGTCCTTTAGCAGGAGCCCGACCACGCGCAGGTTGATTTGCGCGGGGACGGCGCTGGCGGCGGTAAGGCCGTAGCGGAAGGCCGTGCCGCCGAAGTAATACACGGTCACTTTCTGCGGTATCAGCAATCCGGCGAAGCCGGTCACCTGCATCTGGAAGGTGCCATTGGTGAGGTTGAGGGAGTTGGGGACGAGGGTTCCGTTGTAGCCCCAGTGCCTGAGCACCACACGCTTGGTGCTGACTGCGTTGGGATTGCTTGCGCCACTGGCAGGTCCGCCGATGGACACGTCCTGGCCGGGCAGCAACAGGCTCGAGTTGAAGAGGAATTGGCTGAGCGGAGTGTGCCACCTATAGATGAAGAAGTTCTCCGTGCCGGTGAGATTGACCTGCGCGATCTGGCCCAGCGTGAGGCCCGTGGTGGTTGGCAGCAGGCCGCGCACATACAGGTCAAAGCTGGTTGCCGTGCCTGTCGCCGGCGTCACGTAGGTGACCAGGCCGGTTGCGCGGAAGCCGTCCTGCGAGAGGATGGCGACCTCATCGGCATCGATCGTGGCGTCCACCTTGTCGAGAATGCCCGAGATCTGCACGATGCTGCTGGTGGAGAGCTGGGTGATGCTGTCGTTGTTCGCCCACTCGGTGCTTCCGGTCACGTTGATCGTGAACTGGCGGCCGTGAGGGCCTTGAACGACAAACGACTGCGCCGTGGTGTTGACGCTGACAACGGCCGCGTCGAACTCGTCGATGTAGGCGCCGGAGTCGCCCGTACCGACCGCGTTGACGTCGAAGTTGGGGGTGACCACGCCGGTGATCTGGCCGCTGGAGTCGACCTGGATCGACTTGCGCAAGTCGAAGTCCACATGCAGACCGACCGGCTGCGCGACGGTGACGATCAGCGGCGAGGCCAGAGGGATGTTGATGGGGGACGAGGGGAGGGTCGCCGCCATGGACCCGATGGTCGGCGCGGAGCCGGATTGCACATTCAGATAACCGATGGTCGCTGGCCCGAGCGAGATTTGGACGCTGGTGTAGGTGCCGACGGGCACATCGTTCATGTCCAGCAACGTCTGCAGCCCGTTGAAACGCGCGAAGTCAACCGTGGGCGTGCCACTGATCAGCGAGACGCTTTGGCCGCTGGCATTGATGGCGTCGATGCTGTTGATCTGTACGGCAAAGGAGCTGACGCTGGCCAAAGGAGCATCCGTGCCAACTACGAAAGACGGACCACTCACGCCGCCGGATGCAGCCATGTTGGCAGTGGATCCGCCGCAGCCCGCTGCCAGCAACGAGGCAGCAGCGAGGGAAAGAAGAGCGAGCAAAGACTTGCCGCGATACCGGGACGACAAAGTTGACATAGGGCACATCGCTTTCTGCGAGGTCCGCAGCTTATCTGGAACAAACGCTGAGTTGGCAGTTGGGCCACTCCCCATGAACGTGATGATGCAAGCGTCCCTGGGCGCGCTCGTGTGCGGAGTCATCGCCTGAATAACTATGATTGGCCGGCTGGGAGCGATTTGAGCCACTCTCAGCCCGTCCGCTCACATGGACACAGGGCGGGATGCATAGTTGTGCGATTCGATGAAATAAATTTTCCGGGCATGCGACTTTTTCGTGGTTGTTACGTCGGGAACATGGCCGGCAGGTACCCCGCAGCAGCGGACTGCAAGGATGGCGACGGCGATCCTCTGCGAGGACAAGGAGGATAAGCGCATGGAGCGTTGCGAGCGCTCGTCTTAGTTATCCGAGGGGCGCTCGATGTGGTCGACGACGTAGACGTTGACGGGAGCGGTCTGCTTGAGCAGGCGGAGGCCGAGCTGGCTCTTGAACGCGGCGGTGACGGATGGGCCGAAGTCGTCCGAGTCGGAGGAGGATCGCGAGGCGTCCATCTGCTCTGGCAGGAACTCGAGGTTGAGATCGAAGCGCCCGGAGAGGCCGGTCTGGTCGACCAGAGTGCGCTGGCCCATGTCTCCGAGGATGATTCCTACGCCGTCGAGGAGGCCGGCGATCTGTTCCATGGTGACGTTCAACATGCGGAGGTGAACCAGGGGGCCGACGCGCCATGTGGACATGCCGCAGATGGGCGGCGGCGGGGAGTTGGGGGCGGGCTTGGCGGAGGGGGCATCCGGCGAATCGCTGGACGGGACGGGGCATGGCACGTCGGCGGGGTGCGGCTGGAGCTGCGGGCCGGGCTTTCCGGGCTTGTCCAGCAGGAGGGCGTAGACGGGGAGCGGACGGCTCTCGATGTGCAGGGCGAGATGGAAGCGGTCGGCGAGCAGGGACTGCATCATGAGGCGCGTCTGGTCGCGTGTGGGAGAGCCTACGGCACGCGCCTCGATGACGTAGTCGTCGGAGCGCGCCCAGGCGGGGAGATGCTGGCTGAGCTGGTGCATCTGGTTAACGTCGTAGATTTTGTAGGCGAAGATGATGTAGTTGACGACGGCGGCGTTGGCCGAGACGAGGCCCTTGGGCGGGGCGTCTTCGGCGTAGGGATTGAGCAGGGGGTTGATGATGATCTCGTATCCACGGTGCGGAGCGTCGGGCGGAGCGGGGCGGACGGAGGCGACATCGAACTCGGCGTGGGTGCCAGCGTCGATCTGCCACTGCGGGAGGTCCGGCGATTGGAGCGAGGCGGCGGTTTGGGCGCGGGCGGGGGGCGCGGCGAGGAAGATGAGGGCGGCAGCAAAGGCGAGCTTAACAGTGCGATTCGATCTGGGAGAAAAATTCTCGGTTGTCATCGTGCGAGGACTCAATTCTTCGGAGTTGTTTGCGTATACAGAACCTACGGAAGTTTGGCGGCTTCGGCGATGGGGTCCCAGTGGTCGGGGCCGGTTTTGGGGCCGGCGAGGAAGGTTTGTGGGAGATACTGCTTCGCTTCGGCGGCGGTGAGTTGGTGGGACCAGGGCACGCGGGTGGAGGGGCTGGCGCCGGGGCCGGTGGATCCGGATTCGGCGTAGTAGGCGGTGGATTCGTTGGCGGCCTGGCCCCAGTTGTTCCAGCCGGCGGGGTCGATGAGGGGGGTTGCGAGGGCGGTGTTGATGTAGATGACTCGAGAATAAGTGCGCCAGGGACGGCCCAGACCCACGGCTGCATGTGCGGCGCGCGTCGAGTTGGCTCCAGGCGCACCTTCGGGCGGCGCAGGCGTATCGAAGGACGCGGTAACGAGGGAATCGAGGATGACGTAGCCGGTTTGCTGTGTGGGCGAGGTGCGCGACTGGGCAGTGATCGAGCCGGGGCCGTTGGAGTGGAGCTGAGTGCGGTCGAAGACGGCGGCGGCGTTGCCGAAGATGTAGTCGACGCCGCCTTCGATGTAGCTGTCGACGTAATACTGGCGGCCGTAGTCGGCGAACAACGTGTCCTGATGCCCGAGGAAGCGGCAATGCTTGAAGATGCTGCGGTCGCCGCGGTCTGCTACAGCGACGGCCTGGCCGGAGTTACCGGCAGCGTTCTCGAAGGTGATGTTATCCGCTTCGAAACGCGTGCCGTTGATCTCGACGGTTTCCGTGAAGAAGGTGCCGCCGGCGGTGCGGGCGTTCAACGAGTTGGTGATGACGACTTCGTCGGGCGTTTTGCCGAGGCCGATGAGGGTGATGTTGTTGTGGTTCTGGGTGACGATGACGCGCTCGTGGTAGACGCCGGGAACGATCTCGATGAAGACGCGGCCGGGGGTGCCGTCGGGGTTGGGCGTGGCGAAGGGGTGGTGGTCGAGCGCGTTGACGATGGTGGGGAAGGTGGCGAGGTTCTCGTTGCCGGGCGCGGCCATGCGGGCAGAGGGATCGACGCGAACGCGGACGTCGGCGGCGACGGCGGGAAGGGCGAGGGCGAGCAGGGCGGCGAGAAGAGGAAGGCGCGGCATGCGGACAAGCGTAGACGCATGGGGCGAAGTGAGGCAAGCGCAGGGTGCCTCTTGAAGCGGGTGGCGAGGTTCCTACGTGGGCAGGCCGACGAGGTGGAGGATGGCGAGGGCGCTGGAGGAGGTGTTGATTCCAGGCTTGAGGAGGAAGTCGAAGGCGAGGGGATCGCCGGGGTCGGGGCTGGCCATGTGGACATTGATGCCGTGAAGTGAAGGCGTAGCGATTTCGGTGAGGGCGAGGTCGTGGGTGGAGAGTGCGCCGATGGCGCCGGCCGCGACGAGGGCTTTCAGAATCGCCTCGGCTGCGGTGCGGCGGTCGAGTGAGTTGGTGCCGCTGAAGATTTCGTCGATGAGGAAGAGGACCGGCTGGGGGGCTTCTTCTTCCGGGGCGGGTGAGGCGGCGGCGAGGATGGCGTGCAGGCGCTCGACCTCGGCGAGGAATTTCGACTTGCCATCCGCGAGGGAGTCGGTGAGCGCGATTGAGGCGCAGACTTTGAGCGGCGAGATACGCGCGGAGTCGGCGGGGATGGGCGCGCCGGCAAGGGTGAGCACGGTGTTGACGCCGATGGCGCGCAGCAGGGTGGATTTGCCGGCCATGTTCGAGCCGCTGATCAAGTAGAAGCGGGTTGCGGGGTTGAGCGTGACGTTGTTAGGGACGCAGTCGCGGAGCAGGGGATGGCGAATGCCGGTGACCTCGAAGATTGCGGGTGCGTCGCCGCTGACGATCTCGGGGTAGATGTTTTCGGGGTGCTCGAAGGCGTAGGTGGCGAGCGCGTTGAGGGCTTCGAATTCGGCCCAGGTGGCAAGCCAGAGCTTCATGGCAGCGGCGTTGGCTCGCCTCCAATTGGCGATGGAGATGGCGGCGTGGGTGCCTGCGGCGAAGAGCAGGGACAGGACGTAGTACCACTCCTTGGAGCGCTGCTCGATGATGGCGAACTGGGACTGCACGCGGTCGATGGTGGCGATGGCGTCGGCGGGCTTGCCGGTGTTCTGCTGAAGGGCGATGAGGCGTGGGCTGGCGAAGGATTGCGTGCGCAGCAGGGCGAGGCCTTCGGAGAAGATGCGCATCTGGCCGGCGATTTTGGGTCCGTTGAGGATGGGAAGCACACGGCTGCGAGCGCGCATTGCGATCGCGGTGTGGAGCAGGAAGGCGGCGGCCAGGTTGGGAAACAAGGCAGACCAGGCCGCGTAGTGGAGGAAACCGGCGAGCAGCAGAGCGATGAGTGCGGTGGTCGTCAGGATGAGACTGATGCGAATTGCGGGGTGGAAGGCAGGGTTGTCGGCGTCGAGCCAGGTGTCGAGCACAGTGGCCGAGACCTGCTCGAAGCGGGAGGTTCCGAGGAGAGCGATCTCCTCGCGCAGAGCGAGGTTGGGGGTGAGTTCGCGGACGGCGTGCTGGCGTGCGCAGGCCTCCGAGTGGGAGGCGGGGTTGAGCAGAAGGCGGGCCAGTCCTTGCTGGCCGATGCCGGTGCGAACGGTAGACAGCATGGCGAAGAGCGAATTGGCACCGAGGATGTCGAGGCCGCGTTCGTAGAGATGGCCAGGGCTGCGGAACTCGTCGCCGGTAAGGCCGGACTGCGGCTCGGAGCCGTTGGCACGGACGAGATTGCGTTCGTGAAAGACGAGCAGGCGACCGATGCGGGTGAGGCGCGTCGCGATGCGGAGGTAGACGGGAATGAGGGCGGCGAATAAGGAGATGGGGACGAGAACGTGCCACCAGGGGGCAGTCTCGTGAAGCGCATGTAGCGCGACATTCCACGCGGCCACGACGCATAGCAGAAGCGCGAGCCGGAGCCAGTTGCGCTGCGACTGGACGGTGCGCTGCTCCGCGCCCAGTGCAGTCTGACGCGCGCGGTAGTGAGCCTGGGCAGCTCCGTTCTCCGAAAGGTGGACCATCGCCGGTGAGTCCAGAGTACCAAGGTTGTGCGAGTGCGGTGGCCGCTGAGAATGGTAAGATAGAGCAGTGCCGGGTCCTACGCGACGTAATCCCGCCAACCCCGCCAGGTCCGGAAGGAAGCAACGGTAACGGGTCGTTACGGGCGCAGTAGGTAGCCCGGTACTTTTTAATGCAGTTGTGAGTTGTGAGTTGCTAGTTGCTAGTTGAGGACTGAGGTTGGCTGATCTGCAGTGCCCCACTTAGATAATTTGAGACGTGTTGCGCGAGAGCCCTTGGCGTCGATGAGGATGCCGGAAGGGGTTGTTCGACGCGTGACACCGGACGGGTGCGTACTTGTTCTTCGGGCGCGGGTCGGAGAGAATGATTGCCGGGCCATACGGCAAGCGGATTGGCAAGGAAGCGATTCTTTGAGAGTGTCCGGTTGGAGTCGCGCGAGCGGCAGTGAGGTGAGAGTTTGAGTTTGACGTTGAAGCCGCAACATCCTGTGCGGGCGAAGATCAGTTCAGTGGGATGCTACGTTCCACCGCGATTATTGACAAATGCCGATCTCGAGAAAATGGTCGCGACCAGCGACCAGTGGATCATGGAGCGGACCGGAATCCGCGAACGGCACATTGTGGACCCTGGAGTCGCCACCAGCGACCTGGCCGCGGAGGCGGCGCGGCGGTGCCTGGAGAAGCGCGGGATTGCGCCGACCGATGTGGAGGTGATCATCGTGGCCACGGTGACGCCGGACATGATGTTTCCTTCGACGGCGTGCCTGGTGCAGAACAAGATCGGGGCCAAAGGGGCGTGGGGATTCGACGTTTCGGCGGGCTGCTCGGGGTTTGTTTTCGCATTGCAGGCGGGCGTGAAGCTGGTGGAGAGCGGGGCGCACAAGAAGGTGCTGGTATGCGGCGCCGACGCGAATACGCGGATGACCGACTACACCGACCGGGCGACGTGCATACTGTTTGGCGACGGCGGCGGGGCTGTGCTGATTGAGCCGGCGGAAGAGGGCGAGATCGGGTTTATCGACTACATTCACGAGATTGACGGGTCGGGCGGGGTGAGCCTGAATTTGAAGGGCGGCGGGAGCCTGAATCCATCGAGCCACGAGACGGTGGACAAGAAGATGCACTACATCTACCAGGATGGGCCGGCGGTGTACAAATTTGCGGTGCGGAAGATGGCCGAGGCGACGGCGAAGCTGCTGGAGCGCAATGGCGTGACCGGCGCGGATCTGGGATGCTTCATTCCGCACCAGGCGAATAAGCGGATCATTACTGCGACCGCGGATCGGCTGGGGATGGACCCGGAGCGGGTGATTATCAATATTGAGAAGTATGGGAATACGTCGGCGGGGACGATTCCGCTGGCCATGGAGACGGCCATCGAACAGGGCAAGCTGAACAAGGGCGACCTGGTGCTGATTGCGGCGGTGGGCGCGGGCTTTACGGTGGGGGCGGCGCTGCTGCGGTGGGAGATATAAGAGCAGTGATTAGTGGTTAGTGGTTAGTGATTAGATGGCGGGCCGATCCGCGTTGCGAATCGGCCTGGTTTGTTTAGAGAGAGTGTGGGCGCTATTGGAGTAGTTTGAAGGCGTGGGTCCACTGGTTGCGCAGGAAGCCGGGGATGCACCACAACATGCATAAGGGCTCGATGGCGCGCGCGGCTTCGGCCTTGCCCATGTCCGCTGTTTCCCACCCAAACTGGTCGAGGATTTCGGTCACTTGCTTTCTTGCGGGATCGCTGTTGCCGCAGATGAACATGGTGGGCTTGCCGCCTTTGAATTGCGGATTGACCATGGAGGCCGCGCCGACCGAGTTGAATGCCTTGACGAAGTGGGCGTCCGCGAATTGGCGCTGCAGGTCTTCCATGAGGGACTGGTTGAAGTCGGTGAAGAACGGGAGCACTCCGTTGACGGGGGGCGCATCTTCAATGGGATTGGTTGTGTCGATGATCGTCTTGCCGGAGAGGTTGTCAGGGCCGGCGAGGGCGAGAGCCTGCACGGCCCGGTTGCCCTTGACGGCGAGCACGATGAGCGAGCCGAATTTGGCCGCGGCGTCGAAGGTGGCGGTGGAGATGCCGGGATTTTGCGAGGCCCATTCGGCGAGCTTGCCGGGGGTTCTGGAACCTACAGTGACTTCATAGCCGTGCTTGAGGAAGCCGGCGGCCAGTGTTTTGGCGACGGTGCCGGAGCCGAGGATTCCGATTTTCATTTTTGCCCTCCTTTGAGGTTGAGAGGTTGGTTGAGGAGCTTTCGCACTCAAGTGAGATGCATGTTTTGAGGAGCAGGGCAGAATCCTGGGGGTTTAACGCGCGACTTCTGGGGTGGAGAAGGTGTATTCGGGCAGGATGGCGAGGCCGGCGGCGGTGCGGAAGAANNCGGATGGTGGCTTCGGGAATGGGGAGTTTGGCGGACCATTCGGCGACGAGGGCTTCGATGTTTTGGAGGCCGTGGTTGCGGGACTGGATGAAGTCGGTGGAGATTTGATTGAGCGAGACAGGGACTAAGGGGCTAGGGACTAAGGG
>PLUT01000271.1 GCA_003162875.1 Granulicella sp.
TGCCGTAGCCGCCCATCAGGCTGACCGCTTCGCGCATCATGTTCGCGCCCTTGCCGGTATTCCACAGCTTGGTTGCCGGGCACAACACGCCGGCCTCGGAATCCTTCAGAACGAAATCCACCAGGGGATCGGCAGCCAGCGCCGCCCGGCGCGGATCCTCCACGTCGAGCGCAAGCATGGCAACGGCTTTTTGCTCCACCTCGCGCAGCGCCCGCAGGTCGGACCGCTTGCCTACAACTCCACGCTCCTTCATGATTGCGGCTTTCTTCTTCTCCACCGGGTCCAGCTCATCGAACAGGCGCGCAGTGGCAAAGCCCAGCGACGCGGCCGCCTCTCCCATGGCCCAGACATCGACCAGCCGGTGCAACGCATCCTCGCGCTGCTGGATGCCAAAGTCGTAACGCAGCGTGCCCGGTCGAGTCCCTGCCGCCCCGCGGAATCGGCCGCGCTGGTAGCGGATTACCGGCTCAACCGCCGAAAGCAGCTTGGCTGCCGTCATCAGGCCTACGGTCACGCGAGTGCGACGGAACACCGCCTCGATCACGTCGCCGTGGTTGACGTTCGGGACGATGACCCCATTCTGTACCGTGTATCCGCCCACGATGCGGCTAGCCGGAACCTTCAAATTGAAGATAGGATCGCCGGTGGAGGAAAGCTGGTGCACCATCTTCCTGGTCGGCGTTCCACGGTCGAAGATGCCCTCGTCGCCTTCTTCAAGAATCACCACGCAACTGCCCTTGATGCGCGGATCGTCGGAGATTACCGCCGCGGTCACAAAATTTGCGAAGGCGATATTGGTGATAAATCGTCCTCGCTTGTCCACCTGCAGCAGAGGCTCCTCGCCCTCCCTCCACTCCGCAACGCGCAGCTTGCCGCTGAGAATGCCGGTGTCGACGCCCACGTATGGAAGCGGCTCGGTCAGCGCGAAGGCCCCTCGCCACGGCTTGCGGTCCTCGCCCGCCTGCGGCGGCGCTGCCAGCCCCTTGTAGTGACGAACCTGCTCGGCGGTGCCGCATTCATGGATCGGCGCCAAGGCCAGAAAACTAGCCAGGCTCGCAGTCGCCGCGCCGCCATCCACCCATGCCAGTTCAAAGGCCGCAAGCGACAGTGCCAGGTTCTTGGGTCCGGCGATGAATCCGCCCTCTTCCGGTTCCATAAAGGCGGCGGTGATCCCGGCGCGATCGAACGCCTCCATCATCGCGCTCTTGGCCGGGGTCCATTCGTGCGTGTTGCGCTCTCCCGCAGCCACCATCCGCGCCACCGTGCCTCGCGCCACCCCGCGCGACGCCTGCACCAGCATCTGCAGGTCGAACCGGTCCGCAAACCGCCATTGAATCTGGCGCACCGCATCCCCGGGAAGGGTGTGCATGGTTTTCACATCGAGTGCCGTAAGCGTACCCATAGTCCGAATCCTCGCGCAGCACCCCCGATTCTCGCAGAGATGGCATGGAACGGCCTGTGACCCACATCACGAGCGAGTCTGCGCGGCGTCACACCAGCGCCATCGCACCTTGTGCGCGGCAGTTCAACCCGTAAGCCTAAGTGATTGAAAGAAATGGAGCCGATGTAAGATGATGGAAAGGCAACTCGAAGGGAGCGCAAACGTGCAGAGCGACCCGTTGGATGCAACTGGCGCGGCGCCGGGGGACACTCAGCCCGCAAAGCCGCTCATCTCGCTGGTCGTGCCCGTCTATAACGAGCAAGACAACATCGCTCTCCTCTACCAAGCCGTCACCGCAGTCATCAACCCGCTCGCGTCGCAATACACCTTCGAATTCGTCTTCACCGACAATCACTCCACCGATGCCACTCCTCAACTGCTCAGGGAACTAGCCAGGAAAGACAAGCGAGTTCGCGCGTATCGTTTCTCCCGCAATTTCGGTTATCAGCGTTCCATCCTCACCGCCTACCTGCTCTCCAGCGGCGCCGCAGCCATCCAGCTGGATTGCGACCTGCAGGACCCCCCGGAGATGATCCCGGCGTTTCTTGCCCACTGGAGCCAGGGATCCGACGTGGTCTACGGCATCCGCAAGTCCAGACTCGAATCCAAGCGCTGGACCATCGCCCGCAAAGTGTTCTACTGGCTCGTGGATTTCCTCTCCGAAGACCCCATCCCCCGCGACGCCGGGGACTTCCGGCTCATCAGCCGCCGCGTCATCGAAGAGCTCCGCCGCATCGGCGATCCCAAACCCTATCTCCGGGGGACCATCGCCACGCTCGGCTTTACCCAGACCGGCATCGACTACGAGCGCCGCGCCCGCACCGTCGGGGTTTCCAAATTCTCGTTCTACGACAACATCATGCTCGCGCTCGACGGCATCATCAACCATTCCGTCGTGCCCTTGCGCATGGCAACCTACGTCGGAATGGCCATAGCCGCCATCACCGTACTGGCCAGCGTCGGTTACATCATCGCCTACTTCACCGTAGGATTCCGCGCCCCCGCCGGATTCACCACCCTCACCGTACTCATCCTCGGCTCCCTCGGCATCAACGCGCTGCTGCTCGGCGTCATCGGCGAGTACCTCGGCCGCATGTACCTCCAGATGAAAAATGAATCCCTGTCCATCATCGAGCGCGAGCTGCATGAAGATTAGCGCAAACCGCCCAACGGGAGGGATGAAGAGCTTGCCAATACCAAGAACACTGCGACGATTCTTGCAGCAAAGTGCTGCCTGGACGGTTATTTGCTTTGCTATAGAATTGTTTTGCTACTTCGTGCTGCACCTACGCGCGCCATATGACTATCCCGCCGGCCAAAGGCAATTCATTTTTATCGATTTCACCCCGTACATACACCTTTTCGCGAACTTCCACAGCCGATCCTTCTTCGATCCCTTCCGCCTCATGTACCCGGCTCCCGCAGTCGTAAGCTACAGGCTTCTCTTGCTGGGCGGCGGGGTTAGACATCCGCACTTTGCTACGTGGCGCTTCGTTGGAATCATGGTCGCGACATCTTGGATATTGATGTTGCTCGTAGGGCGTAGCCTTGTCCGCCGCGGCCTTGCACCACGCTCGACAATCAAGTTTCTGCTGGCGACGTACTTCCTCTCATTTCCATTTTGGTTCGAGGTCCATCAGGCAAACTTGGAGTTTGTTGTATGGATCGTCATCATCGTCGGGCTTTGGGCATTCTGGACGGACAGATCCTATCTCGCGGCGGCGATGTTCGGTGTCGCGATATCGATGAAGATTTTTCCATTCATGTATCTCGGCCTATTGGTGGCCCGGAAAGAATTTCGGCAAGCAGTTTTCGCCCTCTTCGTCACCGGCGCGACCACGATCACGTCACTTTGGCTCGTTTGTCCAGACATTCGCTATAGCCTCCAACAAACGAATATCGGGGTCGATCTGTTCCGCAAAATGTATGTTTTGGGCCTTCGTCCCCTCGAAACGGGCTACGACCACTCTCTCTTTTGCCTATTCAAACGGATGCTGCCCAGGCTACCTCGACCACACCACTTTCAGCAGTTTTTCATGGCCTACGCCGTCGTCGCCGCGATCTGCGGTTTTTACCTCTTTTTCACCCGGATCCGCAAGCTCCCGGTGGTCAACCAGATACTTTGCCTCAGCGTGGCCGCGATTCTTCTGCCGCCCACATCCTACGACTACACGTTGCTTCACCTGTATGCACCGTTCGTGCTGCTGGTTTTTGTCTTATTGGAGCAAACCATGAAGGGATCGGACAAAACACTCCCCGGCATCCCGCTGGCATTTGCCCTTTTTGCCTTCCTCCTCTCCGCGCAAGAGGAATTCATTTATCACGGCCTTCGTTATGCGGGGCAACTCAAGGCGATTGCACTGCTGGCACTCTTCGCGGTCGCTCTACGCTACCCGTTCCGCAGCCGCGTGGACCTGCAAAACGAGACGCAAGATACATTGAAATTCGCTAGCTACTAGCGAACAGGCAAAACCATGACTGAGTCAGCCAAGCCGCGTATCAACTCCGCCCACCTCCCGTGGCGCCAGAGCGACCAGAAGTTCTTCGTCGCCGATAACTCCAAGGCCGCTCGCCACATTCACTGGACGCCGAAGACCTCCAAAGAGCAGGGCATCGAAGACACCCTCACTTGGGAGCCCCGCTAGCGCCCGCCAAAGTGCTTAGGACCCATGTACCTTAGAATGAAGAGCAAGTCCCGATCCCTGTCCATCATCGAGCGCGAGCTGCATGAAGACTAGCGACGTGAACCCCTTCGATAAGACTGAGGCACCGGTGAAGATGCCACCGTCGCTTCAACTCTTTCTGCGCGTCGCCGCGGCTTTACTCGCAATGGCCTTGTTTGTGGAAGGAGCATGTCGTTACATGTTCCATGGCGTAGCCCCCTACAACTCCCCGCTGCTCCATGATCCCTACCCCGACCTCCTTACCTTATGGCCGCGCTTCCAGCACTTTCACACACTTCAATTCTTCACGGATACGCAGGATCCACTTTGCATGTATCCCGCCCCTGTCGCCGTCTGTTACCGGGCCTTCTTTGCCTTCGCGCCGCACGAGCTTCTAGCATTCCTATCCTTTGTGTTGCTGTGTGCCGTGGTTGCGACATTCCTCTTTGGTCGCGCGTTGATTCGCCGGGGACTGAACCGTTGGGCCACCATCCTTCTAATGAGTTTTGCCCTCACGACTTCTTTCCCTCTATGGGTCGAGCTGAAACAAGCCAACATGGAGATTTGCAGTTGGGTACTGCTGGCCTTGGGCCTATGGGCCTTCATGCGCGAACGAGGCTACAGCGCCGCAGCCTGTTTCGGAATCGCCGGCGCTTTGAAAATAACTCCATTTCTTTATCTCGGACTGTTCCTGGCAAAACGGCAATATCGTCATATCCTGTTCGCTTTCTTGTCCGCTGCTGCGGTCACCGTACCGAGCCTTTGGCTGGTCTATCCCCACATCGGAGACTCGTGGCGGCTGACCAACCTCGCGGTCTCCAGGTTCCGTACATCCATTAGCCTGGGGCCCATGGATCAGTACCAGGCGTTCGATCACTCCGCGTTCGCACTCCTGAGGAAGTTCATCTATGGGCACATCAGCGCTCTTCAACTTAGCGCCTCGCTAACGGCCTACTCCGCAACCGTCGTAGTCCTCATGCTGTTCCTGTTCTTTGGCCGGATTCGCAAGCTGCCCGTTATTAATCAGGTCTTATGTCTGTGCGTGGCTGCGGTCTTGCTCCCGCCGACGTCCTTTGACTACACATTGCTGGGACTCTATCTTCCCTGGGCTTTGCTGGTCCTGTTTGCGGTCCTGCAGCATAAGAAAGCCCCAGACCCAGCCGGACTTGTCCCTGCTATGGTCTGCTTTGCGATCCTCTTTGTTCCAGAAACCGAGATCATCTACCACCACGTGGCATACGGCGGGCAGATCAAAGCCCTGGCACTTATCTCTCTTTTTTACATCGGCCTGCGCTATCGGTTTCCGCTAACTACCTCCAACTCAGAATGCCTCGCATCATCCAGCCCCATCCCTGCGCAGTCGTCGGGGTCCCCGGCGAGCACCGGGATCCCAGTGAACTTGTTCACCGGGGTGGGAGCGGTCTTTGCTCGCTTGGGGTGACATAGCGCATGGGTGGGAATCCGCTGCTGGCCAAACCGAAACCCCAATCGGCAGACACGCTTTCACGTCACAATTCACGTCACACGGCAATTATGTGAATTGTGGAAGCGCTGTAAGTGATTGAAAAGATGGAGCCGATGAACGGATTTGAACCGTTGACCTACTGATTACGAATCAGTTGCTCTACCAACTGAGCTACATCGGCCTGTCTGTGCTTCCAGCGACCCGAAACGTCGCACGAAGCCCGCTGCTTCTTCCCGGGGCGGTTTCGCTCCGGGCACCGCTGCAACCGGCTCGGCCCAGGAGAATCGGACCAGGAAAACATGATCCTCTCCAATGGCCTGGTGGTTCAGGCCCTGGGCCAGATCTGCGCTGCGCCGCGCACGGTCCTTTCCATTGTAGCTTGAGGGGTGAAAAGAGTCAGTCGGGACGCCGTCCCCTTGACCGGACACTGGTTCGGCCCATGGGTCCGGCGCTCCGCACCGAGGCGCCTGGTTGCATGGACGCTGCGACAAACCCGGATGTATAGTGTGCATACGTAACGCGTAAGGACCACGCTTCAGAAGCGGTTGGACTACGGCCAGCCGATCTGGGGCATCGCACTTCAAGCTTCGGATTGCCTTCGCAGCCGGGTTCTCCACCGCAATGCGGTAACAACCTTATTCATTTTGAGAGGATGCAGACATGAGCGGCTCCAGCGTCGTCAAGATTGGCAACAAGCTGGTGGGCGACGGCCAGCCCTGCTACGTTATTGCGGAGATCGGCATCAACCACAACGGCGACCTCGACCTCGCCAAGAAACTCATCAGCGTGGCCATCGCCGCGGGCTGCGACGCGGTCAAGTTCCAGAAGCGGACCATCGATGTCGTGTACACCGCCGAGGAGTTGGCCAAGCCGCGCGAGAATCCCTTCGGGACCACCAACGGCGACCTGAAGTGGGGCCTGGAGTTCGACGAGGAGGACTACGCCGAGATCGACGCGTTCTGCAAGTCCGCCAAAATACCCTGGTTCGTCTCCGCATGGGACGAGGCATCGGTCGACCTCATCAACCGGAACTTCAATGTTCCCTGCTTCAAAATCGCATCGGCCTCGCTGACCGACGACAACCTGCTGCGCCACACCCGCGCCGCCGGCAAGCCCATCATCCTCTCCACCGGCATGAGCACCTACGCGGAGATCGACCACGCAGTCGAGGTGCTGGGCAAGCAAGACCTGATCGTGATGCACGCCACCAGCACCTACCCGGCCAACTACGACGAACTGAACCTGAAGGCGATCCCCACCATGCGCGAGCGCTACCAGGTTCCCATCGGCTACTCCGGGCACGAGACCGGAATTGCGACCAGCGTCGCGGCATTCGTCTTCGGCGCGTGCGCGGTGGAGCGCCACATCACCATGGACCGCGCCATGTGGGGCAGCGACCAGGCAGCGTCACTGGAGCCCAACGGCATCGGCCGCGTGGTGCGCGACATCCGCCTGTGCGAGCTTTCGATGGGCGACGGCGTCAAGCGCGTGTACGAGCGCGAAGTGCCAATCATCAAGAAACTTCGTCGCGTCGGGGCCGCCGTCTGATTCAGTTCTTTTGAACTGACCGCAGCCGGGCCCCGGCGCCCAGTCCTACCGGCAACTCCAGCGCTGCTCTCCGGCGCCGCAACAATCTGAAAGAAACCATGCCCCCCGATCCTTTCGAACCGCAACAACTGGTCACCTTGCAAGCTATAGCCTTCGATGTCGATGGCGTTCTTACTGACGGCACGTTCAGTTGGTCTTCCGCCGGACAGGAGTCCAAGAGCTTTTCCTTTGCGGACATCATGGGCATCTCCCTGCTCCACCGCCTCGGCATCAAAATGGCGCTGATCTCCGGGGAACCGTCCCCGCTGGTCGACCGCTACGCGGAAAAGATGCACATCCCATTCGTCGCCAAGGATGTGCGAGACAAGGCGGCCGCACTGCGCGATTTCGCAGCCAAGTGCGGCGTCCCCCTCGAACACACCTGCTTCTTCGGCGACGACATCAACGACCTCTCCGCAATGGAAATTGCCGGCCTCTGCGCCTGCCCGTCAAATGCCGCCGCGGAAGTCGTCGCGCACGTCGCGGGCGGTGGCTTCGTCGCCCCTGCACCCGGTGGCCGCGGCGCTGTCCGCGCGCTTGCCGATGCCATCCTCGCCGCCCGCAACCTGAGCGGGCGCGAGGTCTTCCGGCTCCGGCCGGCCGACTAAGAGCCCGCGCAGCTCATCTCCCCAGCGTTTCGGCGAACAGTTCAGTCAGCTTGCGGAACGCACGCTCGGCCTGGGCCTGGTTGAAGGCCGGATTGTCGGGAACCGTCCAGCCGTGAGATGCCCCGTCGTAGATCTCGCTTGCGTATCTTCCGCCCCACCCCGCGAGCGCCTGCTCAAAGTGCGCAATGTCGTCCGCGGTCATGCTTGCATCCTGCACCGCGTGGCCGAAGTAGAGCCACGCCGCCACCTGCGGAAGCACCAGGTGCGGGCTGCCGGGATCGTTCGCCTTATACAGTCCCCCGCCGTGGAACGACGCTGCCGCAGCGATCTGCGCCGGCCGTGCCGCGGCTGTGCGCAGCGCCAGCGCTCCGCTGAAGCAATAGCCGACGGCGCCCGC
>PLUT01000321.1 GCA_003162875.1 Granulicella sp.
CACCATCCTCAGCATGGCTGCGGAACTTGGCAGTGTTGAGGATCTCGAGCTCGACCAAGTGATGAAGACCGGCTACAAGGGCATTCGCTGCGTCGAGTCGGGCGGTCCGGAGCCGGGCGTTGGCTGCGCTGGGCGCGGCGTCATCACCTCCATCAACTTTCTCGAAGAGAACGGCGCGTACGAAGACCTCGATTATGTCTCCTACGACGTGCTTGGCGACGTGGTCTGCGGCGGCTTCGCGATGCCAATCCGCGAGAACAAGGCACAGGAGATCTACATCGTGATGTCGGGCGAGATGATGGCGATGTACGCGGCCAACAATATCTCGAAGGGAATTCTGAAGTACGCCAACTCGGGCGGCGTTCGTCTCGGCGGCCTGATCTGCAATGAACGTCAGACGGACAAGGAGTTGGAGCTGGCCGAGAACATCGCGCACAAGCTTGGCAGCAAGCTGATCTACTTTGTTCCCCGCGCCAACATTGTGCAGCACGCCGAACTTCGCCGCATGACGTGCATCGAGTACGCGCCGGACTCCGAACAGGCAAACCACTACCGCACGCTTGCGGAGAAGATCCACAACAACGTCGGTAAGGGTGTAATCCCCACGCCGATCACGATGGACGAGCTTGAAGAAATGTTGATGGAGCACGGCATCATCAAGTCCATCGACGAGTCGCTGGTCGGCAAGAAGGCTGCAGAGACTGCTGAGGCTGTTGCGTAAGAGAGCATTTCCAACTGGCGCCGGGCTATGCACGATGCCGGCGCCAGACTTGTCTAAATCGATCCTAAAGCGAGGTGTGGCGTGAGTGCAAACCTGGACGTGGAAGAAGTCAAAGAGCGAAACAAGCAGCTCATCGGCGAGGTCCTCGAAGCCTACCCGGAGAAGTTCGGCAAACGGCGTGCCAAGCATCTTGGCACGTTTGATGCGGACAAAGGCGAATGCGCGATCAAGTCCAACATCAAGTCCATCCCCGGCGTGATGACGATCCGCGGCTGCGCCTATGCGGGTTCAAAGGGTGTCGTCTGGGGCCCGATCAAGGACATGGTGCATATCAGCCACGGTCCGGTTGGCTGCGGGCAGTACTCCTGGGCCGCACGCCGCAACTACTATGTCGGAACCACCGGCGTGGATTCGTTTGTGACCATGCAGTTCACCTCCGACTTCCAGGAGAAAGACATCGTCTTCGGCGGCGACAAGAAGCTGAGCAAGATCATCGACGAGGTCCAGGAGCTCTTTCCGCTAAACAAGGGAATCTCGATCCAGTCCGAGTGCCCGATTGGCCTGATCGGCGACGATATCGAGGCGGTCTCGAAGCGGAAGGCCAAGGAGTACAACAAGACGATTGTGCCGGTCCGCTGCGAAGGCTTTCGCGGCGTCTCACAGTCCCTCGGCCATCACATCGCCAACGATGCCATCCGCGACTGGGTCTTCGACAAGCTGGGAGACAAGCCGGCGCGCTTTGAGAGCACGCCGTACGATGTCGCCATCATCGGTGACTACAACATCGGAGGCGACGCCTGGTCGTCGCGCATTCTTCTGGAGGAGATGGGCCTGCGCGTCATTGCCCAGTGGTCGGGCGACGGAACTCTCGCCGAGCTTGAGGCCACGCCGAGGGCAAAGCTGAACATCCTGCACTGTTACCGCTCGATGAACTACATCTCGCGGCACATGGAGGAGAAGTTCGGAACCCCGTGGGTGGAGTACAACTTCTTCGGACCAAGCAAGATCGCTGCTTCCTTGCGCGAGATCGCAGCGCACTTCGACGACTCCATCAAGGAAGGCGCCGAGCGCGTCATCGCCAAGTACCAGGCGCTGACCGACGCGACCATCGCCAAGTATCGTCCACGCCTTGAGGGCAAAAAGGTAATGCTCTTCGTCGGCGGTCTTCGCCCCCGCCACGTTATTGGGGCCTACGAGGACCTGGGCATGGAAGTGATCGGCACCGGGTATGAGTTCGGACACAACGACGACTACCAGCGAACAACCCACTACGTCAAGGACGGCACGTTAATCTACGACGACGTGACCGGCTTCGAGTTTGAGAAGTTCGTGGAGAAGATACAGCCGGATCTGGTTGGCTCCGGCGTCAAGGAGAAATACATCTTCCAGAAAATGGGCGTTCCCTTCCGGCAGATGCATTCCTGGGACTATTCCGGCCCATACCACGGCTACGACGGGTTCGCCATCTTCGCACGCGACATGGATATGGCAATCAACGCGCCCGTATGGCGAATGACGAAGACACCCTGGTAGTCAAGCAAGACGGCTTCGAGAAGGAGAGCGCGATGAGTCAAGATGCGGAAAAGGTAATCGACCACTTTGAACTGTTCCGTGGTCCTGAATACACGGAGATGCTGGCGAACAAGAAAAGCATGTTCGAAGACCCGGTCCCGGCAGAGGAACTAGTACGCGTGGCGGAGTGGACTAAGAGCAAGGAATACTGCGAGAAGAATTTTGCGCGCGAGTGTCTGACCATCAATCCCGCCAAGGCCTGCCAGCCGCTTGGTGCGGTCTTTGCATCGTTGGGATTTGAGGGCACGCTTCCGTTCGTCCACGGCTCGCAGGGATGCGTCGCGTACTATCGCAGCCACTTCTCCCGCCACTTCAAGGAACCCACCTCGGCCGTGTCGTCTTCCATGACCGAGGACGCGGCGGTGTTCGGCGGCCTGAACAACCTGATTGACGGAATGGCCAATGCCTTCAGCCTCTACAAGCCGAAGATGATTGCCGTGTCGACGACTTGCATGGCCGAGGTAATCGGTGACGATCTGAACGCATATATCAAGGGTGCCAAGGAGAAGGGCTCGGTTCCCATGGAGTTCGACGTTCCATTCGCGCATACACCTGCGTTCGTTGGCAGCCATGTGACTGGCTACGACAATGTCATGAAGGGAATCCTCGAACACTTCTGGAATGGCAAGGCAGGTACGGTTCCCAAGCTGGAGCGAGAACCCAACGGCAAGCTGAATTTTATAGGCGGCTTTGACGGCTACACCGTCGGCAACATGCGCGAAATCAAGCGACTGTTCGATCTGATGGGCGTCGAATACACCATCCTCGGCGACAACAGCGACGTGTGGGACACGCCGAGCGATGGCAAGTTCCGGATGTACGATGGCGGCACCACGCTCGAAGATGCAGCCAACGCGGTCCACGCGAACGCAACTATCTCCATGCAGGAGTTCTGCACGGAGAAGACGCTCGACCTGATCGAAGCCAGGGGACAGGAGGTGATTGCGTTCAATCATCCCATCGGCGTGGAAGGGACAGACCGCTTCCTGATGGAGGTATCGCGGCTGACCGGAAAGCCCATTCCTGATTCGATCGCGAAGGAACGCGGGCGGCTGGTCGACGCAATTGCTGACTCGAATGCCTACATTCATGGGAAGAAGTTTGCGCTTTACGGAGACCCCGATTTGACGCTGGGGCTGGCGGCCTTCCTGCTTGAGCTTGGCGCTGAGCCGACTCACATCCTCTCCACTAACGGCGGCAAGGAGTGGGCCCAGAAGGTCGAGGCGCTGCTGGCCAGTTCGCCCTTCGGCAAGAACTGCCATGTTTATGCCGGCAAGGATCTCTGGCACATGCGCTCATTGCTGTTCACCGAGCCGGTTGACTTCCTGATTGGCAACACTTACGGAAAGTTTCTGGAGCGCGATACAAAGACGCCGTTGATCCGCATCGGCTTCCCGATTTTCGATCGCCACCACCATCATCGCTATCCAGTCTGGGGCTACCAGGGCGGCCTCAACGTGCTAGTCAAAATACTCGACAGAATCTTCGAGCACATGGACGCTACGACAAACACGGTCGCGAAGAACGACTACAGCTTCGACATCATCCGCTAGAGCGACTAACCCGGGCGTGACACGGAGGGCCAATGAGCGATCTTCGGGCGCAACTGCAGCAGGTCTTCAACGAGCCCGACTGTGCCACAAATCAGGCGAAGCCCGCCCGTGAGCGCAAGAAGGGCTGCAGCCAACTGCTTGCTCCCGGTGCGGCCGCTGGCGGCTGCGCGTTCGACGGCGCCAAAATTGCCCTCCAGCCCATCACCGATGTGGTCCATCTTGTCCATGGGCCCATCGCCTGCGAAGGAAACTCCTGGGACGGACGCGGTTCCAAATCCTCAACATCGCAACTTTATCGCACCAGCTTTACTACCGACATGACGCACCAGGACATCGTCTTTGGTGGGGAGAAGCATCTCTACAAGGCAATCAAGGAGGCCGTCGAGAAGTACAATCCCGCGGCAGTGTTCGTCTACCAGACCTGCGTTCCCGCCATGATCGGCGACGACGTGGAAGCCGTATGCAAAGCCGCGGACAGCAAGCTCGGCAAGCCGGTGATTCCTGTGAATGTGCCGGGATTCGTGGGCTCGAAAAATCTTGGCAACAAACTCGCCGGCGAGGCCCTGCTCGACTACGTGATCGGAACCGAAGAGCCCGAAGAAACCACACCTTACGACATCAACATCATCGGCGAGTACAACCTCTCCGGGGAGTTGTGGCAAGTCAAGCCGCTGCTCGACGAGCTGGGAATTCGCATTTTGGCCTGCATCTCCGGCGATGCAAAATACCACGAGGTAGCTCGCTCCCATCGCGCCCGTGCTGCGATGATGGTCTGCTCCAAGGCGATGATCAATGTCGCGCGCAAGATGGAGGAGCGCTTCGGCATCCCGTTCTTCGAAGGCTCCTTCTACGGCATCGGAGACATGAGCGACTCCCTTCGCAGAATTGCGCAACTGCTGGTTGACCGCGGTGCGCCGACTGAGCTGCTCGACCGCACCGAGCTTGTCATCGAACGCGAAGAGGCCCGCGCGTGGCAGCGCATCGCTCCGTTCAAGCCGCGACTGCTGGGCAAGCGCGTTTTGCTCTTCACCGGCGGCGTCAAGTCCTGGTCAGTGGTGGCGGCCTTGCAGGAGGCAGGTCTCGTCCTGACCGGGACCAGCGTGAAGAAGTCGACGCCGGGGGACAAGGAACGTATCAAGGAGCTGATGAAGGACGATGCGCACATGTTCGACGACCTGAAGCCGCGCGAGATGTACAAGATGCTGAAGGAGGCCAAGGCGGACATCATGCTATCGGGCGGCCGGACGCAGTTTGTTGCGCTCAAGGCGAAGATGCCGTGGCTCGACATCAACCAGGAACGGCATCATGCCTACGCCGGATACGAAGGCATGGTGGCCCTAGTGAGCGAGATCGATAAGGCGCTCTCCAACCCCATCTGGGAACAGATTCGCAGACCCGCTCCGTGGGAAAACGCGGCAATGGATGACGAACTCGCCATCCACATTGCATAAGGACCAATATGGCAAAGGTGACGGTCAGTCAAAAGCAGTGCACGGTGAACCCGCTCAAGATGAGCCAGCCCATCGGTGCGGCGCTGGCTTTCATGGGGGTGGAGGGTGCGATGCCGCTGCTGCACGGCTCGCAAGGCTGCACGTCCTTTGGCCTGGTGTTGTTTGTGCGCCATTTCCGCGAGGCGATTCCTATGCAGACGACGGCGATGAGCGAGGTCGCCACCGTACTCGGCGGCTTCGACAACGTGGAGCAGGCCATCCTCAACATCGCCAGCCGCGCCAAACCTGGATTCATCGGCATCTGCACAACTGGTGTAGCTGAGATCAAGGGCGACGACCTGAACGGATTCCTCAAGCTGATTCGCGCCAACTACCCCGAACTTGGCCACATCGCTCTCGTCGATGTGTCGACGCCGGACTTTGAGGGAGCATTTCAGGATGGATGGGCGGCGGCCGTTACCCGCATGGTCGAAGAGCTGGTTGATGCGCCGACGCTCGAGATGAGGTTGTCACGACGCGTCAACATCCTTCCCGGCTGCCACCTCACCCCGGGAGATATCGACGAGTTGCGAGATATCTTCGAGGCCTTCAGCCTCGATCCATTCTTTCTGCCCGACCTGTCCGGCTCGCTCGATGGACACGTTCCGGCAGAGTTCACGCCAACCACGCTCGGTGGAATCAGCCTGGAGCAAATCCGAAAAATGGGGTCCGCGTGCTGGACAGTAGCCATTGGCGAGCAGATGCGAGGTGCCGCCATCACCCTCGAGCATCGCACCGGCGTACCCTACAAACTCTTCGATCGCCTCACTGGCCTGGGAGCAAACGATGAGCTGATGAGTTTTCTGTCGCGAATCAGCGGCGTTCCGGTGCCACGAAAGTATCGGCGTCTGCGCAGCCAGTTGGTGGATGCCATGCTCGACGGACACTTCTACTTCGGCGGGAAGAAGGTAGCAGTCGCAGCCGAGCCCGACTTGCTCGCTGCGATCGCGCATTGGCTGCACGAAATGGGCTGCGAGATCCAGGCTGCGGTATCCACCACCGGCTCACCGGCTCTTGAGCATATTCCCGCGAAGGAAGTCGTGATCGGCGACCTGGAGGACTTTGAATCTCGCGCGCGTGGCGCGGATCTCATGATTACCCATTCGCATGGACGTCAGGCGGCGGAGCGGCTTGGGATTCCCTTCTTCCGCATCGGGATTCCAGTATTCGACCGTCTCGGCGCAGGCCATCAGGTCACCGTGGGTTATCGCGGCACGCGCGACTTGATCTTCACCGTCGGCAATCTCCTCATGGCCAACGGTCATGAGCCTACGCCGGAGACGTGGCTGCCGCCGCCGCAGGACGCAAGCCGGCTGGTTTCTCTGCACATTCCATCGTGATCGCATCCGTTGTTCGGGAGGGATATGAAAGTCGCATTCGCTACAGAAGATCTGCAACACGTGGACGCTCACTTCGGATGGGCGAAGAATATCGCGGTTTACGATGTCACGCCGGAGGACATTCGCTTCGTCACCTGCTTCGAGTTCAAGGGCACCCTGCAGGAGGACGGAAATGAAGATAAGCTCCTCCCGAGGCTGGAGGCAATTGCGGACTGTGCGATCCTCTACGTTGCCGCGATTGGAGGCTCCGGGGCCGCGCGGGTCGTGGCCAGGAAGATCCACCCAATCAAGGTTGCAGAGCCTGAAGCAATCGAAGGAATTCTGCTTCGGCTTCAAAAAGTGTTGAGCGGGACGCCGCCGCCCTGGCTGCGCAAGGCCCTGAACAAAGGGAAGGAACGCACGCTGGACTTCGAAGAAGAGGTGGTGCATGGCTGAGACTGCAACCCAAATCGCCGCGCCCGCCGCACGGGGCTTTCTGAAGGAACTCATCAAGCAGTGGCGCGCACAGGACCTGCACGGATCGTGGGACAGGAAGACTGATCTCGATCTTCTCGAACCTTACATCCTGACCCGGGACAAACGTCGCGAAATTCCCATGATGAGCGACCCCGATCCGGAAACTCTGTGGCGTATGGAGCTGTTTTACAACGCCGTCGGCCTCACTCTGGAACGGATCACCGGTGTAATGGTCTGCCCGCTCATGAAGCTGCATCACGAAGGCTTTGGACGGCTTGTGCTCACGGCGGGACGCCTGATTGTCATCAACAAAAACCTGCGGGACGTGCATCGCTTCGGCTTTGAGAGCCTGGAAAAACTCGAAGAAGAGGGCGAGAAGCTGGTTGCCGCGGGACTCGAGTGGATCGAGAAGTACCCCGAAGTTGCGCACTATTAAGAGCCACTTCCAGTCACGCATTTTTCAGAATAGTGAGAGGACAGATGCTAGCGACGCAACTTGAACTGCAATCCGTATCCCGCGATGGCCGGCCCTGGCAGCCTTCCTATCTCCTCGCCATCGATCCGGAAACCTGCATCGGATGCGGCCGCTGTTTCAAGGTCTGTGGGCGCTCCGTCATGGACCTGAAAGGAGTCACCGAGGACGGCGAGCTCGTCGACCTTGACGGTGACGACGAGATCGAGCGCAAGATCATGACTGTCGCAGACCCTGGCGCCTGCATCGGATGCGCCGCCTGTTCCAGGGTATGTCCGAAAGGCTGCCAGACCCACGGATCGGCATAAGGATGGAACGATGACGGCAGATGCCATGCATATCCTCCTCAATCGATCACTTGCTCCGGAGTGCGATCCTTTCGACAGCCATGTGCTAGCGTGTGTGTTCGCCATCGCGGCGGAGGAAAGCGCCCCGGATCGTTCGCTCGCGCAAGCTCTCGGCGTTTCCGGTAAGTCCCTGCGTGGCATCATCGCCCAGTATTTTCCAGACGCGTTGGATCATCTGAAAGCCTTCGGACTTGATTCTGAACTCGTCGTTGAGGACGAGGAGCAGTCTCTACGCATGCTGCTGCAGCGCTCGCGCTCCACGCCCGGCCCCCTCAGTTCGCTACTGGCTGCCATCGTGGCACGCAGAGCTATGCAGCCCAATCATCTCTGGCAGGACCTCGGCTTAACCAACCGGAGCGAGTTGTCGGCGCTGATGCTGCGCCACTTTGCTCCTCTCGCAGTGCGCAACAGCCAGGACATGAAGTGGAAGAAGTTCTTCTATCGGATGATCTGCCGCGATGACAGCTATCGCCTCTGCGCCGCGCCCAGTTGCTCCGAGTGCTGCGACTTCAGCGAATGCTTTGGCGACGAGTCGGGCGAGAGCCGCATGGCCCGCGCGCGTTGGCAGATCGACACTCTGGCTCCGGTCCAGATCAATGCAATCTCCGCCACCTGACGCAAGGTCGACACGTCGTAAACCCGACATCGCTCGCGACAGGAGTCCCTACGCAACTCCTAACTCATTGAAACTTATCCCTCTCCGAATTGGCATGCAAAGTGCAGCAGACACTTGCAAATGTGGAAGGGAGCGGACCGATGATTCAACTGACTGAAGCTGCAGCACACGCTTTGCGCACGGCAATCACCAGCACCTCAACCCCAATTGCAGGGCTTCGCCTATCCGTACTGGAAGGCGGTTGCTCCGGCTATCAGTATCAAATGGGCCTGGTCGAAAACGCCGATCCGGCCGACCTCTCCTGCGAGAGCCGGGGGCTCGCCGTCTTCATCGACCCATCCAGTGTGCCGCTCATCTCCGGCACCATGATCGATTTCATCGACAGCCTGGAGGGCGCGGGCTTCGCCTTCAACAATCCGCAGGCAAAATCCACATGCGGATGCGGCAAGTCCTTCTGCTGAGGGCGCTGCCGGGGAGACACACCATGACAGACTTCTGTCCTTCCGTTCCATGGGTCTACCTCGATAACAACGCCACAACGCCGGTTGACCCGCGCGCCGTCGCTGCCATGCTTCCGTTCTTCCGGGAGCACTTTGCCAATCCGTCTTCCGCGCATGCTCTGGGCGTAGCTTCGCGCGACGCTGTGACCGCTGCTCGACGCCAGGTTCAATCACTGCTTGGCGCTGAGTTCGAAAAGGAAATCGTCTTTACCTCCGGTGGCACCGAATCGAACAATACTGCAATAGTCTCAGCGCTTGAAGTTCAGCAGGGCCGCAACGAGATCGTCACATCTGTAGTCGAGCACCCTTCGGTGCTTGCTGTCTGCGATCACCTCGAACGATCGGGGCGCGCGGTCGTTCACCGGATCCCGGTCGATCAAAGTGGGCAGCTCGACCGATACGCCTACCGCAGCGCCCTGAATGCGAACACCGCTCTCGTCTCCATTCAATGGGCCAACAACGAGACCGGCGCGCAGTTCCCTGTGAAGGAACTGGCGCACGAGGCCCACGAGGCCGGGGCTTTATTTCATTGCGATGCGGTGCAAGCGGTCGGCAAGGTCGCGATCCCCGCGCAATCCACTCAGATCGATATGCTCTCCATCTCGGCACACAAAATGCACGGGCCCAAGGGCGTTGGTGCTCTCTACCTTCGCAGTGGTGTTCGGCTGGCTCCGCTACTTCACGGCGGGAAGCAGGAACGCGGGCGGCGCGCAGGGACTGAAAACACAGGCGCAATCGTCGGCTTCGGGGTCGCCGCGGATTTGGCAAACCAGGCTCTGCGCTACGAGATGCCCAGAATCGCCGCTCTACGCGACTGGTTGGAAGAGGAGATGCTTCGCCGCGTCCCTGGCTCAATTCCGATCGGTAACTGGAACAATCGTCTGCCTAACACGCTCAACATCGCCTTTGAGGACGTCGAGGCGGACTCGCTGCTGACACTTCTGGATCGAGCTTGCATCGCGGTTTCCTCCGGCTCGGCCTGCGCCTCCGGTTCCATCGAACCGTCCCATGTGCTGCGTTCTATGAGCGTTCCCTTCGCCTACCTGCGCGGGGCCATTCGCTTCTCCTTCTCCCGTGAAAACTCGGAGAAAGACGTGGCCCGCGTCCTCGACGTGCTCCCCCAGGCAGTCGAGGATCTGCGCGCTGCCATGGTGCCGCTGGAGGCCGCCTATGCTTAGGCCAGGCAGAATCGTCATCAACGATTCAACCCTGCGGGATGGGGAGCAGGCGCCCGGCGTAGCCTTCACTCTGGAGGAGAAGCTTGCCATCGCACGCGCTCTGGAATGCGCGGGAGTCGATGAGATCGAGGCCGGAACGCCTGCCATGGGGCCGCGGGAGATCGACGAAATCGCGGCCATCGGCTGTGCGTTGTCCACCACAGTTCCCATCGCCTGGTGCCGCATGACTCGCGCCGACGTTGACGCCGCCAGAAAGACCGGCCTCGCGCGCGTCAACCTCTCCATACCGCTCTCCGATATTCAGATGCGGGCCAAGCTGAATGCAGATCGCCCACAGGTCCTCGCTCGCATCCACGAAGTCGTCTCCTACGCGCTGGATTGCGGTCTGGGCGTAGCCATGGGTGGCGAGGACTCAGGTCGGGCCGACCTCGGATTTCTCATCACGGCGGTCGAAGCCGCTGCCCGTGCCGGCGCGCACCGTTTCCGCTTCGCAGACACCCTCGGCAGCATGGAGCCGTTCGGCGTCCACGAAATCTTTCAGACGTTGCGGGGTGCGCTCTCGCTCGAACTTGAGTTTCATGGACACGACGACCTGGGACTCGCAACCGCCAATACGCTCGCTGCGGTTCGCGGAGGCGCAACCCACGCCAGCGTCTGCATCCTTGGTCTTGGCGAACGAGCAGGAAACGCCGCGCTGGAAGAGGTTGTGGCCGGCCTCGATTGTTTTTCCGAGAGTAAGAGCAACGTAGACCTCGCCCAGTTGCCGAGACTGGCTGAGCTCGTCGCCACTGCTTCTTGCCGTTCTATCCCTCCCGGCAAATCGATCGTCGGTGCCAGCGCGTTCACCCATGAATCCGGCATTCACGTCGATGGCCTAATGAAAGATCCCAGGACCTACGAGGAACTGTCCCCGCACACCTTTGGCCGCGACCGCAGCATCGTGCTCGGAAAACATTCTGGAACAGCGTCCGTTGCCGGCGCGCTGCGCTCCCTCGGACTCACGGCCAGTGAACTCGATATGAGGCTTCTGCTCAAACAGATTCAGGAACGCTCCATCCAGGCGAAACGAACCGTCAGCACGGAAGAGTTGCTGGAGTTTTACGTCCAGATGGCCGATGCCTCAACCGCAAGAATGTCACCGGGAGAGATGCCATCATGACTGTGCTCGAACAACTTTCCAAACTCTCTTCCGCCGAAGAGTTCTTCCAATTTCTAGATGTGCCGTACGAGCCGGCAGTATTGCACATCGCACGCCTTCATATTCTAAGGCGCATGGGAGACTATCTGCGGAACTCCTCGACCGAAATGGACGAAGAGACCCTCCGTGCAAATCTGCGTATGCACCTGGCACAGGCTTATCAGGACTTCGTTTCGTCGACGCCTCTCGACGAACGAGTATTCAAGGTGCTTAAAGATGCAGTCCGTCCAAAGACACAGCGCTTGATTGCCCTTCTAGTTCCAGGTGAGAGGCACAATAGCTAGAGCGAGCCTCAAAGGCTTCGAGCCAACAATCAAGCCCTTTGTCGGCACTGGGCCAGCCATAGAGTCATCGGGGCTTACAGTGCGCGATCCAGAGCCGCTTTGTTGAGATGTGCTCCTGTGGATCTCAGCTGTTGCCAAATCGCCNNCGCCAATGCGCTCTTTGAAAAGCGATTAGTACCGAAATGTCGGCCAGCGTCCGGGATCTCGGCTACGCTGGCAGCAGAGGGCGAACAGTACCAAGTCTCCACATGCAGGCAAACGGTTTTGCTTGGGGGCACTCCGTTTGAAACTCAACGAACATGAGAGGGTCCCGAACGCCGAATTGGCGAATCCCCTTATTCCTGCGGTATTCGCCGTTTTTGTTGAGTGCCGCGATGCTTTCTTTGTTCCCACCGGCTGCGCGGCGATTTGCACGGCCTTTGCCGCAACTCCCGAGGCCTTCTTGGCAACTCACCTGACCTTCGCCCAACGAGCCTTCATCGCGGCGGAAATCCTTGCGCGCCCGCGGCAGACATCTTGCGGCGAGGCTGAGCCTTCGCCTTGGATGGTAGCGCTACGGGGAGTGTATTGCCCAAGCCACTCCCAATCGGGCGACCGTTCCCTACCCCCGGAGCTTTGCTCGGTTAACTTCATTCCGAATATCGGCAACGTTGCCATTTTGTGAGAGGATTACACTATGGGCGTTGCGATGGCCTGTCAAATAAAACTTTGAGCGGAACGATGCGTTTACAGACATCGGCGAAGCCGCGCTTTAGATGGTTGCGGGTTGTGGTGTCGGATTATCCGCAACACACGGGCGGTCGACCAATTCCGTCCAAATTGACGAAAATCCCGACAACCAACATTCCATTCCGTTAGAAACGATGTAAGGAACAACATGAAAGTCTCTTATTGCTGCGCACTTCTGCTCGTCTTGTGTTGTATGGGTCAACGGGTTTCGCATTCGCAATCGGTTTGTACCCGGGCTACTTGCCCTTACCTGGACCCGACTCTGTCTCCGGAGCAGCGCGCGAAGGATATCGTTGCCAGAATGACCCTCCAGGAGGAGGTTTCGCAGACGATGAATCAGGCGGCCGCCATCCCGCGGCTCGGAGTGCCGAATTATGAGTGGTGGAGCGAGGCGCTCCACGGCGTGGCGCGCAACGGCGTGGCGACCAACTTTCCGCAGTCGATTGGACTGGCCGCCAGCTTCGACGCGCCACTAGTGCGAAGGGTCGCCGATACGATTGGCACTGAGGGGCGGGCAAAGTATAACGAGGCGCAGCGCAATGGGGATCACCGGCGGTTTGCGGGCCTGACGTTCTGGTCGCCGAACATCAACATCTTTCGTGATCCACGGTGGGGACGCGGGCAAGAGACTTTTGGAGAAGACCCCTACCTGACGGCCCGGCTCGGGGTGGAGTTCACGCGCGGTCTACAGGGGGACAATCCTAAGTTCCTGAAGCTGGTCGCAACGCCCAAACACTATGCGGTGCATAGCGGTCCAGAACAGGACCGGCACCACTTCAACGCGCAGATATCCGACCATGACCTGGAGGATACGTATCTTCCGGCGTTCCGGGCCTCGATCGTGGAGGCGCGTGCGGCGTCGATTATGTGCGCGTATAACGCCATTGATGGAAAGCCAGCGTGCGCGAGCGATATGCTGTTGCAGCAACACTTGCGCGAGGATTGGAAGTTCGACGGCTATGTGGTATCGGACTGTGACTCGGTCGCGGATGTGAACCGCGGACACCACTATGCGGCCGACGACGAGCATGCGTCGGCGGTATCGCTGAAGGCCGGCACGGATCTGGATTGCGGCAGCGCGTACCGTGCGCTGACGGCGGCGACGAAGAGTGGCCTGGTCTCGAAAGCGGAGCTTGATCGGGCGGTGGAGCGCCTGTTTGCGGCGCGGTTTCGGCTAGGGATGTTCGACCCGCCCGGTAGCGTCCCCTTTGATTCGCTGGGGGCGTCGTCGGTGGATACGCCGGCGAATCGCGAACTGGCATTACAGGCGGCGCGGGAGTCGTTGGTGCTCTTGAAGAACGATGGCACGCTGCCATTGAAGGGGAACGGCAAAAGGATAGCCGTGATCGGCCCGACGGCTGATCTACTGGAGGCGATCGAAGGCAACTACAACGGGGAAGCAGCCGAGCCGGTGACTCCGCTTACTGGGCTGCGCAAACAGTTTGGCGCGGACAAGGTACTATATGCACCGGGTTCGATCCTGGCCGCGGGTACACCGGCGCCGATTCCGTCCCGCTATCTCCGTCCGAACGCGGATGGCACGGAGCCTGGGTTGAAGGCCGAGTTCTTCACGAATGCGGATTTTACAGGAACGCCGGTCGCCTCACGCATCGACGCTAAGGTGAACTTCGACTGGAATCGAGTGTCGCCGATGCGAGGGGTTCCGGCGGAGAAATTTGCCGTCCGCTGGACTGGCGAGTTGATTCCGCCAGCGCCGGGGGACTACACGCTGAGCTTCCGTTGCATCAAGCGCTCGACAACCTATGACCCCACCAGTGCAAAGCCAGGTTCACCGTGGCACTACCGGATGTATCTCGATGGCAAGCTGGTGCTCGAAGACCGCGCTCGGGATCAGGATCTGAAGGTGACGTTTGTGGACACTAAGCCGCACGCGTTACGGGTGGAGTATCAGCACTCGAGCGAAGACCGGTTCGTGGATCTGGAGTGGCAGCCACCGGCCCAACCGATGCTGGACGAGGCGTTGGCCACTGCGCGCAAGGCCGATGTCGTGGTTGCTTTTTTGGGTCTGTCGCCGAACCTCGAAGGCGAAGAGATGCCGGTGTATGCGGATGGCTTCGCGGGCGGCGATCGCACGGCCATCGGGTTGCCGGCGGTGCAGGAGCATCTGCTCGAGGCGCTGGGCGGCCTGGGCAAGCCGCTGATTGTGGTGCTTACCTCCGGAAGCGAAGTCTCGATGCCGTGGGCGCAGGACCATGCCAATGCGGTTCTAGCGGCGTGGTATCCGGGGGAAGGCGGCGGAACAGCCATCGCGCAGACATTGACAGGAGAGAACAATCCGGCTGGTCGTCTTCCGGTTACGTTTTATCGCTCGGTCGCGGACCTTCCGGACTTCTCCGACTATTCGATGGCAAATCGGACCTATCGCTACTTCAAGGGGCGGGTGCTGTATCCGTTCGGATTTGGATTGAGCTACTCGCACTTCGACTACGGTCGACCTGAGCTATCTGCCGCGACGGTGAAGGCTGGGGAGAGCGTGACGGTGAAGGTCAAGTTGAAAAATACAAGTGCCGTGGATGGCGATGAGGTAGCGCAGTTGTACGTGACTCCGCCTCGCACTGAGGTGTCGCCGCAGCTTGCTCTCCAAGGATTTGAACGGATTCACCTGGCTGCGGGCCAGAGCCGCGAAGTGACATTCACGCTGGATCCGAGAGCTTTGAGCGAGGTCGATGCGAAAGGAGTTAGGCGTGTGATTGCGGGCGAATATACGGCCTTTGTCGGCGGCAGCCAGCCTGTGCGCGATGACGCCAACACTGTGCGAATCCGAGTCATAGGGGAGCTGACGCTGCCTCGTTAGGCCAGAGGCTAACGTGCTGAGAGGGCTAAGAGGCGATTTGTGGCACGTCAGCAGGGTGCTGATGCGGGGTTTGTCTTCGTGGCAGGCCGCTCTCGCCCGTTAGCGCCAATCTGCTTGATAGGGTGCCGCTTGGCTATGACCTCGTCTTCTGGCTGACATCCGGATGGCAAGCCTCTCAGAGCTTCGGCAATGTATCCAAAAGGGTGGTGCTAAGTGGCAACGATGCCAACAAATTGGCAACGTTGCCATTTTTCCCTTGACACTGCCATCCGATGCCCCAATAATTGCCCGCGACAGTTCAACAGGTTTTCGTTTCGTCCTGGCAGAAATAACCCACAACAAGAGGCCGGTTCCCCTGGAATCCGACCGCCGAGCGAATAAGAGCTTTTTCCGGATCGAGCTGGGCAGAGCCGGTCGGGCCACTCTTCAAGAGGTGCTTTTATGCAGTTACGTCATCTTGCCTTCGTCGTCGCTTGCCAGTTCACGTTCAGTCTGTTGGTAGCTCCGGCTCAATCACCGGTAGCGCTGCCGTATACGATGACAACGTTGGCGGGGCAATCGCCAATGACCGGCGCCTCAGGAACTCAGTGTCCGGGCCTCGCGACAGGAATTAAGTCGTCCAACGCGTACGGCGACGGTTGCCTCGCGGGCAGTGTGGTGCTGGGGGCAGGAATCCACGGCGGCGCTGTAGTGGACTCGATGGGCAACGTCTTCCTCGACGATGATGTGAAGGGAATTCTACACCTGATCGACCAGGCAACCGGAATGGCTACGGTGGCCGCCGGCGGCGGTGCGACCTGCTCGGGCAAAGTTACCGGTGCCGGGGACGGCTGCATTGCGGCGACGCAGACGTCTCTGAATGGCCAGCGCGGAGTGGGCATGGACCCGTGGGGTAACGTGTTGCTTGCCGGCTACGGAGACGGCCTTCTGCACGTAGTCTGTCGCGCCGCCTCACCCTTGTGTGCCGCTTCACAGATCGGTTACATGGAAATGCTTGGCGGCTGTGTAGCGACGCCAGGAGGCAGCTCGACCGGAAGCAGCACCACACTGATCGGTCTTTCCAATCTCCCGGCCAAAGTCGTCGGGAGCGCTTGCACTCTTTCCTCGGGCGGCGTGCTGGCAAGTCCTCGCGGCATCACATCCGACATTTATGGGAACGTCTATTTCGCCGACACGAACACGTCGCGCTATAGAGTCATTCTGGGGCCGCAAACCTCAAGCTACTTCAGTGGGACAAATCCACTATATGCAGCCTTGAGTGTTTATTATCCTTCGCTGACCGCCGGCTATTTTTATTCGATCGCGAACACTCTCGACAGCGCCGCCTGCGACGCAACCTACACCACGGCTTGCGGAGGAAGCGCCGACTCCCCGACGGCTGCCGGGATGGCCTGCTCGGTCACGACGAACAGTGTTACGTATTCCGGCACTTCAACCGACATTTATGGAGATGGATGTCCGTTCAATAACAGCTCTATCACTTCGAGTTCCGGATACACCACTGGAAACGCGGTGGATGCAGCAGGTAATTTCATATTTCCTGATCATGGAATGCGGGTCTTCTTCGTTAGCGGCGCGGGCACTGCGGGCGCGGCGATGGCGAATGCCATCAAGGCAAACAACCCTGGTGTGACGCCACAGCCTGGATTCATCTACCGCCTGGTTGGTGGCGGCTCCACCTCGACATCGGCGACTCCTATCCTTGGTACCAGTTCTTCCTATACGAGTTCCGGGAGCGCCAGGGTTGCGGTGAGCCCGCAAGGATACATCTATCAGTCGGACGGTGGGAAGCTGTACTTTTTCGATATCACCACCGGATACTTCCGGCTGGTTTTCTCCGCGAGCAGTAACGTTGCAGCGGGCACGACCTGTGGAACTGGTCTAACGCAGACTTCGCTGAGCGCGTACAGCGACGGGTGCCCGGCTTCAGACGCTGAGTTTTCCGCGGTAGACGTGTCGATCGACGGCCAGGGCAATCTTTACATGATCGACTCGGGCAGCAATACAACGAACAATATTGTCCGCAAGGTACTGGCGCAAGGCCTTGCCTCGGAGACGGTCAGCACCCCCCTGACACAGACATTCGAGGTACACCTGCCAGAGACGATATCGGGGTCGGTGTCGACTGCGAGCGCGAGCCAAACAACCAACGCGGACATCAGCTTGAGCGCTTTGACGGCCTCCTCGTGCAGCCAGAACGCCGACAAGACGGTCGACTGTAAGGTCTCGGTGACGGCAACACCTTCGATGCCAGGTCAGCGATCGGAAGACGTCAGCGTGACACTACCGTCAGGGACGAGTTGGACGAACGCGACGGCGGCGATCAACCTGTCTGGGATCGCTAGCGGTTCAGCGCTGGTTGTCGATAACGGTGCAACGACAAGTTCGGGTACGACGACCCCGGTTGCACCGGCAACCACAAATGTCTTCGGGAGTATTGTGCCGGCCGGTGTCGCAGTGGATGGCGCCGGTAACGTGTATGTGATGGACAAGGCCAGCGGCGGAGTTCTCGAGTCTATCGGCGGCTCGGTCTTTACGCTCTCAACGAGCCTGCCCTCCACCCCGCAACAGATTGCCGTCGATGAGTCGGGCAATGTATATACCGTGGGCAGCGGCACGTCTGCCATTCAGAAGTTGCAACTTGCTGGAGCGGGTTCACCGGCGACTTACACAGCGACATCTCTTTCGTATACGCCCGCGACGGGTACGCCAAGTCCAAGCGCGGTTGCAGTGGATGCGGCCGGCAATGTTTATGTAGCCGACTACCAGTCCGGCGGAGCGTCTATCTATAAACTGTCGCTGACGGCGAATACGCTGCAGACTCAAACGACGGTCGCCACCGGCCTGAGCAATCCGGTGTCGCTGGCGGTCGATGGCGCGGGCAACATCTACGCTGCCGATCAGGGCGCTCATGCGGTTCTTAAATTCGCGCCGGGGCTCAGCGCCGGAGTTTATGCGTACGTCAACTCGACTCTGCTCAGCAGCGTGACACCGGTGGCCGTGGCCGTGGACGCGGCCGGCGACGTGTATGTGCAGGACATGGCGAGCGTTTCGGTGCTCGAGATTCCAGTCAGCGGCCCAAGTACAGCGACAGTGCTGACCGGGCTTTCGTCGCCCAGCGGTTTGGCGGTTAACGGTCAGGGCAACGTATATAGCGCGGACACCAGCCTGAACCATATTGTGAAGGTGGTTCGCAATGCGACGACCGAGAATTTTGGCACCAGCACGTCGACAACTTACAGTGCCACGCTGACAAATGCTGGGAACCTCGCAGCGACTGGCCAGAATACTACGAACTCGAACACAATCAATTTCACTGTCACGGGTGGTTCGAATAACGGCTGTGCTTTCAGCAGCAATATTCTCGGCGCGGTACCGGCAGGAGCCGCATGTACCCTGTCGGCAAACCTCACGGGCTCTGGAACAACTGTTGTCTACGACTACCTGAGCTTCTTGCCATCAGCGTCGACGGTTGGCATTTTGACGCTGGAAGGGCAGTTGCAGGGAACATCTTATCCGACCTCGACTACAGTCAGTGGCCCGTCGCAGCCTTCACCGATCTACTCTCCGTCTGGTACCGAAGCTACGTTTACTGTGACGGTGAGCGCCAGTACGGCACCCTCATATCCAGTCGGCTCTGTCGACGTTTATGTCGATTCAACGTCCTCATTCACTCAGTACAGTCTGAGCCAGGTGAGCAGCACCACATCGAGTGTCTCGGTGCCGGTTTCCGGAGTCGTTGCCGGCACCCATACCTTCGCCGTTGTGTATCCAACCACCGGCATGTTTACCGGATCGGGATCGGTGAGTACCACGACCGGCTTTACAATTTCTCCGACCGGCACGGCGGTGAGTTGGACACCCGGGGCCACGACCCAGCAGGTGAGTGCAGCGATCGGGACCAGTGTTCTAAACCCAACCGTTTTGCCTGCGACACCTGGAACTTTCATTTATTCGATCATTGCGACGCCGAGCTGCAACAGCACAAACGGGGGCACCATCAACTCGGCGACCTATCTCCCGATAGGCAGCTACACGCTCTATACCATCTTCTGCCCGATGGACTCAAACGACTACAGCAGCTCGTCGGCATCAGTCAGCAGCTATACGGTCACGCCGGCGGCGACGACTGCCGCTGTGGGTGCATCGACCAGCGTGGTTGCGGCCGATGGGACCGGCAACTACACAACGCTTTCCGCAGCCCTGGCAGCTCTGCCTACGACCGGCGGCACCATATACATCAAGCCGGGGACCTACTCGGGACAGAACGCGATTACCTTTCCCAATGTGTCTCTGCGCGGTCTCGGCGGAGATCCGACAAAGGTGATTTTGACCGCTGAAGATGGCGCGTTCTCAAGTCCCTACTTCGGCTATCTGGGAACTGGAACCGGCGCCGGCAATGCCAGTGCGGGCGGCGACCAGGGATCGTCGACCCTTGACATCACGTCGGGCACGTACATGGGAGAGACCTCGGGTAGCACGTCAAGCCCGATCGGTTCGCAAAGCAGCAGCTCGCACAACCCCAACAATTTTTATGCCGAGTACCTGACGATTCAGAATACCTGGGACTACAGCCTGGATACCACGTCTATTTTCTACAACGGTTCCACTTGTCTTTCCGGCGCGACGGAGACCCTGCAGTTTCTTTACAACAATGGCGAAGCATGCGCCGGGCAGGCACTGGCGGTCTGGATGACCTCGGATCAGGCAATTCTGAACAATGTCAACCTCTACAGCCAGCAGGACACGCTCCTAGCCGGCAGCCAAGGCTGCGGCTCGACCTGCACTGCGGCCCGCGAATACATGTGGAAGGGTTTGATTTCCGGTGACGTGGATTACGTCTTCGGCGACGCCGCTCTGGTCTTTGACCACACCACATTTTTTACAACCTTTCACGGTTCCGCCACCGGCACAAATACGATAGAGGCGCAGAACAAGCATTTCCAGACCGGCAGTTCCGCCGATTACCTCAGCGGCTACATCTGCAACGGGTGCACGCTGTTGTCGCAAGGGCCGGGAATGACAAATCTCTTTTACGGCCGGCCGTACGGCCCGTACTCTACCTGGATCATGCTCGACTCGTCTGTCGATCAGGTCGGTCCGGCGGGCTGGATCGAGTTTTCCGGCGACACGAATCTGCCTACCTCGACTTACGGGGAATACAACACCATGCCATATACCGATCCTGCGGTCGGCGTTTCGCCTTACCCAGCGACGGTCAATGGAGCAACGCCGGCGGGCGGCAATACGGGATCGGGAGCAACTAGCTTCAGTTCCCGCGAAACCACATCGGCATCGCCAGGAACATTGCAGGCTTCAAACGCCGATCCACGACTGCTGACCGCGGCGGAAGCGGCCCAGTACTACCCGATTAACTTCCTCTCGACGCCGATTCCATCCGCGAATCTATCGTCAGGCGAATCCTCAACCTGGAATCCGGTGACGAGTCTCGCGACCCTTATCAACGCATTCGTACCGGCGGCGCCCCTAGGCAGTCATGCGTATGGATCGTCGATCACCATCCTTGGGCGCCCGGAAACACCGGGCGCGGGCTTTGTTCCGACGGGTTCGTATGCCTTCTATGACAGCATCGGAACGAACCAGGTTTGCACTGTGGTCTCCAGTAGTTGCACGCAGTTGGCGAGTGGATCGCTCGACGCATCCGGCGAAGCATATCTGACCACGGGATCGTCCTCCAGCATCGCGCTGCAGTCGGGCACCCACTACATCACGATGGTCTACGGCGGCGACTCGAACTTCGCCGGCAGCACCTCCGCCACGTATGTAATTAACATTGCGGCCCAGGTGATCGGCACTGCCACGGCTCTGACGGTGACCAACCCCAGCAGCACCTACGGCGGCACGATCGGCGGTACCGTGACCGCAACTCCGGCATCGGGCAGTGATTACGCCGTCGGAACCGTGACGCTGTCATCGGGATCGACGTCGCTGGGCACTTGCGCACTGAATGGAACCTCCAATACTTGCAGCTTCTCGCTGACCAACGTTCCCGCCGGCGTGCAGACGATGATCGCAAGCTTCGGCGGCGGCACAAGTCTGGACGGGACCGAAACGCTAGGCAGCAGCACTTCAGGCGGCGTGATCTTCACCGTCAACCAGGTCGTGCTGCACGTGGCAGCGAATAACGCCACGATGATCGCTGGCACCAGCTTGCCCATCTTCACTTACACTACCAGCGGCTATGTAAATTCGGATACCTCCGCGGTGTTGACCGGCGCGCCTTCGATAACTACAGCTTCAACCGGCACCTCCATAGGCGAATATCCGATCTCGATCACGACCGGAACGCTCGCGTCTAGCAACTACACCTTCACCTTCAGCGGCGGCTACCTATACGTCACCGGCACCGCGCAGGCTCCCGCCGTGGCTACCGGCGACACGCGCACCGTCACCGAGCCATCGTTCCCGGCGGTTTGCCAGCAACTCAACGCAGATATCACCCAAGTCAACAACGATATCCCGACTTCGGTCGATACGGTCGCAACGCCGCTCACCAATGCCAATCTCATCAATCCTACGGTTACCAATCCCGACGGCGGACGCATCCAGGCAGCATTGAATGCCTGCTCGGCGAGCTATCCTGGCTCGGGTCAGGGGCTCGCTGTTGAGCTTTCGGTCGACGGTGCTGGTAACAATGCGTTCCTTGCAGGCCCGCTGACGATACCATCCAATGTCACGCTGCTTGTCGACCCAGGAGTGGTGCTGTTCTTCTCGCGCAATGCCCGGGATTACGACACGGTCCCCGGAAACTACCAGTGCGGCAATATCTCCACCGCGTCGAACGTGTGCCAGTCGATGGTCACTATTCCTAAAACTGCGGCGAATGTCGGCATTATGGGTTACGGCAAACTGGACGGACGCAGCAGCGATCCACTGCTCAACGCCATCCCGCCCTATCAGGGGTACAGTTGGCTGGGTCTTGCCGCGGCGTATGTCAGTCCAAACGGCGCCCAGGTGCCACCGTTTGTCACGGTTACAGCAGGAGCGACCAACGTCACTCTGTACAAGATCACGATTCGCAATGCGGCCAACCGCCATATCGGCGACGGGGCAAACGGCTCGACAATCTGGGATGTCAAACTCATCACGCCTACATCGGGGCGCAATACCGACGGCATCGATACCGGCAACTCCAACATCACAATTACTCGTTCGTGGATATCCGATGGCGACGACAACGTGGCAATCGGCGCTGCGAATACTCCAGCCAACAACATCTCTGTAACGCATAATCACTTGTTCGCGGGTCACGGACAGTCGATCGGGAGCTATACGGGAAGTGGGGTCAGCAATATTCTCTGGGATGGCAATATAGCTGTGGGCAACGGTTTTGCCGGCAGCAGCTCTGCCACCCATGGGAGCGCGGTCAGCGGCACCGGAACCTTCTTGAACGGGGCAAGTGACAACAGCTCGACCGGCGTTCGAATTAAAACCGCTAATGACCGTGGTGGTCTGGTCACCGGCATTCAGTACTCCAACGAGTGCATGCTGGACCACAGTATCGATGTTCAGTTCACCCCGTATTACAGCACTGGCGATTCTACGAATGCGTTTCCGAACTACAAGAACATCCTGCTGCAGAATGTGGTCTTCGCGAACGACGCTTCCAGCACTGGAAGCGTGGAGTTTACCGGCGAGTTCAACACCAATCTCAATGGCACTCCCAGCCCGGTTATCAACCCTATCTATGCCACGCTGGATAACGTGACATTCCCATCTGCACTCTCCAGTTCCAGTCTGGTGAATTCGACGACACCGTTCGAGACTACCAGCGTTTGGGACAATGGAAACTATAGCGGCGGCACCGGACAATACGCGAATCTTACCTACGGTCCCGGCGAAGTTTCGGCCAACTTTATTACGGCCTTCGGCACGTTGGTCAATGTTGCGGCCAACAACGACACGGTGACCAACAACATCACGGCCACCAGTCTGAATCCGCCAGTATGCAGCTATACCTACATCGCGCCAGAGTTGACCGGACCGACCGGTCTGCCGCAGGCCATCACCTCCGGGCAGAATACCTCGGCGGTCGTGATTCTGACACCGGCCGTCGGTGGCGCAGCCTATCCGACTGGAACCGTCACGCTGACCGATGCGCTGACCAGCACGACTTACACGGCCACCCTTCCGGGAAACACCGACACGCTTACGATTCCCCTGCCCGGATTGGCGGTCGGCACACACACCTTCACCGCGGCCTACTCAGGCGACACCAACTATGTAGTTCCCAACGGCCAGACTGTCTACACGACGACAGCGCCCTACGACATCACCGTCAACGCCGGCAGCCTGAGCAGCACCACCACGGAGGTGGGGCTGCCCGTGAGCACCTCTATTACCTCCAACTACGGCACGCCCGTCACCGCAACGGCCACCGTCACCGGCAGCAATCCCGCCGGCTCGGTGCAGTTTGTCATCAGCGGAGGCGGCCTCACCGGCAGCTACACTTATGCCACTGCGGCGCTTGCCTACTCGACGGGCACAACCAGCACGGCTTCGGCCAGCATCAACCTGCCTCTCAGCTCCACTGCCTACAGCATTACCGCGGTCTATAGCGGCGACCTGGCGAACGCAGGCTCTACTTCGTCCGTGGCTTCGCTGACTGTTGGCGCGGCCGCAACGGTGACCACGGTGACGCCGAGCGCCTCGAGCGCCGCGCTGGGCAATCCCCTGGTTCTGACGGCTACCGTCACCTCCGTGGTTGGAACGCCCGTGGCCGCTACCATAACCTTCGCGTATTCCACTACGCCCACTGGCGCGCAGACCACCCTGGGCACCGCTGCTTTGTATAACGGATCGAGTGCGTACTTCGTCAACTCCTTGCCGATCGGTACGTACTATCTTCACGCGAGTTATCCGGGCGCCGGTAGTTTTGCAGCTTCGAGTTCCACGGTTCCAACCACCATCACTGTCACCGCCGCGACCAACATCGTGCAGTTGTTCAACAACCCAATCGCGCTGCCCTACACGATCACCACCATCGCTGGTGGGGGCGCAGCAGTGTCCAGCAGCGGCAATATGCTATGCACCGGGGCCACCGACAAATATGGCGACGGCTGCCAAGCCATTGCGACCGCATTCACTTCTGGCGACGATCTGCGCGGCGTCGATGCCGATCCATTCGGCAACGTCTATGTGACCGACGGCAGTGCCGCTCGGATCCGCCGCATAGCGCCCAACGGCATCATCAGCACCTTTGCAGGTGGCGGCTCGACCTGCACGCTTCCGGCCTCAACGTCGGCCATAGGCACTGGCTGCACGCCCACGCTAGTCACTATCGGCAAGACGCGCGGCGTCTCCTCCGATGTGGCAGGCAACATCTATATCGCCGATTACGCTGACGGTAAGGTCTACGAGGTCAAGGTCTCCGACGGTCTGATGTACTTGGTTGCGGGCAATGGCACCTCGGGTACCAGCGGCGATGGCGGACCGGCCATATCTGCCGAAATCGCTTCTCCGCGTAGCGCGTGGGGCGATAGTGTGGGCAACATCTACATTGCCGACACCAGCAACGAACGGGTTCGCGTTGTCGACACCGCGGGCAATATCCACACCTTTGCCGGTGCGGGAGGCACAACTTCAACAGGCGACGGCGGCCCGGCGCTATCTGCGAATTTCGACAATCCGCAGGGCGTCTTCGCAGACCCGAATCTGAATGTATATGTCACCGATTCCCTGGGAAGGATCCGCGTCGTCTGCGTTACCTGCGGAACCGGCTCGCCGCTGGATACGCTGTTGAGCAAGCTGGGAATCACTTCGCCCGTGAATGGGGATATCTACACCGTCGCCGGCAGTGGATCGTCCGTAGCTTATACCGGCTCCTATCCAATCCTGAGCACCAGCGTTTCGATGTCTCCGCAGAAGCTATCCATGGACAACGCCGGTAACCTATACATCTCCGACAGCAATGGCATTATCTGGCTTCTGGATTTCCATACCGGATATATCCGCGCGATTGCCAAGAACGGTACAGTTTGCTCGGGCGCGTCCAACACGTACGGATACAAGAGCTACGGCGACGGATGCCCCGCCACTCAGGCCAGCTTTGGCAGCAATGGCGGTAACGGCTTCGGCGCCGGAACAGACACGCAAGGCAACCTTTACATAGGAGACACGACCAACCAACTTATCCGCAAGGTGATCACCGGACTGGCGTCGCCTTCGACGACAACGGCGGCGACGACTGCGCTGCCTGAGCAATTGCACTTCACCGTTGGCGACACATTGGCGAGCAGCAATGGACTGGCTTATACATCGAGCGAGTGGACGCTGGGCACGCCCAACTGCACCACCAATGGCGACAGCACGGCTGATTGCCTGTTCATTTCCAGCTTCACTCCGGCGGTTCCCGGCCTGCGCTCCGCGCCGCTGACCGTGAACAGCTCTCTCGCTAATAAGGCGAACCTTGGCCTGATTGGCGTTGGCGTCGGCGCCGGCGCCACGCTCGATCCTGCTTCCCAGGTTAGCTTCGGGAGCGGCCTCTCCGTCGCCGGTCTGGCTGCGGACAACGCAGGTAACATCTACGTCTCCGATGCCAACAGTAACAAGCTGTATCGCTACGCGCTATCCGCGATCGCGAATGGAACCAGTGCAACCGGAACCGTTCTAGCGACTCTGGGAGCGCCAGGAGCTGTGGCCGTCGACGCGCGCGGCTATGTCTACATCGCTGATACATCTGCGGGGACCGTGACGCAGATTTCCCCCGTGGGCTCGGGCACAGTCTTGCCGTTCACCTTCAGCAAACCTGCCGGTCTTGCCCTCGATGCGCTCAACAATCTTTACGTGTCGGATTCCTCCGCGCAAGCCGTCTATCAGGTCAACCCCATCACGGGAGCATCGAAGACCCTGGCTATTGGAAAGCTGGTTGCGCCCGCGGGCCTGGCCATCGATCCGTCTGACAACCTGCTCATCACCGACCCCGGAGCACCGGCCATTTACCGCTATAGCTTGCAAAGTGGAGTCACCACCACGGTTTCTTCCACGGCCGTCAAACCGTTAGCCACGGTGACAGACGCCGCCGGAAACTTGCTCATCGCAGACACAGCGCAGATTCTCGCAGTGCCGGCAAGCACGAAGAGCGCGTTGTTCGTCGTATCGAACGTCACGCCCTCGGGTTTTGCAATCGATTCGGGCGGCAACCTGTACACCGGCCAGTCGGGCGCTGTCCTTGAGCTGATGCGTACCAAGGGCTATTTCCAGTTCGCGGGACCGTCCGCAGCGCCACAAAACTTCAGCATGCTTGAATCGGGCAACAGCGCCTTCGCGGGAACCTCGTTCAGCCAGACCGACAGCGCCGATTACAGCCTTGTTCCAGCGCCCTCGACCGATTGCACGCTCTCGAGTGCTGGGGCCGGGGGCCTGACGATTGGCGGTGTCTGTGCGCTCACGGCCAGTTATACCCCCACTACATACGCGACAACCATCGATACGGTTACGTTCAACGGCAACCTGACCAACGCCGCCCTCTCCAGCCCGTCTGTGGTCGAACTCGTGCTCACTGGGCCCGCAATAGCTCCTGCATCCACGATAACGTTAGGTTCTTTGGCACCTGCATCGCCTGTCTACGGTCAGGCCGTTACTCTCACCGCCACGGTCTCCGGCGCGGCGCTCACGCCCGCCGGCACGCTCGTGTTTATGGTCGACTCCTCAATCTACAGCACCACGGTCAGCAACGGCGTTGCTACAGCCATGGTTACCGGTTTGAACGCGGGCACCCATAGCCTATCGGCTTCCTACACAAGCAGTAACGGATATATGGCTGCGACGCAGGTAACACAGAGCATCGTGGTCAGTCAGGCCACCCCTGCGATCACCTGGCCGACGCCAGCGGCGATCTCCTATGGCACGGCGCTCGGCGCAACCCAGCTCGACGCCAGCTCAACCGTGGCCGGAACATTTGCCTACTCACCGGCTGCCGGAGCGGTGCTGGGGTCTGGATCACAGACGCTCTCGGTCACCTTCACCCCGACCAATACCACCAACTACACCACAGCCACGGCCAATGTCACGCTGATCGTGAACAAGGCGTCGCTTCTGGTGACGGCAAACTCGCCAGCCATCGCTTACGGCGCGGCGTTGCCGTCCTACACTGCGGCAATCACCGGCTTCCAAGGCACGGACACAGCGGCAACGGTCGTGACCGGCTCGGCATCGTTGACGACCGTGCCGGCGGTGCCGAGCGCGGTGGGTGGCTACACCATCACCGTGGCGCAGGGCACGCTGGCCGCGGCCAACTACACCTTCGGCTTCGCCAACGGCACGATGACCATCGCCAAGGCCACGTCCTCGTTGACCGGCCCGGCTTTGTCGGCGCAGCCGGTGCAGGTGGCCTTCAACCAGGCAGGATCGGTCTCGGTGATGGTGGCGGGACAGTACTCGGGCGCGGGCATTGCAACGCCGACTGGGACCATCAGCTACACGATCGGCACAGGCAACGCCCAGACGGCGGCAATCTCCAGCGGCACGGCCACCGTGAGCATTCCGAATACGCAGGTCTCGGGGCTCTACACGGTTGCGGTGAGCTATACGGGCGACACCGACTATAGGGCAGCCACCGCCTTGAGCTTCCAGGTGCAGGTGGGCCCGCAGGCGCAGACCATCGCCTTCAACTCGTTGACGCCGGTGACCTACGGCGCGGTGCCGATTACGCTGAGCGCAACGGACACTTCGGGCCTGCCGGTTACGTTTACCGTCAAGTCCGGTCCGGCGACACTCAGCGGAAACGTGCTGACGGCGACCGGCGCTGGATCCGTGGTGGTTGCTGCCGACCAGGCGGGCAATGCGCTCTGGCAGGCGGCGACCGAGGTCACGCAGACCCTGACGGTCGGAAAAGCTGCACCGGCGGCGATTGGGCTGGCATCCTCCTCCAACCCGGTGCTGGTCCAGAACGCGGTGACGTTGACGGCGACGGTCTCCTCGGCGGCCGGACCGCTGACCGGCACGGTGACCTTCCTGGATGGCGCGACGCCGCTGGGCACGGGCACACTGGCTGGCGGAGTGGCGACCCTGACCACGTCGAGTCTGGCGGTCGGTTCACACACAATCACGGCGGTCTACAGCGGCGACGGCAACTTTGTCTCGTCAGCCAGCGCGGCGCTGACCGAGGTGGTCGACGACTTCGGCGTTGCCATCTCGGTTACCAATGGCTCCAGTTCGATCACCTCGGTGACAGTGTTGCCCGGTGGTACAGCCGTCTACACCTTCACCGTGAGCCCACTCAACGCGACTACCTTCCCGGCGGCGGTGACACTGTCTGTCAGTGGCCTGCCAGCAGGCGCGATAGCGACCTTCTCGCCGGCCACGCTGCTCGCGGGGTCGGGGACGACGACAGTGACGCTGACCATCCAGATTCCGCAGACTGGTGCAGCCCTGCAGCCCACCCATGACCCGGGCCGCAGGCTGGCTCCGTTCGCGCTTGCGCTGCTGCTGCTGCCATTTGCGGGTCAATTGCGCCGCGCGGGCAGACGGCTCAAGCGTGCGGTTTCGCTGCTGTTGTTGCTCGGCGCAGGCCTGGTCGTAGCGGCTGGACTGAGCGGATGCGGCTCCGCCAGCGGCTTCTTCGGTCAGCAACAAACAACTTACACGGTGACGGTGACCGGAACCTCGGGCACGCTGTCGCACTCCACCACCGTGACCCTCACGGTTGAGTGACAAGGAGACGGATGAAGATGCGTCGATCAATCCGCGGAAGGGTGCTCCTAGTGGGCGCATGCATGCTGGCCGGAGCTACCGCTTGGGCGCAACAGCCCCATTCCGGCGCAAGCCCGGCCATTGTCTCCACCGACCTGGCCGTAACCTATGCGCCGGAGCGGGCAGAACTTGAGCCCGGCAACTGCGGCTGTTCCTGGCTGCAGGGAGGCAGCGCAGACGCGGCAGTGACTTTCAGAAGGGGGCTGGGCATCGCCGCCAGCCTGACCGGAGACCATGCCTCCAACTTCGCGCCCGGCGTGGATGTGAACAAGATCGCATTCATGGCCGGTCCGCGCTATACCTATACCGCACGGGCCGGCCACGCCGCGACCACGGATGTGCGCCACCTGCAACTCTACGGCCAGGGGCTCTTCGGCGGCGTTCATGCCTTCAACGGCGTCTTCCCCGCAAGCTCGGGAACCACGTCCAGCGCCGGATCGTTTGCCCTCCAGGTCGGCGGAGGCATGAATCTGTTCTTCTCGAAGAGTTTCGGCGTGCGCTTGCTGGAGATGGACTATGTAAGGACCGCGCTGCCAAATAGTGCCTCCAACACACAGAACGACCTGCGGCTCGCTTGCGGCGTTCTCTGGCACATCGGCAGGCACTGAGGAAAAAATCAGAGAGGTTTCCGGCAAGAAGGTGCTTCTTGGGAACAACGCAAGGGCGAGTTAAATCTGAATTCACCGAATCGAGCGGTTTCACAGTAGGCGTGCCCCGGAGCGAAGGGCGCTCGCGTGGTTTTCTCTCAAGGAAAACCACATTGCACAATCTTTGCCAGGCCACAGGTACTGTGAAACCGCTCCAGTGAATTCCTATTGGCAGCAGCGCTCGGCTCCTGCGCAACGCTGCTGGCGAACGCCAATACCACGTTCATCACGATGGACGAGGTCACCACCGTCGCAATGGCTTATGCTCTTGCGCCGCTCACTTCCAGCCTCACCAGCATCTGCGCCAGCGGTTCGAACCCAACAGGCCTGGTTAATGCCTTCGCCAACGCCGCACTGCTGGCCAACACCACCTCGGGCACCCCCGGGGGAGCGAACCTGGCAGCAGGAGTGAACGTGCCCACTACGGAGCTGAACACCCTCGCCGACATTCTGGCTGCTTGCGTGAATACCAATGGTGCCTCCAGCACGGCTTGCACCTCATTGTTTGTGGCCACCGGTGCGAGCGACACCTTCGGTGCGGCGCTGGCGATGGCCAAGAATCCCGGTAACGCGACGATTACAGCCTTGACCTCGCTGGTGTCCGCGCAAGCGCCCTTCCAGCCCTCCGTGGGCGTGGCTCCTAACGATTTCACATTGGCCGTCACGATGGGCGGTAGTAGCACTCTCTCTACATGCTATGCGATTGCAGTCGACGCTGGCGGCAACGTCTGGGTCACGAACGAAGGTGGGTCCACGGTAGCTGAGTTCTCACCGACGGGCAGCGTTCTGGCCACCCCCACTGCCGCCGGCCTCATCGACGCCCAAGGCATCGCGTTCGACTGCAGCGGCAATCTCTGGGTTGCCAATACCGCCGGCAACTCCGTGATCGAGTTCACCGTGGCCTCCAACTTTGCCACGTCCAGCAGCTATACGGCGGGTGGAATCTACGCGCCTTCGGCCATCGCGATTGACTCGGCCGGCACCGCCTGGGTTGCCAACTTCAATGGCAACTCCGTGACCGGCCTCAGAGCGGGAGGGACAGCTCTCTCAGGCTCGCCATTTACGGGGAACACCAAAATCACCGTGCCGAGCGGCATCGCTCTGGACTCCAACGGCAACGTCTACGTCACCAGCGGGACCAACGGTAGCAGCGTCGTGAAGCTCAGCAACGCGGGTTCTTATATCTCAACTTTCACGGACAATGCTCTACAGGGTCCGGTGGCGGTGGCGATTGATCCCTCGCAACGGGCTTCACCACAGGCGCGGCTATGGCTGGCGCTCTGAGCGAGTTCAGTTCGGGTGGCGTACCCACGCCGTCCAGCCCGCTGGCATCCACCTCTGTCACTGCCGGGGGAGTCGCCAGCGATGGTACCTCGATCTGGGCCGCCAACGCCTCGGTGTCCGGTGGTCTCGGCCAGTTTGTCTACGGCACCTCCTCTGGCTCCGATCCTGCGGGGGGCTATGGTTCGCTGAACACGCCGATCGGAGTTGCGGTGGACAACTCCGGCAGTAACATACTGTCCAAGTTCATCGGCCTGGCCACCGCGGTCACGACGCCGCTGGCGGCGAACGTCGGACCTTGATCCGCCGCCAGCACAGTCGACACCTCCAGTTGAGGCGCCAGAGTTACCTGCGATTTATCGGCCCACACTTATTAAGGATAAGGATTCCCGAATGCCATCGAACTCCCTCAATCGCAGCCGCAGGAGCGGCGACAAACGAGTTCACCAGCTAACGTAATGATCTGAGCGCCTTGCGGGGCGTCCCCGGGCGATGTTACTTTTTCTCGCCCATCTATTTTACGGAACAGAAGATCGAGGGCATAACGGACCATCAGGTCCACCGGCTGTCGGATCACTGTAAGTGCAGGATTCATGAGCGGAGCAAAATCAAAATCATCAAAACCTATGAGTGGCAGTCTGTCCTTCGCTGCAAGACCCATGTCATTGAAGGCGAACAAGATGCTGCCGGTTGCCATATTGCTTAGAGAAAGGAGTGCGTCTGGGTGTTGCCGGTGGGATAGAGCGGAGGCCAGCATTAACCGTAGATCACTATAGTCGAGAGCCTCCATCACTTGGGGTTTGTGCCCTGCGCTGTGCATTGCGTCGGTATATCCCAGGATGCGTTCTCTGAAAGTGACTAGATCCGTTTTTGCGGTCACACAAGCGACACCTGTATGCCCATGGCGGAGGAGGTGGTCCGTAGCGACGCGGGCGGCCTCCCGATTCCTCAACATTACGGAATCAAAGTCCATCGAGAGTGCCCGGTCGAACGCAACGGCGGGGGTTTCTCCTAAAACCGATGCGATCTCATCAGGCGTACTTCCTGTAGCGGAGGCAAGAATGACACCATCGGCGCGGTAGCGCCTGAGGGTGCCCAACTGTTGGAGCTGGCGGTCCTTATCTTCTTCATGAAGCAGCAGGATGATAGCGAAGCCTCGCCGATGCGCTTCAGACTCAATCGCCTGAATCGCCCTGCTGAAGAAGGTGTTGTCGACTTGCGGTACGACGAGTCCGATGGTGCGGGTTGAGCCCCCCCGCAAAGCCCTCGCTGCTTCGTCGGGCGTATAGCCAAGTTGCTTTATAGCGGCCGAGACGCGCAGTGCTGCGTCCGAGCGGATACTGATACCCCGCAAGTATCGGGACACAGTCGACGCACCCACCTTTGCCATTCTCGCAACGTCGGTGACTGTTGGCCGTCTTTGCCGGGTACCCCTCACTTGCATCTCCTTTTCAAATAAACATCTTGGCCGACAAGACCATTATGGCAGCGTCTGAGGAATTGTCCCCAAAACCGTTGCCTTAAGTGGCAACGTTGCCATAGAATGATCAACGCAGCAATATGTTGGGGGGCATAACACGGCTGTCCATTTAGGTCGTCGAGGGCTCGTTGGGGCGCCTTCCTCCAGTTAGCGTGGCATCGATGCTTCCGATCCGCTGGGGGCGCGGTCGATTTGTTTCATTCCCCATTGCACTAGCGTCAACCGCTTCCTGAATCATGAGAGGCAGTGAGAATGCGCTTCAACTTGTTACTTGTTCTTGTCTTATTCTCCGTCTCAAGTGGAGCAAGTGCTCGCGCTGAGAAAATCTGCGACGTTCATACCTATGGCGCAACTGGCGACGGCCGGACGAAAGATACAGCTGCGATTCAAGCGGCGATCGACGATTGCGCAAAGACGGGAGGAACGGTCAGGGTAGCAGGCGCACCGACCTTCATCAGCGGGCCTATCACTCTGCGAAGCAAAATCACCTTGTCCGTCGCCGCCGGAACAACCCTCGCCGCATCCAGTGATCACGACGACTTCCCCGAGGAGCAGCAGTTTGGAGAATTGTCGAGAAGAGCGTTTCTGACGGCGAAAGATGCGATTGACGTCGTGATAACGGGCGGCGGTGTGATCGACGGGCGAGGAGACAGTTGGTGGCCCCATCGCGAGCCGGGCTACACGCGGCCAAGACTCATCGTGTTCGACCATTGCAAACACGTGAGGATGGAGAACATCACGGCACAAAATTCTCCCATGTGGCAGATCGTACCTTATTACTCCGATGACGTTGTCTTCCGCAATATGAAGGTCTTGGCACCCACGACTTCGCACAACACAGACGGGATCGATCCGTTCTCTTCCAGCCATGTCGTAATCGACCATGTGGTCATCGACACGGGCGATGACAATATTGCGATCAAGAGCGGGCAGCCGAATTCACCCGGACCCGATGCGCCGAGCACTGACATCAGTATTAAGGATTGCACATTTCTGAACGGACACGGACTTTCCATTGGAAGCGAAGTATCCGGCGGAGTCCAGAGAGTTCGTGTCGAACGGGTCCATTTCAAGGGCACAGGAACAGGCATTCGTATCAAAGCGAATCGAGACCGCGGTGGCGATATCGGACCACTGAGCTACAGCCACCTCGACATGGAGGATGTGGGTACCGCAATCCTGATCACTGAGTTTTACCCAAAGATCCCAACATCGATCGATCCAGCTCCGATTACGCGGCTGACGCCCCGCTTTCATGACATTACCATCTCAAACGTTCGCGCAAAGAGGTCGAAGGAGGCCGCTGTCGTTGTGGGTTTGCCGGAGTCCCCGATCCTCGGTCTCCGGCTATTCAATGTGTCCATTCAGGCAACTAAAGGTGCCACGCTGCAGTACGTCCAGGTCGCAGTGAAGAGCTTCAACGTGCAAGCATCGGCCGGTGCCAGCATAGCGATGGGCCAGGGTGTTACGAAGATTGAGAAATAGAGAATGAATAAATGGGGACGGTTGCCTCTACGTCTGCCTACGAGCCTCCCTAATCGGCCATTCAGATCGGAGCGATTTAGATAGTGGCCTCTTCTCCATCAGTTTTGTATGAAGCGCGCGACGAGAAGGACCTGATGCCAACCCAAAACGCGCACAAGGTTCACTACAGGACTGCCAAACGATAGATAGCAAAAGTGAGAAAAGTTTAGGGGCTGTCCTAGATAACTACTTTTCTATGAAGTAGGGATAGGATGGTCTGGCGATGCGCAAGAGTCGTTTGTCGTGGTCGATCAGAAGAACCACATCAACGGCATCGAGAACTTCTGGAATCAGACCAAGCGTCATATGCGTCGTTTCAACGGCATCCCCGCCACCCACTTTTACCTCTACTTGAAGGAGTGCGAGTGGCGTTTCAACACCCCTCAACCAAAACTACAACAAACCCAATTGATTCAATGGGCTAAAACTCATCTGAGATAGTTATTTGGAGTGTCCATATCCCATAGCTTGGTGGAGGGCGCGCTGAGTGAAGAAGAGATGGTGGTGCTTTGGCCGGCGGCGAGGTCCACCGGCATATCGACCGACACCAGAACTTTTTGGCCAACGGGATCAATCACTGCGAAGCGCAGGTTTCCTGTAGCCGCGCCGCTGGATTTGTTTTCCAGCGTGGCGTGCGCCGTTATCTGCTTTGGCTGGGGAGTATTTAATACCCAAGCGTCGGCGATGCGGAGGTCGCCATGCACGCTGAGCATCATGGCGCGATCAATGCCGCCGAATCCGTGGCTCTTCTGGAACTCGACGTGGCCCCAGGTGATGCGGCTCCCGTCGACCCAGTCCAGACGTCCTCCGGGGTTGGTAATGCGAATGCAGAGCAGGTTTTTTCCTGGCTGGGCCGCTTGGGTGAGATCGCACTCAAACGGTAGTTCTTCCATGATGGAGTAGCCAACTAGGGCGTGTTCACACTAACGCAGTGCTTCGATGATGAGGGTGAAGGTGAGGAAGCCGAGGAAGGGGACATCGAGCTTCTCGAAGCGAGAGAAGATTCTGCGGAAGCCCTTGAGTCGCCGAAAGAGCCGTTCGATCTCATTGCGTTTCTTGTAGAGGGCGCGATCGTATTCCCACGGTTCGATGCGGTTGGACTTGGGAGGGACGATGGGGACCATGCCGAGGCTGAGCACCAGCTGCCTGGTCTCGTCGCCCTCGTAGGCGCGATCCATCAGCATCGGCAGACCCTCCGGCATCGGACCAAGCTCGGTCAGCAGGGCGCGTCCTTCGGGTGCATCGTGGGCGTTGCCAGGAGACAGCGCGAAGGTTATGGCCGTTCGAGCATTCGCGGCAACCAGATGAACCTTGGTGTTCCATCCGCCGCGCGACTTGCCGATGGACTGGGGTCCGTTTTTTTTAGATCGCCGGTGCCATCCGGATGCACCTTGATAGAGGTGGATTCGAGAGCGAAGGCCTCGATCTTGATGCGAACGATCTGTTCGGCCTGCAACTTCTCGAACACCCGGTCCAGAACGCCGTTCTTCGACCAGCGATTCATCCGCGTGTAGATGGTGTGCCAGCGACCGAAGCGCTTCGGAAGACCACGCTATTTGCAGCCCTGTTCCGCAACGTACAGCCCCGCATTCAGCACCTGCAGATTGCTCAGGCGAATGTTGCCGCGCTGTACCGGCAACCCATCCTTGATCCGTTCATACTGCGCTTCCGTAAGCTCCATTCACAGACATTAACACAGATTTGGAATAGTGTGAACGCGCCCTAGTTTGCGGTTTAAATAGACTTCGGCACGTTGGCGCGTAGCTCGGATGTGCAGCAGGATGCGCTTGCCTTGAAAGCTGGGAGGAATCTCAATTTCCCGCCACCACCAGGAGACACCGTAGTAGGCGCCGTTCTTTAACTCATCGTCGGTCGTCTCAAACTTATATTCCTCGCGATATGGACGAAAACCGGTGAGGCCCCAGTGGAACTGTTCGACCGTAGCCGGTAGTGTCAGCTCCGTTCCGAGTTGATTGTCGAGTACCTGCCATCCGCCGGTAGGCGAATTCGTGGGAAGCTTCTGGAACTCAATATCTTCGGGGAGGAATATCTCGTCATCCTGCCAGGCGGCCTTCGTGTCTGGCCACATGCGCCAACCTTCGTCGGGAACCATAATGCCGTTCTTACCGAACGGTGTATTTCGCTGAACACCCGTCGCTTCCCTAATGGCAGGTGCATTGACGGAAAGCGAAAACAGAGGCTTTGCAAGCGCCGCAGATCCGACTACAGCTGCGCTGCGAAGAAAAGTACGGCGTTTCATGGGTGGCCTCGGGGAATCAAACGACATTTCGAATTCAAGTAACTGCCACCACCTTGGTGAGAGCTGGTGGAACTGGGAACTGGAGGGCTTCCAACACGAATTGTGAAGTCTTAGCTGTCCATTTGACTATTATCACAAAAACTGGCATCGTTGCCAGTAACCGGCGGCTTTGAAATGGGGGTAGCGGTACGGGCTCAACGAACATCAAGCGCGAACAAGCTTCCATGCAGGTTCGAAAACACTTGTGCGCGCTTGCGATGCGAGGCGAACTAAAACCAGGAGACCGCTTGCCGACCGAGCGTCAGCTCGCTCGCGAGTTGTGCATCAGTCGAGCGAGTTTACGCGAGGGCATCACTCACCTCACCGCATTCGGAGTTCTCAAGAGCGTTCATGGCGTCGGAACCTTTGTTGCGATGGACCTGCACTACGGGCCGCTCGAAGCAATCAGTGAGTTCTACAACTTCTCCGTCTGGCAAATGTTTGAGACACGTCTCGCACTCGAACCACAGATTGCGGCGCTCGCCGCAAAACGTGCAACAAGAAGGCAGATTGCTGACCTTGGCGAACTTGTCGCATGCCTATGCGGTGCAGAGGTTACGCCGGAACGACTCCGCGTCCAAGACATTCGCTTCCACAAGATGGTGGCCCTCGCATGTGGCAACCCTATTCTGAGTGCAATGATTGATGGCGTTACCGCGAGCGACGACGCCAAAGACCGAAGTTGGGAGCAATCCCTAGACTTCGCAGAAGAGGCCGAAATGCACAACAGTATCTATTTTGCTATTAGGTCTCGGGATCCAGGACGTGCATGTCTGGCGATGGAACAACATCTGCGACGGTCCCGCGCGGCTCTCATTCCGGAACCCTCGGACGTGGTGGTCGAATTTGTTCCGTTCGCGGCGGATCACCTCGGAGTATTGGTTGGGGAGGCAGTCTAGCTTCCGGACACAACCGGTCTCCTGATCGCCCGCATATCAGAACACCATAGCATCGGCCTTATTCGATTGGCCCCGGCGGATAAAAACAACATACAAAATGAGCGAAACAAGCCCGGTTGCAACCATGGTCAGGGTGGTGGCGGCTTCAGCGTGCACCAAGTTTCGCGAGCAGTAGGCGGCAAGAAATCCGCTCGTGCCCGAACCGAAGATCATCAAAATCGAGCGTTGCGCACCGGATCCCGATCCGGCCAGTGCGGGCAGCGGTTCCAGAGCTTCTAAGGTTATAGCCGGCCCAGTTAGGCCGAAACCGAAGAGTGTCAGGAAGGCTGGAATCACAATCGCAATTGGCTGGTGTATCCGTGCCAATTGCAGAGCAGCCGCGCCGGACGAAGCGACGACCATGAGAACCTGTCCGAAAATCACCATTCCGCCGAGTGGGTGCTGACGACGGCTAAGAATTCCGCTGGTAAAGGAACCGAGGAGAGTTCCCATCGCGATCACGGTAAAGATCCCGGCATAAGCGAAACGAGTCACACCCAATCGCTGCATGAGGATCAGCGGGGAGGATGAAACGAACGAGAACATGCAAGCGAAGTTGAGAGCGTACATCAGAGAGTAGACCACGAACGTGCGATTCGTCATCAGTTGGCCGTAGTTCTTTAGGACATGAGCCAAGTGCAGCCGCTGGCGGAGCGCCAAAGGAAGTGACTCCTGAAAGTCTATGAGAAGAGTAATAACGATGGCTGCGGCAAAGACCGCCTGAGCCTCAAAGACAATTCGCCAACTTCCCAAAGTCATCAACGAAGAGCCTATGATCGGGGCCACGATTGGCATCATATTGTTGATCGTCGTGACCTCGGAGATGCGCTGCCGTGCCAGACTACCCTGCAGCAGGTCCCGCACAATCGCGAGCGGAAGAGTTGTAGCAACTCCTGAGGCGCAGCCTTGCAGGAGCCTGCACACCAGGAGCATCGTGTAGCTGGGAGAGATAGAGCACGCGAGTGCCGAAGCTCCGAAGAGAATCAGCGAAATCAGGAGAACTGGGCGGCGGCCGAAGCGATCTGCGAGTGGTCCGCCCGCCAGCGGAGTTAATCCGTACCCGGCGAGGAAAAGACTCACGGTCAGGCCACCGCGTCCTGCGGCCACACCGAATGCGTGCTCAATTGCGGGCACGGCCGGGAGGCTCATGTCGATCGATATCGAAGTCAGTGCGCCGATGGAAGCTAGGAAGACAGTAAAGCGTGTTGATTGGGTCTGCATCGCTTAGGCCAGCATGCGACCGAACAGAAGAATCGCAACCAACGCCGTGGTCCTCACTGTTCAGCAGGTTACATTAGACGTCGCTGGAGTGACACGCAAAAGGTTGGGGGCTGAGACTATAGCCTGGCTCCGACCTCCCGTGCGAGGCGGCTTGGCGTATCGGCGGTTCTGATGCAACTAAGGCGGGTCCTTCTAAGAGACTTGGGCCAGCGACTTGCATCGAAGCTTCTTGGTTGATCCGCTGGGCAACTAAGCGTTAAACTACTCATAAATAAATAGTTAGTTCGGATATGTTTACTGAGGCAATTTTATTGGCAACGCTGCCACTTTTTATATTGACAACGTTGCTAGTTAGGGCTGATAGTGCTCCAGTCCGCAATTTACGGAAGAGACCTAATTTTTCAGGGATGCCGTCAAAGGCGTTCCAGAACGGAATCGGCATGCAGATGTCTAAGAGGCCAACAATCATGAGAAGTGATGTTGTGATGTACAAGCGAACACGATGCGCCCAGACGGCAACATCCTTTTTCAAGAAATGCTCGAGACGCGGCTTTGGGTTGTTCGTAGTGCTCTTGTTGATTGCAACCGTTGCGAAGGCTCAGATGGCCGGCACCGGCGCGATCTCCGGCACGGTAACTGACCCGACCGGCGCCGTGATTGCGAAGGCAATGGTTATTGCAACCGCGGTCGACACGAACGTGAATACGACTCGCATTACCACCACGGCAGGCGACTACAACATCACTCCGCTCCTACCCGGCGTCTACGCCGTCACGGTGACGGCTGCGGGCTTTGAGAAGTATCAGCAGAAAAATGTGACGGTAGATGCTCTGCAAACCGTCGCGGTCAATGTCAAACTGACTGTCGGCGGAACTGATGTCACTGTCACCGTATCCGATGCGCCTCCTATCTCTACGTTGGGGACGACCGACGCCCAGATCGGCGGCGTGATGGACAACGAGATGTATTCCAGCCTTCCGCTTTTGATGGGCGCGAGCGGCCAGCCCGATCAACGGCGCGCCACCGACTTTGCCTATCTGATGCCCGGCGTTCAGAACACCTATGCTGCCTCAGCCGGCGGCAACCCCACCGATGCCTCGGGCGCCGCCAACGGCGGCAACCCCGGCGGCGGCACCTCTGAAGTCTACATCGATGGCGTCAATCTGCCCGAGGGAGACGGCGTCGGCGATGTGCGCTACACCTGGACGGCCCTTGGCGTCGACGCCGTCGACCAGTTTCAGGTGGAGACCGCAGGCTACTCCGCCCAGTATGCCGGCCAGGGAGTGCAAAACTACACGGTCAAGTCCGGCGGAAACCAGATCCATGGCTCAGTCTATGAGTACTTCCGCAACACTGCATTGGATGCGTGGTCTTCCGCCAACAAGATCCCGACTAACACGGGCGCGACCATCCCCCAGGGCGGCGTCTGCAGCAGCGCGGCATTGACGGCGTCGACCCCTTGGTGCAATTTGGGCGGTGTCAAGTCCGCCGAACACATGAATGAGGCCGGCATCGCGATAGGCGGTCCAATCATCAAGAACAAGCTCTTCCTGTTTTACAACTATGGTACATATCGCTACGCGGCTGGACCTGCGCCCCATGCCCAGACCATCCCAACGCTTGCTATGTTGGGGTATAGCCCGTCCGGAGCGCCGCTGGGATACGCCGACTTCAGTGGATATGCGACAGCGAATGGCAAATCGGGCTGTGTGATCGGCTCGACCACCAATCCTTGTTACGACATCTACGATCCCGGATCGCAGACTGTGCCGAATTGCGGAGGCGTCAATCCCGTCTGTCAACGGACGGCCTTCCCGAACGACCACATTCCTGCCAGCCGTTTTTCGACCGCTTCGAACTACATCAACCAATTCATGGAGCCCTACTCGGCACAAGCCGCTCAGGGTTTTTATAGCAATAACCTCACCATCGGCTATCCCAGCGGACTGTCCAACTGGTACCAAATGGGACGCTTGGACTACAGTGCGAGCGAGGCGAACCGCATCAGCCTGATCGTTGCCTTCGGCCGCCAATCCGTCGCCGGAGGATACGACCTCGCCGGGGGCGCCGCCAACGCGCTTCCGCCGCCGTTCAATGGCAATCAATTCTATGCGCCGACGACCAACATTGATATTCTTAGGGACACCTCTACTATCAACGCGCATCTGGTGAACCAGGTCGCCATTGCCTATGGGCGCTACAAGAGCCTGGATTCCAACCAGAACCAAAAAGCCATCTACAACGCCGCAGCGACCGGTCTGCTCAATACACCTCCAGGGCAGGCAACCGTCGGCTTCCCGGGCATCTCCTTCTCCGGCGGCGTCGATTCCCCCGTCAACGAGGGCGGCTATAACTGGCATGGGCAGGTTAACGACTCCTACGCGCTGATGGACAATCTTCAGTGGCAACACGGCAAACACAACCTCACCTTCGGCGGACAGTCGGTTGAAGTGCAGTTCAACTCATGGACAACCGACAATTCAACACCGCTGACATACACATTTTCCGCAGCTCAAACGGAAGGGTATAACTCCGCAGGGTCCGGACTGACCACGGGCTCATCCTTTGCCAGCTATATGCTGGGCGCCGTGAGCGGCAGTAGCGTGAGCATCAGTCCCGAGTGGGGGGCGCGCTGGTTCAGCCCCTCCTTCTGGGCGGAAGACGACTATAAGGTGAACTCCAAGCTGACCTTGAACCTGGGCGTGCGTTGGGATCTCTTCGGCTCCTTTCATGAAGCTCACGACCAGATGACATGGCTGAACCCGACCGGCTCCAACTTGAACACGGGGAACTTTGGCACGCTTGCGTTTGCCGGCGGTACAGCCAGCAACGGCCCCTATACCGGTCTGCACTCGCCTTCCGCGATGTGGTACAAGAACATTGCGCCGCGCCTTGGACTGGCCTATTCCATAGATAGCAAGACCGTCATTCGGGCCAGCTACGACGTCGCTTATTCACGTGGAGACTGGACTGCCGGTGGAGGATCGCAGCATGTGCCTTCCCAGATGGGACTTATCCCTTCGGCATCAGCTCCTGGTGGCGTCAGCAACGCTCCTTCTTTCTATTGGGATGGCAGTTCATGCGCCAATAATTCCAGTGGATTTGCAAACGACGGCTTTACCCCCTGCGGATGGACGGGCTCGATATCGAATCCATCGATTGTGATAGCTCAGCAGGTTGCGGCCGGCAAAATGCCGGTGGGAGCCAATCTGTCTGAGTTCGGCACGGCCGAAACCGCTTTAGAAGCGAATTCGAATAACGGATCGCCCGCTTACTTCGATTCGTATCTCGGATCCCGCTCTCCCGAGTACATCAACTGGACCTTCGGCTTCCAGCGCGCACTCACCAAGAATATGTCCGCCACAGTCACATACGTCGGCAGCGAGGGTCACTTCATCAGTGTCGGTAGCGCCAACTACACAAGGAACAATGGACTTTCTCCATCCATGATTCCGCTCGCTGGATATGCTCTTCCCACCCAAACTGCAACCACGGCAGCGCCTTGCACCGGTGCCGCTTGCCTCTATTCCCTTATAGGCCAGAAAGCGACCACAACCAACCTTGCGCTGGCACGAGGGTTCGGTTTCACGCCACCCAATCCTTACAGTAACCCTGCCAACTACTATGCCAGCAATTCCGTGTCTCAATACTACTCGGCCTTTCCTCAATACAGCGGCGTCAGCGACCAGACCAGCTTTGTGGGCAACGAGAACTGGAATGCCCTCGAAGTGAGCGTTCGGCAACGTCTCTCCAACGGCCTAAGCTTCATGGTCAACTACACTTGGTCGAAGTCGATCGACGACCTGGGAACATTCCGCGAATCAGGCAATAACCGCCTCGATCGTAGTATCTCCGCCGCCTCGCAGCCCCAGAACCTGACTGCGACCGTGGTTTACCAGTTACCCCTTGGTCGCGGGCACTGGGGTGGAGACAACTTTGCGTACCGCTCTATTTTCAGCGATTGGACCGTCTCCGGCATCGGCACCGCTCACTCCGGTCTTCCAATCCTGGTAACAGGCAGCGGTTGCGCCGGCAGCGGAATTCTGGGTACTTGTATGCCCAGCGTCGTTCCCGGACAGACTGGACGCCAGAACAGATGGGGCAAAACCCCAACCGGCGCCCCGGTAAGCTTTGATACGAACAGCCCCAACTCTATAAGCAAGGTCGACTATCTCAATCCGGCTGCATTTACGGTGATTAACGGCGGTACATGCACGGCAGGAACAGCAACACCCTACCATTCGACAATTGAACAGGCCTACTACGTATGCAATGGCCCTGAAGACTATGTTCCCGGCACGGCGGCCCGGGTGGCGGCTTTACCTGATCTTTGGACGCAGCCCACTTACAACCTGGACTTGGCCGTCAAAAGGAGCTTCCCGATCTATCACGAATGGAAGCTTCTGTTTGAAGTTGACGCGACCAATGTGGCCAACCACGTAATATACGTCGGACCGGGTACCCTGTCGGTTTCTAGCACCTCTGACAACGTGGGCAACTTCGGCGTGCTCTCGAAGATCGCTAATTACCCACGCGAGTTCCAAGGATCAGCGCGCATCAGCTGGTAAACCACTGCAACGCCTCAACCAACGGGAGGAGCCGGGAAAATCCGGCTCCTCCTCTCACTTAAGCTTCCTTACCAACGGGTTCTCGGGCGTGCGGTATCCGACATACTGCCCCCATGACTTATGATCAAATTTGAGCCTGAAGCTTAAGATGAGGTGTCATCGTTCGAATGGCGAAAAGATCGACCGTTATAGACGTTGCTGAATCCGCTGGCGTGGGCGCGTCCACCGTTTCGCGCCATCTTCGTGGCATCACGGTAAGGCCTAAACTTGCCGAGCGGATAGAAAAGGCTGTTCGTGAACTCGACTATGAGCCAGATGAGACCGCGCGATCGTTGCGGGGCGGCCGCAGCCGGACAATTGGTGTTCTGTTCCCTAAAGTCTCCAATGCCTACTTTAGCCACGCTCTGCAAAGAATCGAAGAGCTAGCCAGTGAGCAGGGCTACACTGTGGCGCTCCTCACCCATCACAACGATCCCAAAGAACAATTGAACGACCTTCTTACTTTACGGCGCTGTCGCGCGGAAGGAGTCATCATAACTGCGATGCCCGGGACAACACTCCAGGACATCCGTGCTGTCCTCCCTAGTGAACCTATCGTCTCTCTGGATAGTTTCTTTTCACCGGAGTTGGACTCAGTGCTTCTTCAGAATCGACAGTCTGCGGCTAATGCCACTAGGCATTTTCTCGAGCATGGATACAAGGCTGTGGCATGCGTTACTGCCAGGCCGGGAACCTACAGCTATCGGGAGAGGATGGATGGGTACTCTGCAGAGTTGCGATCCCGTGGCCTTCAATCAAGAATGATCGTTGCCCAGGACTATCCTGAGCTCGACGAGATGCTACGCGTAGAGCTTTCTTCAGAGCAGAGGCCAGAAGCCCTTCTTGCGCTTAGCGACACTGCCGTGCTCCACATCATGAAATTATTCCAAGAACTTCGGCTCTCGCCTGCGCAGCGACCAAAAATGATCGGTTTTGACGACTTTGAATTGGCGGCCTTTCTCGATGTGCCTCTTTCCGTTGTGCGGCAACCAATCCCGGAGATGGTCGACGCGGCGATGAATTCGCTGTTGCGACAGATCAAAGAGGGTACGACTCCGGGAACCCAAACCCTTTCAATGCCGGGCCAACTAATTATCCGCAACTCGTGCGGCTGTAAGTGAGTTCGAGTTCACCGGCCGCGGGGGCAGAAGCCATCAAGTTTAAGGGCTAGAGACGGACCGCCAGACAGGTGGACACACTGTCGTTGGCTCCGAACGCCGACATGGTTCTCGCTCACGGACCTCGGCTTTACGCGGCACTCCAGCATTGGTCTGCCCGATCTTTTGCACCAGTTGGATTGTTAGTGTAGCGCAACGAGTTGGTTAGTAATCTCGTCGCAGTCGGGGGTGTGGAGAAGTGGGAAGCGCGTAGCGGTTTCCACTTCTCCATACCCCAAGCTCTTTGCCACCCATACCTCTGGGGCCGGTGGCCGGTAACCCAGCGAAGAGTGCGGCCGGACGGTGTTGTAGTGGACTCGCCACCGCTCCGCCAGCACCCTGATCTCTTTCATCGAGTAAAAGATCTCGCCGTTCAGGAACTCGTCCCGCAGCTTCGAGTTGAAGCTCTCGCAGTAGCCGTTCTCCCATGGGCTTCCTGGTTCGATATAGGCCGTCTTCGCTCCCGTACCGGCGAGCCACTTCCGCAGATCCCTGGCGACGAACTCCGGGCCGTTGTCGGAGCGAAGAT